>JBBIHV010000037.1:0-25883 GCA_037446835.1 Sunxiuqinia sp. | reverse complement strand
CGTTGGTATTATCCTTCTGGAAGATACAGCAGTGTGATATACCGACCCATCCGTTGCTAAGATTGAATTTGTAAGGGTGGGTTACAATGGGGTAGCAGTCACCGCTTCCGTTGGTAAAGTTGCGCCCGGTGATATCGAGGTATGGCCCTTCGATGTTTGTACTTCGGACCACCCGCGTGTTGTATGGTACGTCGAGGCCATCGTAAGCCATGAACAAATAGTAGTAACCATCTTTGTACACAACTTCGGGTGCTTCGCTGCCTTGCCAACGCGAACCGTCCGTGCGGGTTCCAACACGAACACCATAACGCGCTGTTAGTGCATTCACACTGGTTGCCCAGGGGTTGCCGAGTTTGTTGAGAGGCTTACCCGTTGCGGGATCGAGCTGCAAAAGGGCAAAGCCACTGTGCCAGGAGCCATGTATCAGGTAATGTTTCCCATCGGGGGTTACGATATATGTGGGATCGATGGCATTGTAATAGAAATAGGCACTCCAATCATTTAAACCGGAACGACTGAAATTTAAGCCACGGTCTGATGATGAAGTCGTAACAAAACCCTTGTCGGTCCATACAGCCCCTGCGGGATCGGTCGATTCGCACATGCCGATAAAGGCGCGTTCGGTCCAGCTTCCATCAAAGTTGGCAGAGGAGTTGGTTTTACCTGTTTTAATGTAGTTAAGGATAACAATGCTGTAATACATTCGCAAGATATCTTGTCCTCCAACGTTGACCCGTCGAACTACCGGCGCCCAGTAACCGTATTGTATATTGTTTTTGGCAATGGCATCGAGCCCCATGCGTGAACGAATTGCGTTGAGCGAGTCGGCTACCCAGGTGGGAGGATCGTAAAAAGGCCCTCCTACCCAATCCCAATTAACCAGATCTTTTGAACGTTTGCCCTGAAAATGTCCATGCCCTTCGGCCGCATTACCATAGGAGGCATCGGTGCCGTACATATAGTAATATCCTTTGTAGTAGGCAACCGATGGGTCGTGAACGTTGGCCAGATTCCACTGGTTTCGGTTTGCCCACGATGCTATCGATGAATAGTCGTCGGCGTATATTGGAATGGTGAAATTTGTAACAGTGTCAGTTCCACCAGTATTACCATTCGGGTTAATATTATCTTTTTTGCACCCAACAAAAGATACCGTAATTATGCTGACGGACAAAACCAGTAAATACTTTAGTCTCATGGCTAATATGTTTTTGTTTAGAAGACTTCCTTATCAACGTACAAAAATACACGTCGATAAAGAAGTCTCTAATTTTAGAGAATGATTCCTACTTTACAACAGGATGAACAGTCCATTTCGCTTTGAAAGCAGGTCCATTATCTTCATTCAAGTTTGCCGAATTACCTACAAGGTGAGGGTTGGCATTCAAAGTACCTTGAAATATTGGGAAATATTCATGTCCCTTATAATAGTATTGGAACGATGAAGCGCTGGCGGTTTGGGCAGTAAGCTCATCTGTTGAGGCTTTGCCATCGAGCTTATAATAGCCATGTTCAACCAATTGATTCAGTCGATCTGCATCGTAGAAGAATCCCCAACGGAGCAGGTCGATACCACGACCGTTTTCACAACCGAATTCTTTCGGACGTTCAACGTTCGCAATTTGTTCGAAAAGAGCATCTTTCGACGGGAAGTCGGAAACTTTAAGATCTTTAAGAGCAACGCGTCGACGTACGATGTTAATGTAATCGATAGCAGTTTGGGTTGGGCCATTGATTTCATTTTCGCATTCTGCTGCACGCAGTAAAACATCGCTATAACGCATCAGGCGTAAGTTGACACCACAATGCAATCCGGTAGTAATGGATTTGTATATGTTATTTCTCGCATTGGTGAATTTAGCTATTGAAATACCACCCTGAGCCGTGTTCGATACAGGAGTTGCAGTTATGTCTTGTTGATAAATAGTGTTGCAACGAGGATCTCCATTCGGATATGCTGCCGTTTTCAGGCCGGTATAGCTGCTATAATCACTTTCGTACGTAACCAATGTCCAGTATAAACGAGGATCGAGACGACCATCTGTACTGTTTTCTTTTCTGAACAGGTTATACAACCAGGGTGCGCCAGCCAGGTCGCCCCAACTACCCATTTGCTGAGAAGCGTAGTTGCTTTCTACAGCTTGACCCTGAGTTGCTTGCGAGCTGATGTTTACCGGAGTCCACTCTTCGTCGGTACCACCTGTGCCATAATCCATAAATTGAACCTCGAAGAGGCTCTCTTTATTATTTTCGTATGCCGCACCTTCTCTAAAGTTGTCACCATAGTCGGCTGTAAGTTCATAATGTCCGTACTTGCCGGCGATGATGTCTTTCAGTACCGTATAAGCCTCAGCATATTTATGACGGAACATCAATGCACGGGCCAAATATCCGGCAGCAGCACCGCTTGTAGCACGACCTTTGGCCCATTCTCCACCTTTATCGCGCGAGGGCAACATTTGCATCGCTTTTGTGAGGTCAGCCTCTATCTGGTCAAACACCTGGTCTTGCGTACTGTTGGATGCATACATGGTGTTGATGTCAGAATAAGAAGCATAGTCTGTAATCAATGGAACAGTCTGGTAATAGGTAGCCAATTCATAGTATGCCAAAGACCGGAGGAAGAGAGCCTGTCCGGATATCTGATTATGAGAATCTTCCGACATTTTAACGCCATCGACTTTCGACAATACAAAATTTGTGCGGTTCACGACATGGTAGGAGTCACGCCATGGCCACTCGTCGCCTATTCCGATGGTACCCGGAGAATTGAGGTTGTCGTACTCCAAATACCACTGTTGAGATGAGTTCCAGACTTCGTCGCCGCGCACAGCATCCAGGGTGTAACCAACGCGGGCATAGGTACCTTCGAGGCGAATACGGTTATAGCACGCGATGACAGCCTCCTGAAGATCTGACTCTGTATTGCCAAAATCGTAAGTTGTCTGATTGTTCGGGTTCGTAACATCGAGCTCTTTATTGCAGGCTGTCATCCCTCCAATAAGCGCCACCATTGTTAGAAATCTATTTAAACTTTTCATATGATACTCTATTTTTAGATTATATTTTTTAGAATGAGAAGTGTACTCCGAACATTATGGTTCGTGGTGTTGGATAGGAACAATAGTTGTAACCGGGAGTGAATGTACCTCCAGCGAAGTCAACGTTGTAACCTTTGTATTTAGACAATGTGGTTACATTTTGAGCCGATGCGTAAACACGAACGCCGTTAACATAGCCAGTAAACCATTTGTCAGGAAAGTTAAAGCCCAATTCGATGTTGGCAATTTTCAGATAGGATGCATCTTGAATGAAACGCTGGCTGAACATGTCGTTAGTAATTGAACCTGTTGATTTGTAGGCTACGCGAGGCACACTGGTGTTTGTGTTATCCGGTCTCCAGGCATTCAATAGATCAACGCTCTTGTTGAGTGCACCGTATGAGCTGTGCAATGTGAGGTCAACAAAATCTACAGCTTTGAAACCTGCAGCTCCAAATGTCGATATGCTCAAGTCAAAACCTTTCCATTCAACACGTGCATTCAAGCCGTAATTAATCTTTGGCAAACCGCTACCCAGGAATTTTTGGTCTGCGGCGGTAATTTCGCCGTCGTTGTTGAGGTCGGCGTATATAACGTCACCCGGTTGTGCTCCGTTCTGATTGATGTGTTGGCCTTTTGAGTTAACACGGTTATCTATTTCTGATTGCGACTGGTAGATACCTTCGGAAACGTAGCCATAGAATGAACCAACTTCACGACCTACCTCTGTGCGGCAGTAGCCATCTGTACGAGGTTCGTTTGAAACACCCAACTTTGTAACCTCGTTTTTGATGGTAGATAAGTTTGCAGAAATGTCAAACTTAACAGCGTGTTGATGATTGTGATATGCAAGCAAGAACTCAAGACCTGAATTTACCATTGTTGCTGCGTTCATCGTTACTGTTCCATTGGTAGCACCTGCATTGGACGGTACTGCTACGCTATAAAGAAGGTCTTCTGATGTAGCCTTATACCAGTCGAAAGTAAATTCCAACCGATTGTTGAGCATACCGAGGTCGAGACCAAGGTCAACAGTTTTCTTCTTTTCCCATTTGATGGCTGTGTTTACATAGTTTGATATGGCTGAGCCGGTAACCTTATTATTTCCAAAGCTATAGGTGTAGTTACCTCTCGACATAACATCCATGTACTGGTAATCGCCTATGTTCTCATTACCAAGTACACCATAGCTACCGCGAATCTTGAGCAGGTTGATAGTCGATTTGGCTACAGGAAAGAAGTTTTCACGATCAATACGCCAACCTCCTGATACAGATGGGAACCAACCCCAACGGTCATTTGAAGAAAGACGGCTTGAACCATCACGACGTGCTGTTGCCGAAATAAGGTATTTCTCATCGAAATCGTAATTGATACGACCGATATAGGATGCCAATACGTGTTCGGTTTCAAAGCTTGTTGCTGAAGTCGTTACTGCATTGTTTACTTGCAGATAGTATGGTTCAGGCATGGTAACACCTTTGCCGGTGAGTGTGTGATAGAGTTCGCGCTCGAATGTTTGGCCAACAACCGCATTGATGTGATTGCGTCCAAATTTACCATCGTAGGTTATTGTGTTTTCTACAAGTGCATCGCTATAGCTACGATAGCCCTCTGACAGGTTCTCATTGCTCTTTGACAAGTAGTTTGTTGTACTCTGTATAAATGCTGGCACGAATGTAAAGTCCTTTGCAATGGTCTTACTTTGCGACAAGTTAAGATTGTATTCCAACTTGTGATTGCTGCTCCTGAGGCCAAGCATACTTATGAGGTCAACATTTGCAGAACCTGAAGCAACAATGCGGTCAACAACTGAGTTCCTCTTTAGTAAACTATTTTCGAGCAGAACGTTCGTTACACGCAAGTCTCCATGAACATCGTCATAATAAGTACCAAAACCGTAAGAGTCGTAACTGTATTCTGATGCTGCCGAAATTTTGTCGTCGAGAACCCAGGTCGATGGATCGTAAGCCTTGATGGTTGGAGGTAAAAGCAGAACCGAAGCCATTACCGGATATTGCGCACCATATAAACCCTGCACGTATTCGTTCGCATTACTAAGAGCCATATTGTCCTGATTACTGTGACTATACACGATGTTCGTTTTGAATTTGATAAACTTAACATCCATCGTATTGTTGACACGGGCAGTGTAACGGTCGAAGTTAGGTCCGGCACCCACCATTGTTCCTTTCTGGCCGTAGTAATCGAGTGCGATGTTGTAAGTATTGTTAGCGCCACCACCTGACATGTTGATGTTGTGATCCTGACGCAACCCTGTTTTGAAAGCCTCATTGAACCAATTTGTGTTGACTTTCGCTGTACCATCGGCGTTATACAAATACTTTGAGCTTGTAGGATCGTATCCGGAAGGAACGCTCATGCCACTGTTCGTGAATGCCATGGTGACGTATTGACCATATTGTTTAGAATCCATAACATTGTACACTCCTCTCTGCACCTGGTCGAAACCTAAGTAGCCGCTGTAGTCAATCTTCATGGTTTGGTTCTTCTTACCTTGCTTTGTAGTGATGATAACCACGCCGTTGGCAGCACGCGAACCGTAGATTGCGGCAGCAGAAGCATCTTTAAGTACCTGAAGGGTTTCGATATCGTTTGGCGAGAAATCGCGTATGGTTGTTCCCATTGGTACCCCATCGACCACGTAGAGAGGTGCGGTGCTACCGAACGAACCGATACCCCGAATACGTACGATAGGGTCGGCACCCGGTTGTCCGTCGCTTGTAATTTGAACACCGGCTACTTTTCCTTCTAGCATTGTTGAGATGTTTGAGTTTGATACTTTCTTCATCTCTTCAGTGTTGACAATGGCTACTGAACCAGTGAGGTCAACTTTGCGTTGTGTACCGTAACCTACTACTACTACCTGGTCGAGTTCTTTTGTATCCGAAACCAATGTGATGTTGCCGAGTTCAGGTTTTCCTCCAACGGTTACTTCTATACTTTTGTATCCCATAAAAGATACGATCAGCGTAGCATCTGACGGAACAGAAAGAGAGAAGTTACCATCAATATCGGTAACGATACCATTGGATGTACCTTTTTGATGTATGGTTGCGCCTGGAAGCGGTCCACCGTTTTCGTCAACGATTTTACCTTTTACGGTTATGTTGCCTGTTTGAGTCAATGACATCTGGTCGACTTTGCCGGTGCCTTCTGCGTAGGTTGCCGGAGCGAGTGCCAGCAATCCCAACAGGATTAAATAGATATATTTCATCGTTTAATATTTTTATCTTAGTGATTATTGAACAATTACGAGATAAGACTCCTCTGTTACGAGTGCGCAATTCAAATCAGAACTGTCAACTGTTACACCCGCATACTTTTGGAAATGCGTTTCGCCGTTGGCGTAGGTAACATTGTAAAGTATATCAGCAGTATTGTTACCATTGTTTGTAACTGTGATGACTACCTTAGAGCCACTTATGCTTGATTTGAAAATATCCCAATTCCAGTCAGATGTGAGGGTGGCTGTGCCATAGCCTGTGCCCCATCCGAAGTTGTCCATGCGAACTACACCATATTCAGTTTTGTCAGCTTTGCGAAGAATTGTACATGGGCTGTGCCAGTTTCCAAGATTGTCGGAGTAGCAGTACATTGTGAATGTCTTACTTGAACCTGATGTGACAGTATAGTCAGCAGAGAATACCGTCCACCATGCGGTCGAAAAGTCAGTAGCACCTATCTGGCTTATACCCTTTACAAGAGTTAGTGGGCAAGTTGTAGTTACAGTTTTTGTTGCACCAACATAAGAAATGACAACGGCCTGGGAACCTTCGGAAGCCGGAATCTTGCCAAACTTAAGATTTGCGGTTGGTATGATGCCTTTCGAACCGTCTGAATATGTTGCTGTTACCACAATACCAGCAGTGTTGAAAAGGATAGAATCGCTGTTATAATAATAATATGTTGTTATGGTTGGCAACGTAGTAACTGATAAGCTTGATACAGGGTTAGTTACTTCTAGCGTATAGTAGTTTGATACAGCTTGGCAATATGCACCTTGTTTCGTTTTGCTATAAGCGACAACAACGGTCTTGACTCCGAGTGTAGTCATATCAGGAATAACGTTGAATGAAATATCTGTAGAATCAACTTTCGCGGAAGATCCGTCAGCGAAAGTAACTGTAGCTGTTGCATTACCCCAGAAATTTTTGTTGCCTAATTCAACAGAAGCAGGAGCTCCTGCTATGGCTATTGAAACCGGATTAACGTCTGCTACAACAGTGACTTTAGAAGGTATAAGGTATGCCTTTTTCATCTCGAAATGGCTGCCATCGCATACTAAGAAAGCCAAGATATTAGCAGTTGCAGAAACCGGTTGATGATACGTTTCTACAAGTGTTGTACCGTTTGTTCCAACGGCAGTGGCTGTTACAAATACATTGCCGGTAGCAGAGTGGTCAATATCGATAGAAACTTTAGCACCTTGCATGGTTGAGCGGAAGTCGTCCCAGATATCACCATTTCCGTTGGTGTCGGGATAGTTTTTGGTGATCATCTTGATATCGAAAGCATAACTGGCAAGAACATTTGACATTTTGCCGCCCCAGCCGAAAGCATCAGAACGGAGAACAAAGTATTCTTTATAGTCGGCGGCAGTACGATCTGCTATTTCATTGGTGACGGCAAGGTTCCAGTTATTCCAGTTGTTAACCCCGGAAGTGTGGTTGATAAACTCCAGATGCAAAAGCTTGTTTGTAGGAATGGCGAAGTAATCAGAAAATGCAGTCCACCAGGCCGAACTGTTATCTTCAGCTCCGACTATCGCTGTGGCAACGGTGAGGTAAGTTGTGTCACCTGTATTTGGTTTCGAAGCTGCAATTGAGTCGATCCTGTGCTGCAGGTCAGAGGGCGCATGAATGGAATAAATATCCGTCTTCTCGCACCCAACCAAGCCAATTGCTGCCAAAACTGCGGCGCCCAAAGCGCACCTCATTAGTTTAGTTATTTTCATAAGATTAAATTTGATTGAGTTTATTCTTTTTTTAAATTATATCAGAGTCGTTCGTCTTTTAACCACAGTTTTTAATTCCCGGTGGTCCTTTTTTGGAATCGTCGCCGATCTGGGGATCAATGTCAATTTTTAATGTGAATTTTTGTACTGCAAGCGGGCTTGCCTGCAGCCGAAATATTACACCTGCGAAAGGAAAAAGCAGATGCGAAACAACAGCTTTTAGTTTCATCATAAGTTTGGTTTGTGTCGTTTAATTAAGTCTAGTAAAGGTAAATAATGGAAAATTACCCAATGAGGACGAAAGGATATTTGAAGTGGACAAAACAGGAATTCGTTTTAACCTTGAAAACAAATGAATCACGAGCAACTGAATATCAATTGTTTATTTTTGATACTGGAATTCCGAAGGACTCATTCCATAGAATTTTCGGAAGATGCGGCTAAAGTATTTCGGGTCATTAAACCCAACATTGAAAGCGATATCAGCTATCGGAAACTTGTTTTCCTGAATCAATTCAACTGCTTTTTTCAGCTTAAACGAGTTGATAAAGTCGGTAATGTTTAGATCTGTAATTGCCCTGATTTTTTTGTACAGCAAACTTCGGCTCACAAACATTTCCGACGCAAACTGACTGGCCGAAAACTCCGGGTTTTGGTACGACTTTTCGAGTATAGCATATACCCTAACCATAAATTCTTCGTCAATTGGGTTACTGGTCAATTCGTTTAACGGGGCATCCTGGGGGTTGCTGAACATTTTTTTCAACCGACGACGCCCGTCAATCAGGTTCGTCATTCGCGCCTGAAGCACTTCCAGGTTGAAAGGTTTCGGAATATAATCGTCGGCTCCTGTCTCCAGCCCTTCAATCCAATGTTCAATCATGGCTTTTGCAGTAAGCAAAATAACCGGTATGTGGCTTGTATGAATTTCATTTTTCAACCGGCTGCACAATTCCAACCCATCCATCACAGGCATCATAATATCACTGACAACCAAATCCGGTGTATATTTTTTTGCCAGATCAAAACCTTCTTTCCCGTTCTCGGCTCCTATCACCCTGAATTCGGTTTTGATGGATTGAAGCAAAAAGGTTCGCAAATCAAAATTATCCTCCACAATCAGGATCAGCGGTTTCGTTTTATCGGCCGGGGTGGGGTCAACATCTTCAACCGATTCATTCCGGAGCAATTCTTCCTTTATCAGGTCAACTTTCGGTTGAATGTTGATGGTTTGTACACTGCCGGTGCGGTCGAGTTCTCCCTCTCCAAAATCTTCAGCACGGTAAGGCAGCAAAACGGTAAACGTACTTCCCCGGCCAGGCCCGCTTTCAACAGTCACCTTTCCGTGAAGGGCCTGAACCAGTTCCTGGGTAAGGGCCAGGCCAATTCCTGAACCTTTCTGACGGTTATCAGCCGAAGTTTCGGCCTGAAAAAAACGGTCGAAAATATAAGGCAGATGTTCAGGGGAAATTCCCTTTCCTGAATCGCTTATTTCAGCCTGTATCGCAGGAAATGGCAACCCGGTTTCATCGGCAGCGGCATCACTGAACGAAATTTTCAGGGAAATCTTTCCGTTTTCAGGAGTAAATTTAAAGGCATTCGAAAGCAGGTTATAAAAAATATTCTCCAGTTTCTCCGGATCGAACCAGGTTTCCTGATCGGCATTTTCGGCCAAGAATGAATAGGAAATGTGCAGGTGCATCGCCAAATCGTGGAACGAATCGAATATTTCATGTAAAAATCCCTGCAAATCGCCACGAACCACGCGAAGCTCAATCTTCCCGGTTTCAATCCTCCTGAAATACATCAGTTGATTAATCAGGTGCAGCAGGCGCTGGGCATTGCGGTTGATGAGGTTGAGGGTTTGAATAGTCGATTTATCGCCTTCAAACTTTTTTATCAGCGACTCAATCGGATCAAGAATCAACGTAAGCGGGGTGCGAAATTCATGCGAAATATTGGTAAAAAAACGAAGCCGCAACTGGTTAATTAAACTCACTTTCTGGTTCAGTTCAATCACCTCGTCGCGTTGCCGGGCGATTAACTGGTTCTGGCCTTCGAGTTCAATTTTTTGTCCTTCAATCAAAATTTGCCGGTCGGCCAGTTCATGATTCGACCGTTTCAGAATTTCGGACTGCTCCTCAAGTTTTTGTTTTTGTTCCTCAATTTGAATTGTACGTTCGTGTACCTGTTGTTCGAGTTTTCGTTTTTGCTCGTGCAGCATGTAGGTTCGATATCGAATATACCCCAGAACCGAGCCGATCAGGGCAATTAGAAATACAATACGAAACCATCCGGTTTGCCAGAAAGGCGGATAAATGGTAATATTCAACACCGAAACATCATCAGACCAAACGCCGTCGCTGTTGGCGGCCTTCACCAAAAACCGGTACTCGCCGCCAGCCAGGTTGGTGTATCCGGCAAACCGGCGCGAAGCAGGAACAATTACCCAGTTCCGGTCAACGCCTTCCATTTTATAGGCATAGGTCACTTTATCGGGCAAAAAATAATCGAGCGACGAGAACTCGATAGAGAAAACATTGTCGCGGTATGATAATCCGAGTGAACTGGTATTCGATATTGAATTTTCAAGAATGACCTGGCCATGAAGTTTTTCACCAATTGATACCGATTTGTTAAAAACACGGAAATCAGTAAAAACAATCTTAGGTTTCCTGGGATAGGATACGATTTTCCTGGGATTAAAATAGTTCAGACCGTTAACTCCACCAAAATACAGATGGCCTTCACTGTCTGATTCGGAAGCTGACCAATAAAACTGGTCGCTTAACAGGCCATCTTTGGTATAGAAGTTCTCGAAAGTTTCCTTTTCAGGATTAAACTTCGACAAACCTTTATCGGTACTGATCCAGATATTTCCATCCAGATCATTTTCCATCGTATAAATTACATTGTTGCAAAGACCGTTCGCCTGGGTGTAGGTTTTGAAAGTCACTTTTCCATCGGCACCTACTTCTGCCTTGCAAAGTCCGTTTCCATAAGTCCCAATCCAGATATTTCGTTTCCGGTCTTCGAGTAAGGAAATCACATAGTCGCCAGGAATGGATAGCGAATCCCGGGAATTATTGGTAAAAAAATTGAAATCTGACGACTTTAGCTTTTCGCCCGATAAATTAACCAGCCGGGCCGGAATCCGGAAAAGTCCTTTCCGCGAACCTACCCAATAAAAGTTCTTTCGGTCTTTCAGGATGCAACCGATTTCCGGAGCTTCAAAACCTTTACCTAAAAGCTGGTTAAAGTGTGAAAAGTTTTGTGTGCCGGGATTAAACAGATCAAGACCACCCAAGGTCCCAACAACTAAAAATCCACGCTCATCGGGATAAATACTGGATATAAAACTGCTTGCAATGCTGTTTTGATTGTTTGCCAGATTAATGTACGTCTGAAACGAATTATTTTTTTCTGAAATTAATTTACTCAGTCCCCCACCCCACGTTCCAACCCACAGTTGATTTTTCTGATCTTTAACAATTGCTGAAATGTAATTGTTCCCCAATCCATTTGTGTTTTGGGTAGAAGACGTGAACCTTGTGATCCGGTCGGTTCTTTGATCGACCTTGTTCAATCCTCCCCCGGCAGTTCCTACCCATAAGAACGGGCCATCTTTCAGGATAGAATTGATTGTATTGTTGCTTAAACTATTCGCATCATCAGCATGATTTCTCATGGAATAGAATGGCTTTTGATATATACTGAATTTATTAATCCCTCCTTTGTCCGTTCCAACCCAAACGTCCCCTCCGGAATCGACAAAAAGTGAATTCACAAATTCATTATTCAACCGGCTGTTTTCTTCATTCCGGCCCCTGATATGTTCAAATTTCAGTGTTGAAGGATTAAAGAAATCGAGCCCTCCCAGTGTTCCGATTAAGACGGTTCCGTCATTTTCCTCATTGATTGCTGTAACGGTGGCATGGATAAGGCTCTCAGGATTATGAATATCATTGGTGAAATTCGCTAATTTCTGGTTGTGAATCCAATAGAAGCCGGCATCGGTACCGAAATACAAATCGCTGTTCCGTGCTTCATAGAGGCAGCGCACGTTCGCGTTTTCAGGTATATTAGTCGCTCCTGACGGCATTTTGAACCTCTGACACGAACCTACTTCAACCTGATAAACACCTGAAGCAGTACCCACTACAATTACTCCATTTTTTAGACCACAAATATCATTGATGCTGTGCCCGTTTATAACACCAGTATCTATGGCTGATATATTGTATTCCTGAATTAATTTTTTTGAATCGCTTGTAACGACGCGGAACAGTTGTCCTTTTTCAGTACCAATCCAGATTTTACCCGTATGATCGCAAACAATGGCATTCACGCCCGAATGCCCAACCAACTTTTCAATTTTATCAGGTAAAAAGAACTCCTCCTTGTTGGGATTAAAAATAATTACGCCTTGAGCTGTTCCGATCCACAAATTTCCATAACGATCTTCGGTTAACGAGCGGACAAAATTGTCAGGTAGCCCATTTTGGAGATTCCCCTTCTGATAGATTTTAAACGTATAACCGTCATATCTGCATAGCCCGTTCCATGTTCCAAACCACATATAACCTTTGCTATCCTGAAAAATACAGTCAACGGTATTTTGAGGCAGTCCTTCATCGGTAGTCAGATATTGGAAACGAAGATTGGAGGCCGCGATGATGCCATAGCTAAAGTTGTTAATTCCTGAAAGAATAACCAACAAGAATACCACGCGATATATCCAGGTTTTTTTCATTCGTAATTCAAAGATACCAATCTTATTTTTATACTCATGTGCTAAATAAAACAATCCGATAGGCCAAGTTTGGACATAAAAAAGGGATATCAAATGATATCCCTATATTATATACATGCTTTTTAAAGCAGCTTATGCGATTGGCGCAGGCCCTCCGAACGACATGGGCGGAAGTAACGGATCATGTCCGCGAACATTCTTAATCGGACCGTTTACACTTTCGTATTTCTGAATGTTATCCTGAAGCGCCAACAACAAACGCTTTGCATGTTCCGGGGTCAAAATAACCCTCGATTTTACATTTGCTTTCGGAATTCCGGGCATAACCCTCACAAAATCAAGCACAAATTCAGAACTTGAATGAGTAATGATAGCCAGATTAGAATAGATTCCCTGAGCGATTTCCTCGGTCAGTTCAATCTGCAACTGATTGTTGTTTTTTTGGTCATCCATCCTTAATTTCTTTAAGATCTGTCCGAATCTTTAACATCAACCATTCGGTCATATTCATCGCGCGAACCAACTACCAGGTTTTTGTATTCCTTTAAACCTGTTCCGGCCGGGATCAAATGTCCGCAAATAACATTCTCTTTCAGTCCGTCGAGATAATCGACCTTACCATGGATAGCAGCTTCATTCAGCACTTTGGTTGTTTCCTGGAAGGAAGCAGCCGACAGCCAGCTCCTGGTTTGAAGTGCGGCACGGGTAATTCCCTGAAGAATCTGGCTCGAAGTTGCCGGAACGGCATCGTTGGCTTCAACCAGCTTCTTGTCGCGGCGGCGCAGGTTCGAATTTTCATCCCTCAGGCGACGCGAAGTAATAATCATGCCTGGCTTCAGGCTATCCGAATCTCCGGCTTCAGTAACAATCTTTTTGTTGTAAATCCAGTCGTTTTCGTGCAGGAATTCGTGTTTGTCAACAATCTGTTTTTCAAGGAAACGGGTATCGCCCGGATCATCAATTTCAACCTTGCGCATCATTTGGCGAATAATCACCTCGTAATGTTTGTCGTTGATTTTTACACCCTGCATCCGGTACACATCCTGAACTTCGTTCAAAATATATTCCTGAACGGCAGTCGGCCCTTTGATCGCCAGGATGTCGGAAGGCGTAATCGCTCCGTCAGAAAGTGGTGTTCCGGCACGGATATAATCGTTTTCCTGAACAAGGATTTGTCTTGAAAGCGGTACCAGATAACGTTTTACGTCTCCGGTTTTCGAGGTCACCACAATTTCTCGGTTACCACGTTTGATTTTCCCAAGCGAAATTTCACCGTCAATTTCAGAAACAACAGCCGGGTTCGATGGGTTTCGAGCTTCGAACAACTCCGTAACACGGGGCAAACCGCCAGTGATATCGCCTGCTTTGCCAGCAGCCCTCGGAATTTTAACCAGCACAGCGCCGGCTTCAACAATGGCGCCGTCTTCAACAGCCATGTGGCCCCCAACCGGCAGGTTATAAGTACGGATGGTATTACCTTTTTCGTCCAGGATTCTTAATCCGGGATTTTTGGTTTTATCCCTTGTTTCAATGATTACTTTTTCTTTGTACCCGGTCTGCTCATCCGATTCTTCACGGAAAGTAATCCCATCAATAACCTGTTCGAAGGCGATCTTCCCTTTGAATTCAGTAATGATAACCCCGTTGTATGGATCCCATTCGCAAACCATCATTCCCTTTTTAACTTCCTGTCCATTCTCGATATAGAGTTTTGAACCGTAAGGAATGTTGTGTGTGGAAAGCTGGATTCGGGTATTTTTATCAATTATTCGCAACTCGGCCAAACGGCTAACCACAATAAAGGTTTTAATGCCTGTTTCATTGAATTGTTCAACCACACGCAGTTCGTCAATTTCGGCCAACCCGTCGTATTTCGATTCAATGCGCGATTGTGTCGAAATGTTTCCGGCGATACCCCCCACGTGGAACGTACGAAGTGTAAGCTGGGTTCCGGGTTCACCAATCGACTGGGCTGCAATCACTCCGACAGCTTCACCGCGTTGTACCATGGTGCTTCCGGCCAGGTTCAAACCGTAACATTTGGCGCAAACGCCAACCTTCGACTCGCAAGTCAAAACCGAACGTATTTCAACAGATTCGATAGGCGAATCTTCAATTTTACGGGCAATATCATCGGTAATAATTTCTCCGGAAGCCACAATCAGTTCTCCAGAAAGCGGATTGAAAATATCATGGACAGTGGTTCGTCCGATAATCCGTTCATCCAGCGACGACACAACTTCTTCGTTGTTTTTAATTGCAGTAGCAATCAAACCGCGAAGCGTTCCGCAGTCTTCTTCCTGAATAATCACATCTTGTGCAACGTCAACCAAACGACGGGTCAGATAACCAGCATCGGCAGTTTTCAAAGCGGTATCGGCCAAACCTTTACGGGCACCGTGGGTTGAAATAAAGTATTCCAAAACCGAAAGCCCTTCTTTAAAGTTTGCCAGGATCGGGTTTTCGATAATCTGCGAACCGGTTGAGCCTGATTTTTGAGGTTTTGCCATCAACCCACGCATTCCGCAAAGCTGACGAATCTGCTCTTTCGAACCACGGGCTCCTGAATCCAGCATCATGTAAACAGAGTTGAACCCTTGACGGTCGGTGCTTAATGTTTTCATTACCGAGTTGGTCAGCTTGGCGTTGGCATGTGTCCAAATATCAATAACCTGGTTGTAGCGTTCGTTGTTGGTGATGAAACCCATGTTGTAGTTCATCATCACTTCTTCAACTTCAGCATAACCAGAATCAACGATTTCCTTTTTGTCATCTGGGACAACCACATCACTCAGGTTGAACGACAAACCTCCGCGATAAGCCATCGAGTAGCCCAATTCTTTAATCGAATCGAGGAAATGAACGGTTACCGCATTGCCAGTCTGTTTGTATATGTCAGAAATGATGGTGCGCAACGATTTTTTTGTCAGCAACTGGTTGATGTAACCAACCGATTTGGGTACCGATTGATTAAAAATAATCCGGCCAACAGTGGTTTCAATGATGTGTTTGAAAAGTTCTCCCTTTTCATCAACATCTTCAACCTTCACTTTTATAATTGCGTGTAAATCAACAGCTCCTTCATTGTGCGCGATGATAACTTCTTCCGTAGAATAGAAAGTCATACCCTCGCCACGTGCTCCTGTACGCGGTTTGGTCATGTAATACAACCCAAGTACCATGTCCTGTGAAGGAACGGTAATTGGCGCACCATTGGCCGGGTTCAGCAGGTTGTGCGAGGCAAGCATCAACATCTGGGCTTCCAGTACCGCAGCATTACCCAGTGGTACGTGAACTGCCATCTGGTCACCGTCGAAGTCGGCGTTGAACCCGGTACAAACGAGCGGGTGCAACTGGATGGCTTTCCCTTCAATCAATACAGGCTGGAAGGCCTGAATAGACAGACGGTGCAGTGTGGGCGCACGGTTCAGCATAACCGGATGTCCTTTTAAAACATTCTCCAGAATGTCCCAAACAACCGGATCTTTGCGGTCAACAATTTTCTTGGCCGATTTTACAGTCTTTACTATACCACGTTCAATCAGTTTCCGGATGACAAATGGTTTGAAAAGCTCAGCAGCCATATCTTTTGGAAGACCACATTCGTGCAGTTTCAGTTTTGGCCCGATCACAATAACCGAACGGGCTGAATAATCGACACGTTTACCCAACAGGTTCTGGCGGAAACGTCCTTGTTTCCCTTTCAAACTGTCGGACAAAGATTTTAAGGCGCGATTATTTTCAGTCTTCACTGCATTCGATTTCCGCGAGTTATCGAACAATGAATCAACAGCTTCCTGAAGCATACGTTTCTCGTTCCGAAGGATCACTTCCGGGGCTTTGATTTCAATCAGTCGTTTCAAGCGGTTGTTGCGGATAATTACCCTGCGATACAAGTCGTTCAGGTCGGAAGTGGCAAAACGGCCACCGTCGAGCGGAACCAACGGGCGCAAATCTGGAGGGATAACAGGAACAACTTTTACGATCATCCATTCCGGACGATTAATATTTTTGCTGGCGCGGAAAGCTTCAACCACCTGAAGGCGCTTCAACGCTTCGTTTTTGCGTTGCTGCGAGGTTTCGGTGTTGGCTTTATACCGCAAATCGAACGACATTTCGTCGAGTTCGAGGCGCTGTAACAGTAAGTACAGAGCTTCGGCTCCCATCCGTGCAATGAATTTATTTGGATCTTCATCGTCGAGATGCTGATTTTCTTTTGGCAAAGTATCCAGGATATCCAGATATTCTTCTTCAGTAAGGAAATCAAGGTATTTTACTCCGTCCTGAGCTTTAACGCCAGGATTAATTACAACGTATCTTTCATAATAGATAATTGCATCGAGCTTCTTGGTTGGTAATCCCAAAAGGTATCCAATTTTATTGGGCAACGATTTGAAATACCAGATGTGGGCCACCGGAACGACGAGCGAAATGTGTCCCATCCGTTCACGACGGACTTTTTTCTCGGTCACTTCCACCCCACAGCGGTCACAAACAATTCCTTTGTAGCGAATCCGTTTGTATTTGCCGCAATGGCACTCATAATCCTTTACTGGCCCGAAGATTCGTTCGCAGAACAAACCATCGCGTTCAGGTTTATAAGTCCGGTAATTTATCGTTTCAGGTTTCAACACTTCTCCGTGCGAGCGTTCGAGAACTTCTTCGGGTGAAGCCAGACTGATACCAATTTTGGCAAAGCTACTTTTAACTTTATTGTCTTTTCTGAATGCCATATATCGATCTTTATTTTAACAAGTTTATATCAGGAAAATCAAACTGATTTACCTTTAATTAATCCAGGTTCACACTTAAACCCAGACCACGTAATTCGTGCAGCAATACGTTCAGCGATTCAGGAATACCAGCCGCAGGCATTGGCTCCCCTTTTACAATTGATTCGTAAGCTTTGGCCCTGCCTAAAACGTCATCCGATTTAACGGTCAGAATTTCCTGAAGGATGTTCGATGCACCGAATGCTTCGAGTGCCCAAACTTCCATTTCCCCGAAACGCTGACCTCCGAATTGAGCTTTACCACCTAATGGTTGCTGGGTAATCAATGAATATGGACCGATTGAACGGGCATGCATTTTATCTTCAACCATGTGGCCAAGTTTCAACATATAGATGACTCCAACGGTAGCAGGCTGATCGAATGGCTCTCCGGTTCCACCGTCGCGCAAATAAGTTTTCCCATAACGCGGAACACCAGCTTTATCGGTATATTCAGAAACCTGATCAAGCGTGGCGCCATCAAAAATCGGGGTTGCAAATTTCAATCCGAGTTCTTTTCCGGCCCAGGCCAAAACGGTTTCGTAAATCTGTCCCAGGTTCATACGCGAGGGTACACCAAGCGGATTCAGAACGATATCGACCGGAGTTCCGTCTTCAAGGAATGGCATATCTTCGTCACGCACAATACGTGAAACAATTCCCTTGTTTCCATGTCGTCCGGCCATTTTATCACCAATCTGCAATTTGCGCTTTTTGGCTACATAAACTTTTGCAAGCTGAATAATACCGGCTGGAAGTTCGTCACCGATGGTTACATTGTAACGTTTGCGTTTCGAAACAGCTTCGAGTTCTTTATACTTCATGATGTAATTGTTGATAAGCGCGAAAATCATGTCGTTCTTATCTTTATCTGTCGTCCACTTTGCGGGATTAATATTCAGATAATCAATTTCCTGAAGTTGTTTTAAAGTAAACTTGATGCCTTTGCCGATAATATCGCCACCGTAATAGTCTTTTACCCCCTGACTGGTTTTCCCATTCACCAGGGTGAAAAGTTTATCTTCGAGTTTGGCGCGTAATGCAGACGCATGACGGTCAAACTCTTCGTCGATTGAATCGAGTAAAGGCTTGGTTGCCATTTTGCCCTTTTTATCCTTCACAACACGTGAGAATAATTTTTTATCGATGATTGTTCCATTGAGTGATGGAGAAGCTTTTAATGATGCATCTTTCACATCGCCGGCCTTGTCACCAAAAATGGCACGGAGCAATTTTTCTTCCGGAGAAGGATCGGACTCGCCTTTTGGTGTGATTTTTCCGATGAGAATATCACCTGGTTTTACAACAGCTCCAACCCGAATTAATCCGTTTTCGTCCAAATTTTTTGTAGCTTCTTCGCTCACATTTGGAATATCTGAAGTGAATTCTTCAACACCGCGTTTGGTGTCGCGAACTTCAAGGGCATATTCGTCAACATGAATAGAAGTGAAAATATCTTCACGAACGACACGTTCAGAAATTACAATGGCATCTTCGTAATTGTATCCCTGCCAGGGCATGAATGCAACTTTCAGATTACGGCCTAAAGCCAGCTCTCCACCTTGTGTAGCATAACCTTCAGTGAGAACCTGTCCTTTTTGAACCCGATCGCCCTTGAACACAATAGGTTTGAGATCGACAACCGTTCCCTGATTGGTCTTCTGGAACTTGGCTATTTTATAGGTTACAATCTCTGGGTCGAAGCTGACAAAACGTTCTTCCTCACTTTTATCGTAACGGATTTGGATTTCATCGGCATCGACATATTCAACGACTCCACTATCTTCGGCAACAACCAGAACGCGGGAATCGATTGCTGAACGGGCCTCAAGCCCGGTTCCAACGATTGGAGCTTCAGGCCGAAGCAACGGAACGGCCTGACGCATCATGTTCGATCCCATCAGGGCACGGTTGGCATCATCGTGCTCAAGGAAAGTGATTAGAGAAGCCGCAACCGAGGCAATCTGGTTCGGTCCAACGTCCATCAGGTTAACTTCGGTTTTGGGAACGATGGGATAATCGCCATCCAAACGGGCTTTTACACGAGCGTTTACAAAGTTTCCGTCGTCGCCAATAGGCGCATTGGCCTGAGCAATGACTTTTCCTTCTTCTTCTTCAGCGGTAAGATAAATTACGCCTTCATCCGAAAGATCGACTTTTCCATCATCAACTCTCCGGTATGGTGTTGCGATAAAACCCAAATCGGTTACCTTGGCAAACACACAGAGTGATGAGATCAACCCGATGTTTGGTCCTTCCGGAGTTTCAATTGGGCATAAACGTCCGTAGTGTGTATAATGCACGTCGCGAACCTCAAAACCGGCTCTTTCGCGTGAAAGACCGCCTGGTCCCAAGGCCGACATACGGCGTTTATGGGTCATCTCAGCCAACGGATTGGTTTGATCCATGAACTGAGAGAGGGCATTTGTTCCGAAGAAGGAGTTGATGACAGACGATAGAGTTTTTGAATTAATCAGATCAATAGGAGTAAACACCTCGTTGTCGCGTACATTCATGCGTTCGCGAATGGTACGGGCCATGCGGGCCAGACCCACGCCGAACTGATTAAACATCTGCTCGCCAACTGTACGAACTCGACGGTTACTCAAGTGGTCAATATCGTCAACATCTGTTTTCGAATTCACCAGCTTGATCAAATATTTAATGATTTCAATAATATCTTCCTTGGTCAAAACCTGAACACCCATTTCAATATTGAGGTTCAGTTTTTTATTGATCCGGTAACGTCCCACTTCGCCTAGGTCATACCTTTTTTCAGAGAAGAAAAGTTTATCGATCACATCGCGGGCAGTCGCATCATCAGGTGGTTCAGCATTACGCAACTGACGGTAGATGTGAAGCACAGCTTCTTTCTCGGAGTTACACGGATCTTTTTGTAATGTATTGTATATAATAGCGAAATCCTGAAGATTCTGGTCTTCTTTATGCAAGAGAATAGTTTTTGCTCCGGAATCGATGATTTCGTCAATATGGTCATTTTCGAGGATCGTTTCACGGTCGATGACAACTTCGTTACGCTCGATGGATACCACTTCACCGGTATCTTCATCCACGAAATCTTCCACCCAGGTTTTCAGGACACGGGCTGCCAGTTTCCGGCCTACGATTTTCTTCAAACCAGATTTTGATACCTTTATTTCATCAGCAAGGTCGAAAATTTCAAGAATATCCTTGTCACTTTCAAAGCCGATTGCACGAAGCAATGTGGTAACCGGTAATTTTTTCTTACGATCGATGTAGGCGAACATCACACTATTGATGTCGGTCGCGAATTCGATCCATGATCCTTTAAAAGGAATAACCCGTGCTGAATAAAGTTTTGTTCCGTTGGCATGCATACTCTGTCCAAAGAATACTCCGGGCGAGCGGTGCAACTGAGAAACAACGACGCGTTCAGCTCCATTAATCACAAAAGTACCTTTGGGAGTCATATAGGGGACTGTTCCCAAATATACGTCCTGTACAACCGTATCGAAATCTTCGTGTTCAGGATCGGTACAGTACAATTTCAGTTTTGCTTTTAACGGAACGCTATAAGTCAAACCACGTTCAACACATTCGTCGATAGAGTAACGTGGAGGATCGACATTGTAGTCGACAAATTCAAGAACGAAATTATTTCGGGTATCTGTAATTGGAAAATTTTCTTCAAAGACTTTGCATAAACCTTCTTCTTTTCGCTGATCAGGTGTAGTTCCGAGTTGAAAAAACTCGATAAAAGATTTAACTTGCACCTCCAGAAAGTCAGGATATTCAAATACGGTTTTTGTTGAAGAAAAGCTAATCCTCTGGTTTTCAATTTTTACTGACATCTATCTAGGATAATTATTTGAACTTAAAAGATAAATATACAAAAAGGCATAGAACCCCACGAATGTGAGGTTCTAAACCATATCAACCTTTATGAAAAGGTTTTAAGACTTTTATTTAAGTTCAACTTCGGCTCCAGCTTCTTCTAATTGAGCTTTTAATGATTCAGCCTCGTCTTTTGAAACTTTTTCTTTAATAGCCTTTGGAGCACTATCAACTACTTCTTTAGCTTCTTTCAAACCAAGACCTGTTAACTCTTTTACTAATTTAACAACAGCCAATTTTGATTGACCGGCTGCTTTCAGAATAACATCGAATTCAGTTTGAACTTTTTCTTCTGCTTCTTCAGCAGGGCCAGCAGCAGCGGCAACAGCAACAGCAGCAGCAGCAGGTTCAATACCATATTCCGATTTTAAAATTCCGGCTAATTCATTTACTTCTTTTACAGTTAAGTTTACTAACTCTTCCGCAAGCTTTTTTAAATCTGCCATTTCGATAATAATTTTTAATATAATTTTATAACTAACTTTATTCTCTTTCGCCCAACGTCTTCAACACTCCATGAATGATATTCCCACCAGATTGTAAACCACCCAAAACATTTTTAATTGGAGATTGTAATAATCCGATAAGTTCACCCAGAAGTTCATTTTTAGACTTAATTGATACTAATACATCCAATTGATCGTCGCCAAGGTAAACTGATTCTTGTACATAAGCACCTTTCAGAATTGGCTTTTTGTTTTTCTTTTTGAAATCTTTGATCAATTTTGCAGGCACATTCGCATTTTCGCAAAACATGACTGATGTATTACCATTCAGTACACCATAAAGTTCCTGAGCATCTTTATTTGATGCTTCAATTGCTTTACGTAATAGGGTATTCTTCACAACAACCATTTTCACCTGTTGCTTGTTGCATAAACGGCGAAGATCGCTCGTTTTAGCGGCATTTAAGCCTTCAATGTCAGTCAGGTAAAAATGAGTCGATGAATTGATCTGCTCTGTAAGGCTATCAATGATTTCGTGTTTTTCTGATTTTTTCATATCAATTCCTTTACTTTTCAGAGACAGATTTTGGTTCAACTTGTATTCCAGGACTCATTGTACTTGAAAGGTAAATACTTTTAACGTATGTTCCTTTTGCTGCCGATGGTTTCAGTTTGATCAAGCTGTTAACAAATTCAGTAGCATTTTCAACGATCTTCTCAGGTTCAAAAGAAACCTTACCAATCGAGGTATGGACGATACCAAACTTATCAACTTTAAAGTCAATCTTACCGGCTTTTACTTCAGCAACAGCCTTTCCAATTTCCATGGTTACTGTGCCACTCTTTGGGTTTGGCATTAATCCACGTGGACCTAAAATTCGTCCAAGTGCACCCACTTTACCCATTACAGGTGGCATCGTAATAATCACATCTACATCGGTCCAACCACCTTTGATTTTATCAACATAGTCGTCGAGACCAACATAATCAGCTCCAGCATCTTTGGCCTCCTGAACCTTGTCAGGAGTAACCAGGGCCAATACACGTACTTCTTTACCAGTACCATTCGGTAAAGTAACCACGCCTCTAACCATCTGATTTGCTTTTCGGGGATCAACTCCAAGGCGAACATCAATATCCACTGAAGCATCGAACTTAGTAAAAGAGATTTCCTTTACCAGTGTGGAAGCTTCTTTCAGGGTATAAAATTTACCTTTTTCAAGTTTTTCCAGAGCAAGCTTTTTATTCTTTGTAATTCTGCCCATTTTAATAATTTTAGTTTGTTTGAGATGGGCGTTCGCCTTCAATAGTGATACCCATACTTCTGGCAGTACCAGCTACCATGCTCATCGCTGCATCAAGAGTGAAACAGTTCAGGTCTTCCATTTTAATTTCGGCAATAGACTTAACCTGTTCCCAGCTAACAGTACCAACTTTGTTAACATGTGGTTCTGCGGAACCTTTTTTCACTTTTGCAGCCTCGATAAGTTGCACAGCTACTGGGGGTTGTTTAATTACAAAATCAAACGATTTATCAGCATAAACAGTAATTACAACAGGCAGAACTTTTCCCGCAAGGTCCTGAGTTCTTCCGTTGAACTGTTTACAAAACTGCATGATATTTACCCCTTTAGAACCTAATGCTGGGCCTATCGGAGGTGAAGGGTTAGCAGCACCCCCCTTTACTTGCAATTTAATTAATCCAGCAATTTCTTTAGCCATAATAAAATCGATAAAAGATTTATTACTCCTTCTCTACCTGCATAAAGCTCAGTTCAAGAGGAGTTTTTCGTCCAAAAATTTTGACCATTACTTCAAGCTTCTTCTTTTCCTCATTGATTTTTTCAATGATTCCGTTGAAGCCATTAAATGGCCCGTCAATAACTTTCACAGTTTCGCCAACTACAAACGGGATATTCATTTCCTCGCCAGATTCAGCCATTTCGTCAACCCGACCTAAAATCCGGTAAACTTCTGACTGCCGCATTGGAACCGGTTCTCCACTTTTTGTATCTCCAAGGAAGCCAATAACGTTGGGGACATTTTTCAAAATGTGTGGGATTTCACCGACCAGACAAGCTTCAACCAAAACATAACCCGGAAAGAAATTTCTTTCTTTACTGATTTTTTTGCCGTTGCGAATCTGATATACCTTTTCTGTAGGAATTAAAACCTGCGAAATAAAATCCTGGAGGCCAGCATTTGCAATTTCGTTTTCAATATATTCTTTGACTTTCTTTTCTTTTCCTCCAATAGCCCTAAGAACATACCATTTTTTTACGTTTTCGCTCATGTTGTACTCCTAAAGGAATTAATAAAATAAACTGTACACAAAGTTCATAATGTTTTCAAAAGTTGAATCCATTACGAAAACTATTAGTGCTATGATTATGGAAGCAACCATTACGATGAAAGCACTGTTCTGTAATTCTTTTCGCGTAGGCCAGGAAACTTTATGAACAAGCTCGTTATAAGCTTCTTCGAAATAGATTTTAAGTTTCATTTTGAATTTAATAAATTTTGCACGGATGGTAAGATTCGAACTTACATTGGTTTAACTCAAAAAAAAAAACACTCCCGACTGAGTTTCATCCGTAAAAAGTCCCGGATTTTGAATTCCGGGACTTTTTATCAGAATATTTTTGTCAGAAATTATGCAACAATTTCGGTAACCTGACCAGCACCAACGGTACGTCCGCCTTCGCGAATAGCGAAACGAAGACCGATGTTAAGAGCTACCGGGTAGATCAATTGTACTTCAATTGAAACGTTATCACCTGGCATAACCATTTCACGTCCTTCTGGAAGGTGAATCTCACCAGTTACGTCGAGGGTACGTAAATAGAATTGCGGCCTGTATTTGTTGTGGAATGGAGTGTGACGTCCACCTTCTTCTTTTTTCAGGATATAAACCTCAGCTTTGAAAGTTGTATGAGGAGTAATTGAACCTGGTTTTGCAAGAATCTGTCCACGTTTGATTTCTTTTTTGTCAACACCACGCAATAACAAACCTACGTTGTCACCAGCCTGACCATCATCCAAAATCTTACGGAACATTTCAACTCCGGTACAAACTGTTTTGCGACCTTCTGCGCCCAAACCGATCAACTGAAGTTCGTCACCGGTGTGAACAAGACCTGTTTCGATACGACCAGTTGCAACAGTACCACGACCTGTAATCGAGAATACGTCTTCAACTGGCATAAGGAATGGTTTATCAACGTCACGTGGAGGAAGTGGAATCCAGGTATCAACAGCATCCATCAAGTCAAGAACTTTTTGTTCCCATTCTGGTTCACCATTCAAAGCACCAAGGGCTGAACCCATGATTACGGGTGAATTATCTCCATCGAATCCATAGAAGCTTAATAATTCGCGAACTTCCATTTCAACAAGTTCAAGAATTTCAGGATCATCAACCATATCCACTTTGTTCATGAAAACAACAAGTTTAGGTACGTTTACCTGACGTGCCAAAAGGATATGTTCGCGTGTCTGAGGCATTGGACCATCCGTAGCAGCAACTACGATGATTGCACCGTCCATCTGAGCAGCACCGGTAACCATGTTCTTCACATAGTCGGCGTGTCCAGGACAGTCAACGTGTGCATAGTGACGAGTTGCAGTTTCGTACTCTACGTGAGCTGTGTTAATTGTAATACCACGCTCTTTTTCTTCAGGAGCGCTGTCGATTGATTCAAACGATTTTACTTCACAATACCCTTTTTTTGCTAATACCATTGTAATAGCGGCAGTCAAAGTAGTCTTGCCATGGTCAACGTGGCCAATAGTACCAATATTGACGTGGGCTTTGTCCCTGTTAAATTTTGCTTTAGCCATAACTTGTAATAATTTTAAATTATCTTTTAAACTTTCATCAGAGCTGAGGGCGAGAATTGAACTCGCGACCTCTTCCTTACCAAGGAAGCGCTCTACCCCTGAGCTACATCAGCAACTATCTTTTTGAGCGGGAGACGAGATTCAAACTCGCGACCCTTAGCTTGGAAGGCTAATGCTC
>JBBIHV010000036.1:16149-26051 GCA_037446835.1 Sunxiuqinia sp. | reverse complement strand
AGATCTAAAAACTTCTGATCATCAGGAAAAGCCATAACCGACTCGGGCAGATAGGAATAGGCCGAATGGTCTTTTGAAATTATGCGCCCAATGAGTGGCAGTATTTTGAAGAAATAGAAAAAATACAACTGCTTCATCGGAAAATATCTGGGTTTCGAGAACTCAAGGATAAGTACGACCCCATTATTTTTCAGGACACGCCGGAATTCCTTCAGGCCATTTTCGAGGTTTTCAAAATTCCGGACACCAAAAGCAACAATAATTGCATCGAACTGCGCATCAGGAAACGGCATGGCTTCCGAATCACCTTTAAGGAATTCGATCAGGCCATCCAGCCCGAGCCGTTTAACTTTTTCGCGGCCAACATTCAGCATTTGTTCTGAAAGGTCGAACCCGACAATTTTCCGTGGTTGTAGTTTCGAGGCAGCAATGGCAAAATCGCCGGTGCCGCTGGCCACATCGAGTATCTGATCTGTTTTGTACCCGGAAAGTATCCGGATTGCTTTTTTACGCCACAGCTTGTCGATCCCCAGCGAAAGGAAATGGTTCAGGAAATCATATTTTGGGGCAATCTGATCGAACATCTGCTCCACCTGTTGCTTTTTTTGCCGATCGGAATCTTTGTATGGGTTAACTTGCATGAAATACCTCTAGTTTGACGGCGTCATTTTATCAATAAATCCGAAGGAGACGTCATCGATCCTGATTTCGCCCTTGGTAACATGCCCCAAGGCAAAAAATGGCACATCAAGACTGCTCATCAGATCGACAAAATCATCGGCCTTTTTGGGATCAACGCCAATGAGCAGCCGCCCCATTGCTTCTCCGAAGAGGAAGGCATCTTTACGGATTTCGGCATCGGTGGTAATATCGAACCCTAATCCTGAAGGCAATCCGGCACGCAACAGCGAGAAAAATACACCGCCTTTCCCAACCGGGCTGGCTGAACTGATCAAGCCTGAATGAACCAGTTTCCGCATAACAGAATGGAGTTTAACTTCAACGTCGATATCGAAAACGGGCAATGAGGATTCCGAAATTTCATGATAAAATTCAAGGTATTCAGACGAATTAATATCATCGTACGATTTCCCAATCATGAATATATTTTGACCTTTCTTTTTAAAACTGTGGGTAACCAGTTTCTCCTTATCAGGAACAGAAGCCATTAAACTAACAATAATGGTTGGATAGACCGGGCCATGTGCCGAAAAATAATCGAACCTTATTTTCCGGTCGGTTAGCTTGATATTAAACTTGTTACAAGTATTTTCGAGACCTTTTTTTGCTCCGGCGGCGATGAACTGGCCATTCGGATCGGCAATGTTGATGTGATATAAAAAGGAACTGACGGCTTCAGGAACAGCGCCAAGGCAGATCATTTTCCGTACAGCCCGCGAAACAATTATTTCAGTGGCCTGTTTGGGGTCAATTTCGAGATGATGGTGCATGGCATGTGTTGAAATGGCCAATGTCTGGCCATTTTCAGAAGAAAAAATACCAGTTCCTTCATTTTCTTCGTTTGACATGTTAGAAAAATCGATTGGCCCTTCACTAAAATCGTTGAAATAGTTGATCGGGGCAAGGTTTGGATCAGCCATCAGGTTAAACACAATATCCTGAATATCCTGTTCTTCAGCCAGTTTGTCGATGATGAATCCCTGAATTTCGTTGTTTTGTTCTATCATGATGTAACGTTTTTACTTTAATGCAGAAACAAAATTAATTAAGTAGTTTATTATTCCATAAGTATATCGGAATTTTTAATTTTAACTTTCATATAAATCATATCCATTTATGAACCAGAAATTAGCCCTAATTACCGGTGCCACAGCAGGTATCGGCTACGAAACAGCCATTCTTCTTGCTAAAAATAAGTATAACCTGATCATCTCAGGCCGAAGAAACGACCGGTTGACCATTTTCAAAGAGCAACTCGAGTCTCAATACGGATGTAAAGTTACTGCATTAAATTTTGATGTGCGCTCGAAGGCCGAAACTGAAAAAGCATTAGGCAGCCTTCCTCCGGAATGGAAAAACATTGATGTTTTAATTAACAATGCTGGCCTGGCAGCCGGTCTGGCCCCGGTAAACTCGGCCGATGTGGATGATTGGGAAGCCATGATTGACACAAATGTAAAAGGCTTGCTGTATGTAACCCGGACCGTTTCGCCCTGGATGATTGAACGGCAAGGTGGCCATATCATCAATATTTCATCCATTGCGGCCAAAGAAGTTTACCCGAACGGATCGGTTTATTGTGGTACCAAACATGCCGTTGCAGCCATTTCGAAAGCCATGCGGATTGAACTTATGCCTTCAGGAATTAAAGTTACCACCATTGCCCCGGGGGCTGTTGAAACTGAATTCTCGTTGGTGCGCTTCCGTGGCGACGAAGGAAAAGCAGCGCAGGTTTACAACGGATTTACACCACTCACGGGAAAAGATATTGCCGAAACAATTTTATTCGTGTTAAACCGCCCGCCACATGTCAATATCGACGACCTGCTGATCATGCCAACCAATCAGGCTTCAGCCAGAGATTTTAACCGGAAATCGTAAGCTATTCGGGCGACCGAAGATCAAATTCAATAAAATATCATCAACTTTTGCTGAAATACTATTTCTTTGCAGTCCCGTAACGGATAAACCACATTTCAATAGTTTTCATCCATGATCAGTTTCAATTCAGAATATTTAAAAGCGTTTACCATACAAGTATTTCTCGAAATGGGATGCCCACCCGACCAGGCGGAAATTGCTGCCGATTGTTTAAACCAGGCTGATTTACGTGGGGTCGATTCGCATGGCGTTGCCCGTTTAAACGGCTATATCAGGCTATGGGAACTTCAGCGGATAAATGCCACACCAAACATGCGGATCATTCATGAAACGCCAAGCACCGCAGTTTTAGATGGTGATTCAGGCATGGGTTTGGTTAGTGCGCCTAAAGCCATGGAAATTGCCATCAAGAAGGCAGAAATAGCAGGAACTGGTTGGGTTGCAGTGCAGAACTCCAACCATTACGGAATAGCGGGTTACCATGCCATGCTCGCGCTTAAACAAGATATGATCGGTATTTCGATGACCAATGCAAGTCCTCTGGTTGCACCTACATTCTCGAAAAGCCGTTTTCTGGGAACCAACCCAATTGCTGTGGCAATTCCGGCTTTAAATCAGCCTCCGTTTGTAATCGATATGGCTACCACAACAGTGGCCAACGGCAAGCTGGAAGTTTTACAGCGCAAAGGCGAGGATGCCCCTTTTGGATGGACTCAGGATAAAGATGGGAATCCGACCACCGACGCTTACTCCCTGAAAAAGGGGGGATCGATGCTCCCACTGGGCGGTGATCGCGAACATGGCGGACACAAAGGTTATTGTCTTGGCGCAATGGTCGATATTTTTTCAGCCGTTTTGTCGGGAGCGAATTATGGCCCATGGGTTCCGCCATTTGTTAGCTTTCTGGAACCACCTGCCAATCCGGTCGGAAACGGAATCGGTCATTTTCTGGGGGCAATCCGTGTAGATGCTTTTCGCCCGGCCAGGGAATTTAAAGAACACATGGACAACTGGATTCAAACTTTCAGAAATGCAGAGCCTACTTCAGGACAAGAAAAAGTAATGATACCCGGTGATCCGGAACGGGAATTAACAGCAGAACGAAAGAAAAATGGAATACCTTTGCATGAACAAGTTGTGCAGGATTTGGCTGAACTCGGCAATAAATTCGGAATTAAATTCGATGTCGGAACAGAAAAGTGAATTCAATAAATAATAGTAAAATTGCATGTACGAAGCACTAGTAATTACGCCGGTCAAAGATTCGTTAAAAACCACCAAAGAAACCATTCATTCTATCCTGAATTCGGAAGGCCAGTTTCTGTATAGCATTTATAACGATTTTAGTTCAGGGGAAACAACCTCCGAATTGACCGCACTTAGCTCTAAATATAAGTTTGAATTAATAAACCTTTCGGAAATAACGAAAAGCCCGTCGCCAAATTACCGTCTTGTACTTCAAATGGCACAACAAAAAGCGCTGGAATTAAACTTACCGCTGATAATTGTTGAATCGGATGTGGAAGTGCAACCCAATACACTGGCTGAATTGGTCAAGCTATCAAAAAGCTTACCTGGATGTGGTATGGTTGGGGCAATAACTAGAGATCGGGAAGGAAACATCAATTTCCCATATCTTAATTTCCGTTCAACAAGAAAAGAAATTATAAAGACCAGGCACAGCTTAAGTTTTTGTTGTACATTGCTTACAACCAACCTTTTAAAAAAATACGATTTTAAAACCTTGTCTGCAGAAAAACACTGGTACGACGTTTCAATTTCACGAAAATCAATTCTATTGGGTTTAAATAACTATTTGCTGATTTCCGGAGGGGTTTTGCACAAACCACACAGCAGCAGGCCCTGGAAACAACTGAAATACGAGAACCCGATAAAATACTATTATCAAAAACTAATTAAGCGCCTCGACCGGATATAGTGAAAAAGCAATTTTTCTTCTACTCAAATGAAAAACCTTGTCCTTTAAGCCATTTTAATAATTTTTCAGAGAAGAAAGCGCTATCCGAACTTTTATATCGAACTTCGGAATAAACCTGAGCAAGGTTCTCCTTTCTATTTTCATCAACAAATTTTCGGGATGTTTCCAAATTCTCCTTCTCCTGATAAAAAACCTTCAGTTGCTCGTCTGTAAAATCCTGATATTCCTCAAAATGAACCATTGAAGTCCTTGGCAACCTATCAGTCAATTCAGGAATTTGATCGGGATAGCCAACAGTTATGGCCGTAATAGGAATTACTCCATTAGGCAGATGAAGTACCTCGCTAATTTCAGGAGCATTATAAAGTGTTGTTCCCAGATAGCAAATCCCCAATCCGTGATATTCTGCAGCAACGCAAATATTCTGTGCCAAAATAGAAGCGTCAATAGTACCAGTTAATAACCACAGCAAGTTAGAAAAATCGGTTTTAGTATTATTTATCATGCACCAATGAATAAAACGCTTAAAATCAAAACAAACTGTCAGCAACAGGGGAGCTTCCATGACCATTGGCTGGTTAAAATGTAGTGGCGCAAGCAATTCTTTCTTTTCAATACTTTTGGTAACAATGATACTATAAAGCTGCATATTGCCGGTATTTGAAGCCCGAAACCCGCATTCAAGTATCTCATTGACCAATTCTTTCGGAATAGCATCACTTTGAAATTTTCGAATAGAGCGATGTGTCTTTAAAAAATCCATTGAATAGAAATTACGATGTGATTTTATCTAAATAAAAAAGGGAAGCCCGCAAGCTTCCCCTTTTTAATCAATCAATTCGGTATTACCTTTTAACAATCTTAGCAGTTTGAGCAATTACATTATTCGATTTGTACATCGAGATAAAGTAAACGCCACTGCGCAGTTCATTTAATTTAATGTTGTCAGTTGGATTAACAACTTCCTTCACAACCTGTCCAGCGATGTTGGTAACAACAATTTTGGAAAGTTTGTGACCGTTGATAATGTTGACATCATTATCAAATGGGTTTGGATAAACCTTAAACTCGAGAGAACCATTTTGGGTAGGATCAATAACTGTTGCAAAATCAGCACCTGTTTTAAAGGTCCATGCAGCAGGATCAGTCACACCGTCGAATGTATTACCAGCAAGATCTTGAAGAGCTGTAGCGTCAACCAAAACGTAGTATCTTGTATTTTTATCAAGACCTGTTTGGGTTGCAGCATAGCTTACAGTAACGTTACTACCGTTGATCATAGAAGCAGTGATCGGAATGTCTAATATAGCAGTAGTAGTATTAACTTTATAGACTTTCAAACTACCACCAGTACCAACCGCAACATTTTCAGAGAAACTCATTGTAAATGTTGGGTGATTGTCAGTGGTTGTTGTACCATCAGAAGGATCCATTGTTAAAATTTGCGGTTTTGTGAAATCACCAGTGGTGTAATTCAAAGTTAAACCGGCAAATTGGTTTGCATTGGCAGAAAGATCAGTTATTGCATTAGAAATAACAATAGTTACAGCAGTTTGCTCGAGAGCAGAAACTTTCACTGTGTAGGTATCACCTAACCCTGAAACATCTTCCAATTTACCACCAGTTACAGTCACTGCATTTAATACACCAGCAACTGGTTCACTAAATTTCAGGCCAACTGTAAAGTAAGTAGGTACAGGAGTTGCAGGAGGAGTTACCGTAACCGTTGGAGCAACATGATCGCCAACTGTATAAGTGAATGTTTTACCAGCAAACATGTTACCAGCAGCATCAACAATGGTATTAGCAAGAACGATATTAATACTAGATAAGTCAGCCGCAGAAACAGCTACTGTGTAGGCTTTACCAGAACCTGTAACTGTTCCGACTCCACCAGTAACGGTAATACCACCGACAGGAACAACAACATCACGGTTGAAAGTCAGTGCAACATTAAATGTTTGCTCCATATTATTACCAGAAGCAGGTACAGCAGTAACAGCAAGAGGATCAACATTAAGTGATTCTGCAACATTACAACCATGAGCATCATAAACTGTTACAACAGTTGCACCAGCTTGTAAATTCACAACCTGGAAAGTATTTCCATCGACAGGTAAATTAATCAAAGCAGCACTACCAACTTTGTAAGAATAAGGTGAAACACCACCTGTAATGGTAAGAGTAGCGCTCAATTGATCAGTTGACTGAACAACAGTTGCTTGAAGAGGATGTTGTGTAGCTACAAAAGATTTAGAAATATCAGAGGTCATACAACCCTGAGAATCTTCAACCTGGAAGTAATAGAAATTCTGGGTTGGAGTATTATCTGCAAAAATTAATCCAGAAATAGAAAGAGTATTATTACTATCCATTGGCATCCATGCAGTATAAGTAGCAGAAGTATTAAGACGATAGCGTACAGAGAAAGTACGACCGGGTTCACCAGTTGCACTTACGACTACTGAAGCTGCTGCATCACTGTAACAAGTAGTTTCAGAAAGTGTAGCTACAACAGGCAACACTGGGTTAATTGTTATACTTGCATCAGCAGTACAGCCATTTGCATCTTTAACTTCAACCATAAAGGTATGGCCAATTTGTACTAAGAAAGCAGAAGGAGTAACGTCAGCAGTGTGAAGAACGCCATCTTTATACAAACTATAAGTATAAGGAGCTGTTCCACCAGTAGCAGTAGCTTCAATGAAACCTTCTACTGCATCAGGACAAGTAAACTGGTCAGCACCTTTAGCTAAAGTAACAGCTAACAATTTAGGCTGATTAATTACAACCTGCTGGGTAACAGACTCACAACCATTACTATCTATAACTTTTACGGAATAACCATTAGCATCAGTTGCAGCTACGTTGTTAATAATCCAAAGATAAGGTGCAGTAGTAGCTTGAGTGATAGCTTGTGTATATACTTTAGCAGTACCATCAGCAGCTTTACCAGTAACCACAGCTGAGAATTGACCATTGCCACCAGCCACATTGGTTAAATAAATCTGACCATCTTCTTTGCCAAAACAAGAAGGCATTTGATAGAAAATAGTATCAGGTACGCTACCCTTCATAACAAAATTCCAGGTAATTTGATTAGGCTGACCAATTTTAACACGCCAAGGATTGTATGGAGCGCCGTTTAATGTTTCGCCACCAATCATACAGCCATTTGAATCAATTGTCCAAATTACCCATGTACCAGCACCAACATTAAATACATTACTGCTTTGCCATTCATTAGAACCAGCCACAGGAGGTTCTGGGACAAGAATATGTCCAGATGGCTCAATTGATAAAGCTGCATAATATTGGTAAGAACCTGAACCACCAGTAGCATTAATTGTAAACTGGCCATCGGTTGAACCAAAACAAGAAGCATCTTTTACCCATTCTCCGGCAATAGTCAAAGCCTGATCAGGTTCTGAAACTTTCCAAGATTCAATAGTTGTATATGGAGCAACAGTATTTCCAACTGTAGGCTGTAAGGTACAACCATTACTGTCACTAATATGAACAGTGTAGAAAGAAGGCGCCAAACCGGTGAAAGTTATTACATTGTCAGCACCAGTCATGGCTGTTTGATTGAAACCATTACCTGTTACTTGAACTAAATAACCATCATTAGCGGGATTGTTGTCATTTGAATAGAAAGGAGTTCCAGTTGTACCATCAACAGTAACAGTTAGGGTACCATCGTTTCCACCTTTACATTTCACATCAGTAATAGCAACGTTATAGGCAATTGCTAGGGGCTGAGTAATGGTAAAAGGAACAGAATAGACACAACCTACACTTGGAGTTGGATATGGATTTGAATAAGATGCAATATCCTTTACATATAAAGTATGGTTGCCAGCGCTAAGATTTAATGCAGCTATTGAAGCAGCATTTCCCCAGGCACCATTATCTACTGAATAACTGTAAACGGACATTCCAGACCATCCACCAGTTGCTGTAACTGTAATCTTACCAGTCGAACCGCCATTACATAAAACATTGTTTACAACGGTAACAACGGGAACGATAGCCGTTGGCTGATCAATTTCTACTGCAGTTGGGCCAGCAACACAACCATGGGCATCTTTTACCCAAATGCTAAAGGTTCCAGGTTCGGTAGCCACATAAGTTTTTGAATTACCATCAAAAGCAACCCATGTATTTACATTATTAATTGCATAGTAATACGGAGCAGTTCCGGCGCCTGATGGAACCGTGATAGTAATCATACCATCATTCGAATTATTACAGGTAAAGTAAGTCTTAGCTGTAGTAAATGACAAAACTGCAGGTTGAGTAATCGTAATCGGAGCTGTTGTGTAAGAAGGACAATTTTGAGAATCTTCAACCAAAACGGAATACGTGCCAGCTCCCAAATTTTGGAATGAACCGGTAGCCTGCTGTATGCGGTTTGTCATTTTAACGCCATTAACATCTAATAAAGTAAACATATAAGCTCCGGCGCCTCCGCTTACAGCGGTCATTGGTACAGTAATTGAACCATTCAGGTCACCATTGCAATTGGCATTAACAGCAACAATTTTTGTTTCATCAACGGCTAACTTATCGTAACCAATAACAGTAATTGGTCCATAAGTTACGAGGTTATTAACACAATTACCATCTTTAACAGCAATCCAGTAATCTCCTTTTTCAACCTGAAAACTTACAGTACTTAACGTGGTTACAGGGTCGTAAGTTTGGAAAGACAACCATTTGTCAGGAGTGATGTTATCTAATCCTGCCTGAGAATTGAGGAGTGCATACTGAAGTTTCTGCCCACTGTTTAAAGTACCACCAGTAGTCTGAATTGTAATTGTCCCGCCGAAAGTGCCAGCGCATGAAGCGCCATTGGCAACAACGCTTGAAATAACTAATTGCGGATTTTGTGATACAATAACTTGTACAGGGGTAGCCATGCAACCAAATTCGTCAACTGCACCAATCCAATATGTTCCGGCAGGGAAAGTAGTATGTCCGGGTGTAAAACCAGTTCCGGTATTTGCAGTAGCTGCAGAAGTAGAATATTTGTATTGAATTATTCTTGAACTAAGTGAACCCATCAGATCAGCAGCCCAAGAGCTAACCGATACATTAATAACTGCATCATTAGCATCACCAAAGCAAGTGATAACTTTACTTGAAGTAGCAATTATTACATCTTGATTCTGAGTAACTGTTTGAACCAGAGGCGCAGCAATTGAACAACCATTGGCATCTTTAATGTTAATGGTTTGTGTACCTACAGTAGCTTTTATAATAGCTAATGAACCATTTGCCACTACCCAAGAACCATTATTAATTGAATAAGAATATGGGGCAGTTCCACCAGCAATATTCACATAGATATTTCCATCCGAACCATCAACACAGGTTGGAGGCAATACATGGTCAATTG
>JBBIHV010000036.1:0-16049 GCA_037446835.1 Sunxiuqinia sp. | reverse complement strand
ACACCAGTTTGTGTTGTAGGTCCAACTTCATTTTGGATAGTTAAAGTATAAGGACTGGTACCACCAGCAATGTTAGCAACAGTAATCTGGCCATCATTATTGCCACCGCATGAAGTATCAACAATTGAAAGATCGAAAGTAATAGGGGCTGTAGCAGCAACAACTGCATTAGCGGAAAGGGCTTTACAACCATTGTCATCCATGGCAGTTACATTATAAGTACCAGGAGCAAGATTTGTAAAGGTATAACTACCTTCAACAGTTGTGAACCATGTTAATCCACCATTTGTTGAAACCTTGTATTCACCTGCAGCCGTACCGCCTGAAACAGAAACAGTAACTGATCCGTTATTAGAATTTGCACAGGTTTCACCCAAAATTGTGCCCAATGCAACAGCTACTGAAGTAGCAGGTTCTGCAATGGTAAGTTTTGTCCAATATCCGGCATTTGATAAATCGCGACACATATTAACATCATCTACGGCTACCCAATAATCTCCGGCAGGACGTAAAATTTGAAAGTTAATTTTTTTATAGTCGGAAGAAGCAGCAATTTTAGCAGCATTAGTAGTTAAAGTAGGCTGAACTGAAGCAAAATTTGCATCAGGGATAACCCAATAGGTATAAGGACCAGTACCACCAACAGCAGTAATTTGCAGTTCGCCATTGCCACCTTTACAGGTTGCATCTTGTTTTGAAGCGGTATAAGTAACTGGAGCCAAATTGGCAACAGAGAATGTTGCAGGCAATGAAATGCAACCATTGGCATCTTTAACCCGAACAGTATTGGTTGAACCAGCCGGAGCTTCATATGAAGCATTAGCCGACCAAGTCCAGTTTACAGGATTAGGATCTTCATTAAATAAATACATGTATCCAGTACCTTGAGCTGGAGAAGTAACAGTTCCAACAGCATCGCCACCGGCACAACTTACAGTACCAACAGCAACCTGAACGCCGGTAATTCCAACCGTCACATTCAAACTCCCGTTAGTAATAGCTGCAGTATTCACAACTTCAGTACTTGACGAATCAAATTTGTAAAAGAAGTTACTGGTTGTCCATGTCATTGGACTCACATAAGAATTTGCCAAATTGTTAGGGAAGTTGTTTACCGCAAAATTAAGCGTAACAACATCCGTTTTCAAATTATCAGCAAAAGTAACAGGAGTAGTGGCAGTTGTCCATGCAAATGTCAAGGTTCCGTTCACTGCATCGTTAGTAATTGTCATACCAGCCAATGGACCAGATGCCAACGATGTCGGACCAACATAATTAAATACTCCTTCAGAATAATTCAGCACTAAATTGAAACGATCGAGCGAAATGAAATCCATCATAGAGACTTTCACGTTGTACTCGTTCGAAGCATTGTAGCAAGCTGAAACATCTTCTGCATAAAGCTTGACAGTTTTTTGTGTGGCAGCATTCACAATTGTGGATATACTAACCAAGCAAAAAACAAACAGCAAGCTTAAAAACCGTGTAAATGATTTTCTCATAGCATTTGTTTTTAAATTGAACTTAATTGATTGATTGATTGAATTTTATAATTCATTTTTATCTTAATTAATGATTATATACTATTAAATTAGAGTGTTTATAATGCAAACGTATAAAATTTATCACCAATGTACAACAATTGAGACCGATAAATATAAAATATTTATCAGCCAGACGTACTTATTTTCCTACCTGTTGAGGGGTTTTAACTCATCCGGAGTCAAAACGAAAACCGCTCATAATCTCTCAGTTTATTATTTAACAGTTCTAAACTATCAACGTATTTCAAAACCCGGCTAAAATTACACTAATTATTTATATGAGGTTTCAAATTAGAATTATTTTTCAATTAATATTCCATTCTCCAAAATAAAGTACAAATAACACGTTAATCCCTTTGTCAAAATTGTTTTCTATAAATATTAGCTCCGTGATATGTGGGAATAACTTTTCCACCATTTTACACAGATTATTCAGAAAGAAGGTGCTGTAAATCACGTATAATCATTTAAAACCGAATGGGATAGGCAATATTAAAGCTCCTGAGAATTTGATATTTTATATTTTCTACCCACTGATAGTCATTTTCAAAATTTTAAAACGGTATTTCTTCATAATAAGCAATTTTCAGGAGTTGATAAAACTACGAATTAGGGGAAATTAAGGATGAAAGGAATTACGTCATTTTCTTTCTGGCAACGAAATACAACATTAACTAAAAATTAAACTCTCCCCAAAATCAAGCCATGTTCAGAAATAAATTTGATGATTCTGATTTTAAGTATTTATTTTGTGTGGCCTCATTCAAAAAGGCTCAAAAAAAATAATCATTATTCATTTATACATTCTTTAAATTTATCAACAATGTCAAAAATTAAAATCGGTATCAACGGTTTCGGTCGTATCGGACGTTTCGTTTTCCGCGTTGCAGTAGCTAAAGAAAATGTAGAAGTTGTTGCAATCAACGACCTTATCGATGTAGATTATATGGCATACATGCTAAAATATGATTCTACACACGGACAATTCAAAGGTACTGTTGAAGTAAAAGACGGCAAGCTGATTGTAAACGGTAAAGCAATCCGCGTTACCGCTGAACGTAATCCGGCAGATATTAACTGGGGCGCAGTTGGCGCTGAATATGTAGTTGAATCAACCGGGTTATTCCTTGAAAAAGCCAAGGCTCAGGGCCATATCGACGGAGGTGCCAAGAAAGTTATCCTTTCGGCTCCTTCAAAAGACGATACCCCAATGTTTGTTATGGGTGTTAACCACACTTCATATACCAACGACATGAAATTTGTGTCAAACGCTTCTTGTACTACCAACTGTTTGGCCCCTGTAGCTAAAGTTTTGCATGACAATTTTGGAATTTTAGAAGGCTTAATGACCACTATTCATGCAACCACCGCAACACAGAAAACTGTTGACGGACCTTCAATGAAGGACTGGAGAGGTGGCCGCGGTGCAGGACAAAACATCATCCCCTCATCAACCGGTGCCGCAAAAGCTGTTGGTAAAGTTATTCCTTCTCTGAATGGTAAATTAACCGGTATGTCTTTCCGGGTTCCAACTCCTGACGTTTCAGTGGTTGACTTAACCGTTCGCCTGGCAAAAGAAACTACTTATGCCGAAATTTGTGCTGTTATGAAAGCTGCTTCAGAGGGCGAATTGAAAGGTATTCTTGGGTACACCGAAGATGAAGTTGTTTCAAACGATTTTGTTGGCGATGCCCGTACTTCAATCTTCGATGCAAAAGCTGGTATTCAGTTATCACCAACTTTTGTTAAAGTTGTTTCCTGGTACGACAATGAAATGGGCTACTCTACCAAAGTAGTCGAATTAATCGAATACATGGATTCAGTAAAATAAGAAAAAAAGTATAAGGAAATAAGGAAAGGCAGTTCGAAAGGGCTGCCTTTCTTGTTTCAACGAATTATTGCGAGCTGAAAAGTTCAGACTCAACCAGTTCACAAATAATGTGTCCGGCCAAAATGTGCATTTCCTGAATCCTGGGCGTATCATTCGACGGAATGTTGATTAGCAAATCGGCAAGTTCTTTCATCTTTCCCCCGGTTGCTCCTGAAAAAACAACAACTCCCATCTCAACCTTTTTTGCTTCAAGAATAGCCTGAATTACATTTTCTGAATTTCCTGACGTTGAAAGTGCAACCAAAACATCTCCCTTTTTACCAACGGACTGAATGTACCGGGCATAAACCCGATCAAACCCGAAATCATTGGAAACTGCGGTCATAAACGAACTGTTCACGTGACAGGCTTCTGCATTGATCGGCGGACGGTCGAGGTAAAACTTGCCTGACAATTCGGCTGCCAAATGTTGTGCATCGGCAGCGCTCCCGCCATTTCCGCAAAACAAAGTCTTGTTTCCGGAGCGATAGGCAGTTACGATAATTTCGGAAGCTTTCTGAATCTTATCAATCAGATCTGAATTATTCAGGATCACCTGCTTCAAATGAATTGCTTCCGTAATCCGATTGGCTATTTGCGATTTATAACCCATTTATTTTTGTTGTGTTGAGGTTTGATTATAAACAGATAAAAAGGTCTGAACCATATTCGACCAGGAGAATTTCTTCTTCTCTTCCAAAATATTGGCCTCAAATTCGGCTTTTCGTTTATTTTCATAAAAATCGACCAGGGCATCAGCGATTTCCCGGCTGTCGGGATTGACAACATACCCGATTTTGCCATCCGGAATAATTTCGGGCAACCCGCCCACATTGGTTACCAGCATGGGTTTGTTGAAATGGTATCCAATTTGGGTTACCCCACTTTGAGTCGCACTTTTATAGGGCTGAACAACCATCTCGGCCGCACTAAAATAACGGTTCACCTCGTCATCCGGGATAAATTCAGTCCGCAGCTCGACCAGGTTTTCCAAATTTAGCTCTTTGATCAGGTTCAGATAAACGTCTGGACTGGAATAAAACTCGCCGGCCACCAGTAATTTAACCTGAAATTTCCTTAACTGTTCGTCGGCAAAAGCTTTCAGCAACAGATCAAGTCCTTTGTAATCGCGGATGAATCCAAAAAAAAGGAGATAGCCGAAACTGCTGTCCAGATTCAATTTTTGTTTGGCAACTTCCGGCGAGAGTTTTTCTCCGTAGTTGTCAAAAATCGGATGAGGACAATACCCGAGCGGCAAATTTTTCCTGAACGATCTGCCGTCTGCCAGAACACTTTTCGACATCGCGATCAGGCCGTCGATCCGTTGGATAAAATAATTGGTAAGCAGACGGTCGCCCGGACGGTGTTCATGAGGAACAATGTTATCGGCCAGACATATTATTATAGTGTGTTTGTTTTTCCTGATCTGTCCTGAAATGGTTCCGAGAGCTGGCGCCAGAAATGGCAACCAGTAGCGGATAATAACCAGATCAGGTTTTTCATTCCGGATGCGATTTCCAACTTTTAACCAGTTAACAGGATTTACAGCATTGATCGTCCGGATAATTTTCAGGCCTTTGGGAGCAGGCTTTCCGCTAAATTGCGTCTTTCCCGGGAAAAGGAATGAGGGATACTGAAGTGTAAAGGTTTCCATTTCAACTTCATAACCCATGGTTGCAAATTCCTGGGCCAAGCGCTCGTTGGTGGTGGCAATCCCTCCCCGGTAAGGATAAGCTGGTCCGATAATTTTAATGGTTTTCAAGATTTCCGGTTTAGATATTCTTTTAGCAAAAGTGCAACATGTTTATCAATTGGGAAAGTAAATTCATCAGGATTAATTTCCCCGGCAGCAACCCACCTGAAAGACTGATTCCCATTCACCAAATCAGCGAAGTCAAATGGCTGGCCTGAAATTTTAAAACGGACCTGCCCCTTCAGTTTCGCCAGATAATAAATGCTTATCAACTGGTGATCTTCCCAGAACAAAGCTTTTTGGTAGAAGTCGGTGGTATAAAAATGCTGAATATCATCGATTTCCTGGTTGCATTCTTCCAGCAATTCCCGTTTCAGGCAATCAATTGTCCCTTCTCCGAAATTCATTCCGCCACCTGGAAATTTGGTCATTTTCATGCCGAGCTGAAATTCGTCGGCAACCAGAACTTCATTTTGAGTACTGATCAACAGGGCATAAACACGAACAGTAAATTTGGAAGGGACATTTTTATCCATCGGCTTTCAGGATTTGGTCGGTAAATTCAATTATTTTCTGAACCTGATCGGGTTCGAACCATTTGATGTCAGCATCGCGCCGGTACCAGGTGAGCTGTTTCCTGGCATATTTTCTTGAATTTCGTTTAATCAGGTCAACGGCCTCGTCCAAAGAACAAGCTCCATCGAAGTATGCAAACAATTCCTTGTAGCCAACCGTGTTCAGCGAATTCAGGTTCCGGTACGGATAAACCGACCGGACTTCATCCAGAAGACCTGCGTCCATCATCTGTTCGACACGGCTGTTTATGCGGTCGTACAAAATTTTCCGGTCCTGGTTAATCCCAATTTTAATCATCCGGAATGGCCTTTCCTTTACTGTATTTTTCCTGAACGCCGAAATTGGAGTGCCGGTCATTTGGTGTATTTCAACGGCATGAAGCAATCGCTTGGGATTATTCAGGTCGGCAATTCGGTAGTATTCCGGATCAATTAACCGGAGTCGCTCGCGCAGGGCTTCCAACCCGTTATTTCGGTACCAATCAACAACTTCTTCCCTTATTTCAGGATCAACTGTTGGAATATCATCAATGCCTTTACATACGGTATCGACGTATAACATGGAACCTCCGGTGAGCACCAGCGGATTTTTAAATGTGAACAGATGATTGATGAGAGTCAGTGCCTCAACCTCATAGTCACTAACATTGTAATAATCTTGAATGGATTTGGTCTGGATGAAATGGTGAGGTACAGTTTCCAACTCTTCCTGCGAAGGAACAGCAGTCCCGATACAAAGTTCACGATAGAGTTGCCTGGAATCGGCCGATATTATTTCAGAATGATAATGTTTGGCAAGTCTTATGCTTATTTTTGATTTTCCGATCCCGGTAGGTCCCACAACCACAATTAGTGTATTCATCCCGATGTTTGTATTTCAGGCAAAGATAGGGATTAATACAAAAAAAGAAGGGGACTTTGAAGTCCCCATTTGTCATGCGTCCATTTCCCCGAAAATCTCATAATAGTCTTCCAGATCGCCGAAGCTTTTATACGTTTCGTCAGTATCGAGAAGTTCAACTTCTGGACTATCATAATCATTCACCAGGAATTGAGCTGGTGCATTACCTTTTTCATAGGCCACAAATGGTTCTTTCAAATCGTTTTTCATAATTTTTTCTTTAAGTTCTAAATAAAAAAAACGTTCATTAAAAAAGTCAAACACATAAACCAGCTTCTGCCCTGGTTCAGCTAAATATTCCCTTAATTTAGTTTTTCGCATAGGCACTTGTTTCGGTACAATTTCTCCTGAATCAAGTGCACATATTTCAATTTTTCTCTTCCAATGGTCATCTGTCAAAAAAAAAGAGGCAATTTGGGATGGATCAAAATCGGAAGTGTCTTGTAAGATCCGATTAAAATCTTCGAACGTGTGATCGGCACTTAGATGAATCAACCTCTTGAAATCGGGTGTTTCTGGTGATGATACTTCGAATACACAGATCATATTAAAAGAATTAATTCAGATTCTACATCCTCATTATTCGGGTAAAAGTAAATTCAAATAATAGCGTTTTTAACGACCCGCAAGTTAAAAGGTTAGATACCAAATGTTAAAAAACTTTAAAAACGATTTTTTATATCCATAACAATCAGCATATCAAGCTTATAAAAATCTCCCAAAAGGGCAACTCAAAATATCGTTCTGGAAAAATCGAATGTTCCTGCCAATTGGTCGTAAAAAAACAGCAATAAAAAACCGGTTTAGGCGATTGATTACTTTCATCCCTCTTTCCCTGCCGATGTAATTATTCAGTAGCTTGTGCGACTATTATTATGCCCATCAAAAATTACGCTGCTATGAAACTTGGCACTCTTTTCTTCGAAAACCTAAAAATAGCTTTGCAGTCGATCAGGAGCAACCTGCTTCGTACCATATTAACTGTATTAATTATTGCTGTTGGGATTACGGCTTTGGTTGGTATCCTCACAGCCATCGATTCGATAAAAAACTCGATAACCAAAGAGTTCACATTCATGGGGGCAAATACGTTCACCATCAACTCACGGGGAATGCGCATTCAGGTTGGGAACCAGCGCTACCGGACAAAAAATTACGCTTTTATTAGTTTTTATCAGGCCAGGGATTTTAAAGAAAAGTACAATTTCCCGTCGTCTGTATCCATTTCAACTTTTGCAACCAGCACGGCCACAGTTAAGTACGATTCAGAAAAAACCAACCCAAATGTGCAGGTTCAGGGTGTTGACGAAAACTACCTGTTTACTTCCGGAAATGAAATCCAGACCGGACGAAATTTTACCGAAGATGAAATCACTTCAGGAAGAAATGTAGTGATCCTGGGATCGGGTGTAATTAAGAAACTCTTTAAAAAAGGAGTGAACCCGCTTCAAAAAGTGGTGAGTATTAGTGGGGGGAAATATACAGTGGTTGGCCTCCTTGCCGAAAAAGGAAGTGGATTTGGTTCAGGTGGCGACCAGCTTTGCCTGCTGCCATACACAACCGTCAGAAGTTATTTTTCGAGGCCGCAAATGAATTTTTCGGTCCAGATTAAAGTTTCAAATTCTGAACTGATTGATCCGGCTGTTGGCGAAGCAGAGGGGACATTTCGGACGATCCGCAATTTAAACCCCGCCGACGAAAGCGATTTCAACATTGAAAAAAGCGATAACCTGGTTAATATTTTATTGAAAAACATTCAGAACATTACCCTCGTTGCAACAATAATCGGGTTTATAACCTTGTTTGGCGCTGCTGTCGGACTGATGAACATTATGCTTGTTTCGGTAACAGAACGCACACGTGAGATCGGCATCCGCAAAGCTATTGGCGCTACCTCAAAAGTTGTAAAACAACAATTCCTGCTCGAATCGGTGGTAATTGGTCAAATTGGTGGGTTTGTAGGTATAATTCTGGGTATCTTGGCTGGAAACGGAGTGGCCAGCATGATCGGCACCCCATTTTTCATCCCCTGGATTTGGATTATTGTCGGGGTAATCCTTTGCTTTGTTGTCGGCATCCTTTCGGGGTTCTATCCGGCGCAAAAAGCTTCAAAACTCGACCCGATTGAAAGCCTGCGTTTTGAATAACAGAAATTGCCGTACCGCCTTGCCTTTTCAACCTGAAGTTTAATTTTTTGTTCCAAAAAGTTGAATCCTAATTCAGTTTTAATGATTTTTTCAGAAAAAATATATCTTTACTTTTTAGGATCGACAAAGATGCTAATGATGCGCGGAGAAGGAACCGAAAATGACAATACCTCAAACAAAAGCCGAAGAACGATTAATTCAGGATTATTACGACGATTTGCTGAAAGCTTGTGATCGTAAGGTTTCCGACGATGGAAAAGTCAGGATACAAAAAGCTTTTGAATTTGCCAACAACGCCCATGCAGGCGTCAAACGCAAATCAGGAGAACCTTACATTATCCACCCGCTGGCCGTGGCAAAAATCGTGGTGGACGAAATCGGCCTAAGTGCAACTTCAATTATATCAGCTCTTTTGCACGATGTGGTTGAAGACACTGACTATACCCTGGAAGATATCACCAACCTTTTTGGCGAAAAAATAGCTTCGATTGTTGACGGGCTCACGAAATTGTCGGGCGAATTTACGTCGCAGCAAGATTCCAAACAGGCCAGCAATTTCCGCAAAATGCTGATGACCTTGTCCGACGATGTCAGGGTTATCCTGATAAAGCTTGCCGACCGGCTGCACAACATGCGCACCCTGGACTCCCTGCCACCACACAAACAGTTGAAAATTGCCGCCGAAACATTATACATTTTTGCACCGCTGGCACACCGTCTTGGCCTATACTCCATCAAATCAGAACTCGAAGATTTGAGTTTGAAGTACAAACATCCCGACGCTTTTAACCAGATCCAGTTCAGGTTGCACAACCAACGCGAGAAAAGGGATTACCTGGTAACTGAATTTATCAGGCCAATCGAAGCTCAATTAAAACATGAAGGCATTGATTTCACGATTACGGAGCGACTTAAGTCGATTTACTCGATCTGGAATAAAATGCAGACCAAAGGCGTTTCGTTCGACGAAGTCTATGATCTTCTGGCTATCCGGATTGTCTTCATCCCAAAGCCAAATGTTTCAGAAAAAAGGCAATGTTTTGACATCCTTTCGCTGGTAACCGACATTTACAAACCCAAGCCCGACCGAATCCGCGACTGGATCACAATCCCAAAAGTGAATGGGTATGAGGCTCTCCACGTGACAGTTATGGGGCCACAGGGCAAGTGGGTCGAAATCCAGATTCGCACCCAACGAATGGATGAAATTGCGGAAAGAGGTTTTGCAGCCCATTCAAAATACAAGAACATTTCGGATACAGAAAATGAACTGGATAAATGGCTGCTGAAAATCAAAGAAATGCTCCAGAACCCCGAATCGGACGCGCTTGAGTTTCTGGATGAGTTCAAAATGAATCTTTTCTCGTCGGAAATTGTTGTTTTCACACCGAAAGGGAGGATGGTAAACTTACCTAAAAATTCAACCGTCATCGATTTTGCCTACGAAATACACACTGAGCTTGGGAACCACTGCATTGGGGCAAAAATCAACCACCGGCTCGTACCGGTTTCATACGTGCTCCAAAGTGGCGACCAGATAGAAATCCTGACTTCAAAAACACAAACCCCGCAGCAAAGCTGGCTCCCATTCCTGATAACGGCCAAGGCAAAAACAAAAGTCAAACAATCTTTCAAACTCGATCACAAAAAACACATCGAACTGGGGCGGAAAATTATTGAAGACCATCTGGCAAAATTCAAGATCCTTCCTTCATCCGATACCCTGAAAAAACTGAGCGCCTATTACAACCTGAACAATAAAGACCAGTTGTATGCACAAGTTGGCATGGGGTTCCTCGAACTCGAAGACCTCGATAAAGTATTGCAAACCAGGAGGGAAAACAAACTTGCAAAATTCTGGAAACTAACCTTCAATGCCAAAAAGGAAGAAACTGAGTCAAACAATAAAATCAATAAAAAAAACACTTTTATACTCAAAGAAGACCCCGAAGAATTAAATTACACCCTGGCAAAATGCTGCAACCCTATTCCGGGTGACGATGTAGTCGGTTATATTTCCGAAAACGAGCATGTTATTATTCACAAAAGGAACTGTCCGGAAGCCTTAAAAATCATGTCGCAGCAAGGCGATAACATCATTGCCGCCGAATGGACCAAATTCAAAAAGCTTTCCTACCTCTCGCGCATCAGACTCAGTGGCTTTGATCGTGTCGGTGTCGTCAATGAAGTCACCACCATTATTTCAAAACAGAGTAACATCAACATGCGAACGGTTCATTTTGACACCCACGACGGAATCTTTGAAGGCGATTTGTACCTCTACATCCATAGCGTTCAGGATTTACACGAACTGATTTCGCGACTGATGAAAATCAAAGGAATAGACAAAATCGAGCGCATCGAAAAAATCCAGCAATAAATCGCCGCCTCCAATTTTTGTAAAAAAAATGTGCTATTTTTGAACCTTATTTTTAATTGGTTTAAATATGAATAACCAAAAAACGAAGGAAGCGGTAAAAAAGATGTTCATTGATTATCTGGAAAACAACGAACATCGGAAAACTCCCGAACGGTTTGCCATACTCGAAGAAATATATTCCCGGGAAGGTCATTTCGATATTGAATCGCTGTACATTTCGATGAAAAATAAAAATTATCGGGTGAGCCGTGCGACTTTGTACAATACCATGGACTTGTTGCTTGACTGCAAGCTCATTATCAGGCACCAGTTCGGAAAAAACCTGGCCCAGTTCGAAAAAGCTTACGCGACTTTACAGCACGACCACCTGATTGATTTGAGGAACGGATCACTAACCGAATTCTACGACCCACGGCTCCGAGAAATTATTGAAGACATTTGCCTGAAAAACAATTTTAAACTCTCGCACCATACCCTCTACATTTACGGGCAGTTCAACAGTTAAACCGTCAGATCCAATCCTTTCCGATTTATTCCAAAAAAACAAATCATTAAACCACCTGCTTTTAGATTTTAATTTTAAGGTGAGTTCGATAAATAATTTGTAATTTTATCGCACCGAAAAAACAATTCTTTTCCGTGAAAATTGAGACCAACAGGCATCCAGTTTTCGCGGATTAATGTGTTTGGACAGTTGTGAACAATTGTCAATCCAACACAAAACAAAATCGGTTCAATGTTTCTAAATAAAACCAATAAAATGAAAGTAGATGTCTTGTTAGGCCTCCAGTGGGGAGACGAAGGAAAAGGGAAAATCGTTGATGTCCTGACGCCAAAATATGATGTTATTTCAAGGTTTCAGGGCGGTCCAAATGCTGGGCATACACTTGAAATAAACAATTTCAAACAAGTTTTGCACACCATCCCTTCAGGCATTTTTCGTGAGAATAAACTGAATGTGATCGGCAACGGCGTTGTGATTGACCCAATCACTTTTGAGAAAGAGATCGAATCAATTGGCAAACACAATGTCGATCTTCATTCAACTTTATTCATTTCAAAAAAAGCCCACCTGATTCTCCCAACTCACCGCCTGCTGGATGCTGCTTCGGAAGAAGCCAAGGGCGCAACGAAAATCGGTTCAACCCTGAAAGGAATCGGACCAACCTACCGCGACAAAATCGGTCGTGACGGATTGCGCGTTGGCGATCTTTTTGAAAATTTCGAAGAGAAATATACTACCAGGATAAAGGCTCACAAGGATTTGCTCGAAAATTACTACCACTACGATTATGTGGCTAAACTGGCCGAAATTGAAAAAGAATGGATGCAAGGCATTGAAATCCTGAAAACCTTTCACATTGTCGATACCGAACACCTGATCAACGACAGTCTCCTTAATGGCAAATCAGTTCTTGCTGAAGGCGCCCAGGGAACCATGCTCGATATTGACTTCGGCTCTTACCCCTTTGTAACCTCATCGAACACGATTTGCGCCGGGGCCTGTACCGGTTTGGGAATCGCCCCAACGAAGATCGGCAACGTTTTTGGCATCTTCAAAGCTTATTGTACACGCGTTGGCAGCGGCCCCTTCCCTACCGAATTGTTTGATGAAGAAGGACAAAACCTGCGTGATGTGGGCCGCGAATACGGCGCCACAACCGGCCGCCCTCGCCGCTGCGGCTGGCTCGACCTTGTTGCCCTGAAATATTCCATCATGCTGAACGGTGTGACTGAATTAATTATGATGAAAGCCGACGTGCTCGATAAATTTGAAACCATTAAAATTTGTGTGGGTTACGAGATCAACGGAGAAATAACCGAAAAATTCCCGTTCGAGCTGAACGAGAAGGTGAAACCTGTTTTTGTTGAATTGCCCGGATGGCAAACCGACCTGACCAAACTGACCAGTCAGGATGAATTTCCGGAAGAATTCAACAACTACCTCAACTACATTGAAGAACAGGTTGGCGTCCCAATTTCAATCGCCTCAGTCGGACCAAATCGGGCACAAACCATTTACATCGGAGAATAAATTACAAAGGAGCTGCAAATCAGCTCCTTTTCTTTTTATCAGAATCTTTTAATTCTCAGCCGGAATAACTATTTTAGGACAGTTATTGCTTTATCAGCAGTAAAACTTTATAACCTGAAATGGAAATCACAAAACCGACCCTGCTCCTTGACAAGGAAATAGCTGTACGGAACATCGAAAATATGGTCCGGAAGGCTCATGACTACGGTTTGATTTTTCGACCCCATTTTAAAACCCATCAATCGGCCGAAATCGGAGAATGGTTTCGTGAGGCCGGAGTTGGGCAGATTACTGTCTCCTCGTTAACTATGGCAAATTATTTTGCCGATGCCGGCTGGGACGATATTACCATTGCCATGTCGGTAAATATTCCTGAAATTGAGGAGATGAACGAACTGGCTGGCCGGATCAGCCTAAATTTACTGATAGAAAATATAGAAGGACTGGCCGCACTTCAGGAAAAGATTACCCGGCACACGGGAATTTTCATTAAAATTGACACCGGATACAACCGTACCGGAATTGAAGCCAACAATACGCAACTCATTGATCAACTGCTCGAACTGATTCAAAAATCGCCACTCCTTCAGTTTCGGGGATTCTTATCACATACCGGACATACCTATCAGGCGAATTCGACTCACGATGTGTTTAGCCGCCATTTCGATGCCTTGCTAAAAATGAAAGCTCTAAAATCCCGGTATGCTGGAGAATGGCCCGACCTCCTTGTCAGCCTGGGCGACACCCCCTCGTGCAGCCTTTGTGACAATTTTGACGGAATCGATGAAATCCGACCCGGCAATTTTGTTTTTTACGATCTGATGCAAAACAAATTGGGATCTTGCAAACTCACCGACATTGCGGTCCGGATGGTTTGCCCGGTGCTTGCAATCCATCCGTCGCGTAATGAAGTGGTCATTTACGGAGGAGCGGTTCATTTTTCGAAAGATTCGATCATTAACATCGATGGCAAACCTTTATTTGGAAGAGTTATCGTGATCCAGGACAACCGGAAGCTCCTGCTCGACGAAAAGAATTACCTTCATTCCCTTTCGCAGGAGCACGGAGTCCTAAAAATAACCCCCCAATGCATAAACTTCTTCAAACCAGGCGATTTAATTGAAATTATTCCGGTCCATTCATGCCTTACCGCCAATCTGATGAAAGAATATCTCACCACCAGTGACGAAATCATAAAAATGCTGCCTTTTTATTAGAGAGAAAAATCTGTCACGCACACGTTCCCGATCCTAAAAATTATTAAAAAGAAATCCTCCCGGTTGGTACACAGAACAATCCTGGCCGTGGCCTGTTTAAAAGGGGAAAATCGGATCGAACAAAAACATTTATATTAACCCAAATAAATAGTTGATTTATGAACCTTAAACGACTAAGTTACTTTTCGTTCTTAATCGCCCTCGTTCTTTTACCGCTGATTTTTCTGGTAAACTCCTGCCGGCATTCCGGAATTCCTGCAGATCAGTTTCCTCAAATCTGTTTTACAGGTCAGGTATTGCCCATTTTCCAGAACAGTTGTGGAACAAGCGGCTGCCATGACGGGCTAAAAGGGGACAGCAGATATGTTTTCACTGACTATGCTAGTATCATGAAAGCAATTACCCCCGGAAATGCAGATAAAAGCAAAGCATACCAGGCCATAACAAGTACATTTCAGTTGATGCCGCCAAACAATGCGTTGCCCGAAAGCAAGCGCACCCTCATCCGTTTATGGATTGAACAGGGAGCAAACCAAACCACTTGCGGAACGTCCCCTGCAACCGGTTCAACACCGACACCGGTAACCAAATCGGGGACTCTCTGGGCTTGTTACGATCGCGACATTCAACCAATCCTGATGAGTAGCTGTGCCGTTTCGGGTTGCCATAATTCGAATTCACAAAAAGAAGGGATTGATTTAAGCAGCTACGCAAAAACACTCCAGGCCATCAGTCCCGGGAATCCAAATTCAAGTAAGATTTACCGTGCAATTACGGCAGCTCCCGGAACTGAGAATTTTATGCCCCCCAAGCCTTATTCTGCACTGAGCAAAGCGGCTGTCGATTCAATTTACAGCTGGATCAGGCGTGGCGGGCTAAACGAAGAATGTGCCTCGGCCTGCGACACCTCCGGAACAATCGGATATACCAGCCACATCAAATCCATCATCGACTTGTCGTGTGTATCGTGTCACGGCGCAAGCAATCCTTCCGGAGGAATTAACCTTACCACTGCCAGCGGGCTCCAGGCTGCTGCCCAGTCGGGAAAACTCCTTCCGGCAGTAAAAAGAACCGGCTCCAAACCAATGCCTCCCACTTACGCCCTGTCGGATTGCGAAGTCAATCAGATTGCATTATGGATAAAACAAGGATACAATTAAACTATTAAGCATGAAACGAATATCAATCATTTTAATGATCACCTTTGTTGCCTCCGTAAGCGGCTGTTATTACGACAACGAAGAAAAATTATACCCGCAGATTTCAACAGGCTGCGACCTCTCCAACGTCACTTTCTCCGGAACAGTTAAACCCATTTTGCAAGCCTCTTGCTTTTCGTGCCACTCCAATTCACAAGCACTAAATAACGGTGGCGGAGTTAAACTTGAAAATTATGCGGATGTCGTGACCTTGGTTTCAAATGGCAAACTGATGGGAACTGCAACTCATGCCAACGGCTACGACGCCATGCCAAAAGGGGGCGGAAAACTTACTGACTGCGAAATTAACCAGTTGCAAACCTGGATCGACAACGGAAAATTAAACAACTAGATTATCACTCCATGAAAAATTTCAAATACCTGCTTTTTAGTTTGTTCCTGTTTACTTTCTCCGGAAATGTTTTCAGTCAGGATCTGGATTCATTGCTGAACACACAAACAAAACCACAAATTGATTACGCGACAGC
>JBBIHV010000035.1:18428-26327 GCA_037446835.1 Sunxiuqinia sp. | reverse complement strand
CCAAAAGTTGACAGTTTGGTGCGACTTTGCGAAAAAGCCCCGGAAGAGCAAAAAACAGATTTGTACCTTGAACTTTCGAAAGCCTTAAGAAACGATTCGGCAAAAAGCAACAGTTATTCCAGAATGGCGTATCAACTTGCCGTTCAAAACAATCAGGTTCCGCTTCAGGCAAAGGCATTATTTTGCCTGGGTGAAACATCGTTCAAATACAACCAATATCAGGGGGCCATTCCCGAATACCAACAAGCGCTTTCAATTTGCACCATGCTGAATGACTCAGTAATGGCGGTGAATTGCTACAAAGCCATTGGGTTAAGCTATTACCACATGGACAGCGGAGAAAAAGCCATTGAACAATTTATTGAAGGAATGAAGCTGTGCGAGCACGACACTCTTATCACAGCCAAATTGCTTTCGAATATCGCGATGACCCATAACCGCATGAGAAACCTGAACGATGCCATTGAATACTACCGTAAAGCATTGGCTTTAAATGTTTCGATAAAGAACGACCATGGCATGGCCGTAAATTACAACGGATTGGGAGAAATTTACAAAACGCTTAACCGACCTGATTCCGCATTGATAAATTATCAGAAAGCCAGAAGCTTAAATAAAAAAACAGAATTTCAGGCAGTCACGCTTTCAAATATAGCCGGGATTTATTTGAGCTACCGAGATAGTTTACACAAAGCGGTAGATTGCTTAAAACAATCGTGGGACATGTTCAGGCAACTTGGAAGGTATCAGTATGAAGCTGAATTCAAGCAGGGAATTGGAATAATTCTGTTCAGACAAGGAAAATACCAGCCAGCCATCGAAGCTTTTAAAACCAGCATCGAAGTAAACGATAAATATAAGCGGGGTTTCAAGATTAAGACAACCAGTACCAAGTTGTTATCAATTGTCTATGAACGAATGGGCGATTACCATTCGGCGCTCAAGTACATGAAACTGTATAACCAATATTCCGACAGCCTGTCGCAGGACGAAAGATACGACCGGATCGCAACCCTTGAAAAAAAATACGAAAACGAGAAAAATGAGAATGAAATTAACCGGTTACAGGCCAAACAGCAATTAACACTCATTCAACTCCGGAAAAACAAACAGCTGAAACAACTTGGAATGGTAACGGCCGCGCTCTTGCTGCTCCTGATGCTTTTCGTTTTAATGAAATACATCGACAAGATTAGGTTGAACCGGATTTTAGAAGAAAAAAACAAGCTCATCGAACAAAGCGAACACGAATTAAGACTGTTGAATGCTTCCAAAAATAAGTTCTTCTCAATCATCGCGCACGATTTAAAAAATCCGCTGCACAGCGTGCTGGGTTATTCATTCCTCCTGAATAAAGATTACGATCATTTCACAGAAACCGAACGGCGCAAATTTGCATTCGACATCCACCAGTCAACCAACAACATTTTCCGCTTGCTTCAAAATCTCCTCGAATGGTCGAGATCGCAAACCGGAAGGCTAAATTTTTCGCCGGAAGTTGTTGAATATCAGAAAATACTCGACAACTCGCTGAATGTATTGCAATCGCTGGCCGAACAGAAAAACATCCGGATTCATGCAGAAAATGATCCTGAATTAAAAATCTTCGCCGACCCGTTGATGATTGGAACGGTGTTGAGAAACCTGATTAATAACGCCATAAAGTTTTCTCCTGAAGGCGGACAGATTGAGGTTTCAGCCAAATTTGAAGACGATCAGATACGGGTATCGGTAAAGGATAGCGGCATTGGAATTTCGGAGGAAGATACCCAAAACCTGTTCCGGATTGACTCAAAAGTAAAACGAAAAGGAACCAACAACGAAGATGGAACCGGACTGGGACTCATTCTTTGTCAGGAATTTGTAACGAAACACAACGGAAAAATCTGGGTTGAAAGCACCCTGGGAGAGGGAAGCGAATTTATTTTCAGCATACCCGTCAAAGCCGTTGCATAGCACAACTAATTTCTGAGGCTGCAAAAGCCGAACGCACGGAGCGGGATAAATGCTAAGCCATGAACTTGTTCCGAAAAAAGTGAATGGCCACAAACCCGTAGATTCCGCAAACCGCCACAATTCCAAGATCGGCCAGGTGATTCTTCATTTTTGATTTCCGCAAAAAAAGCCATGCGAACTGGACAACCAACAGCAAAGAGTTTAAAATCATCCAGTTAAACCCAGCGGAAGGGGTGAAATAAAACCTGATAAACTTGCTGTTTTCGCTGGTCATCGATACCTGGGCCGGAAAAAGTGAAGCAAATATTTTTCCTTCGGGCCGTTGTTCTTTCGTCTTCCAATTTTCGGTATAGGCGTTTACAACCTGATAATCGGGACTCAGGGCAATTGCTTTTACATGATCTTCTGCCTCAACAACCACGGTGTAATTTAACAAATCACCATAAATTTTCAGGTCACATTTCGATAATTCAAAACCTTCAACCGGCCATTTAATCAACCGGTAATCGTTCTGGGTGAGGATATAAATTTCATTTTTATCTGAAAACAGGTAGGCATAAAAGTCCTTGTTTTTAAAGTCAACGCAGCTGATATAGCTGAATTTCAATCCTTCAGGAAGATCAACCTTTTTCACATACGGTTTGCTTTCTATCATTTTCAGATGGAAAAGCTGGTCTTTTGAGTCAACAATCAGATAACCTTCGTCGCAAGATTTTCGGGGAGTCGGCAATCCCGAAATCAATTTCGCCGGAAATGAAAAGCCTTTGTGGTACAAGGCTGCAGAAAACAGCTGGCTTTTTTCCTCATTGATCTGATTGGTTGCAGCGTCGATAAAATCAACGCGCCAGGTAATCCTGAAAAAATCGGCGGGCCATTCAAACATGACGCGTCCCGACTGAGATTCGAACAAAGGATAAAGCGGCGGAGCAGGAGCATCCACCTCGTCGGTTTTCAGGCGAAAAAATGATCTTGATCTGGCAATTGCCTGCATTTTGAGCTCAACCCCGTTCATTGAATCAGGCATTGTACCGGAAGTAAGCAGTTGCTTAAAAAACATCATCGGAAGTTTTTGTTCGTACTGGTCGCGGGTATATTGATTTCCTTTGGTGTCTTGCCATGTTCGTTCGTCAATGCGATGAATCATAAAATCGTTATTCATGCAGCTATACAGAATAAAGGGTTTCGGTATTGGTTTTCCGAAGGCCATCCAGTACAGTTTCGGCAGAACAATGGCCAAGGTAAGAATGGTAATAAATACCAGGAAATATCTGCTTACTTTTTCCATTTTACAATTCCCCCTTTCTGAACCTAAAGGCCGAAAAAATGATCGCGACACTTAAAAATGCCGTTAAAACAACCAAAGTCGAATTTGCAGGTCGATAGGCTGCTGTGCCGGCAGAAACGAAATAAACCGACAAAAAAAAGACACCAACCAGCGCGTAGCAAAACCGGAAAATCCAACTGGGTTCCAGAATAATAAGAGAAACCATAAAGTATCCTGAAAAGCCTGCAAGAACCCAGGGAAGAATTGTTATAAAACTGTCAGTCACCATTTGTATCGGGAAGTAAAAAAGGCTAAAACCAATAAACAATCCAATGAAAATCAGAAATGACAGCAATAAACTTGCTGCCCCAAAGCCCTGCATAATCATCAAGCCGCTGTTTTCGCCTAGCGGAAGATGAAAAGTCAGCTTAAGCCGCTTATTAATCGCCTCAGGCAAATACTGCGCAAAAGCAAGGACGACACCACTGGCCAAAGGGACGTATTTAAACAAACCATAAAACTGTTGATTCTGAAACAGCATGGCGCTCCAAACATTCCGACCACCTGTAAACGCGAAACTATGCTTTACCGCCAGATTCAGATAACCCATGCCCAAAACTCCAAGCAAGATGTATCCAATCAGAAACCATCTGATTTTCAGCCACTCTTTATAAATAATAGATTTCCACATAAGCTAGTATTTTCCGGTTAAACCAATAAAGGCGTCCTCGAGCTCCATTTTCACTTCTTCAAAATTTGCGACCGCCATGTGATGTTCATCCAAATAAGTTTTCACGGTACTTGCCGGCGAGTAGGTGTATAATTCAACCTTGTTTTTTACCTGCTCAACATTTACCACAAACGGAGCTGCTTTCAGGTCATTTTTTTCATCTTCAAGCACAAAATCAAAGCGTTTAAAACGGCCCAGGAATTCACCGACAGAGCTTTGCGCCAATACGCCGTCAAAGTCGATAATCAGCAAATCGTCGATCAGGCGCTCCATGTCCTGAATGATGTGCGAGGTGGTGAAAATGGTTTTGTGCTCGGCTTTGGCATATTCGCGCAGGTAATCGATGAACAAACGCCGGTATCCCGGATCGAGTCCCATCGAGAAATCGTCGAGAATTAAAAGATCGGGGTCTTGCGCCAGAATCAGGCCCAAAGCCACTTGCGACCGCTGTCCGTATGACATGGACGATATTCTCTGAGCCTGCGAAATGTTCAGCTTCGACATCAGTTCCCAGAAAGGCGCAGGTTTCCATTTCGGATAAAATCCTGAATAGAACTTTTCGATCTGGCGAATATTCATAAACGAATACTGGATATGCCCTTCAATTAAGAAGCCAATTCTTGCCTTTGTATGCGGACTCAGATGCTGTGTATTTTCACCAAAAATTAAACATTCGCCACTCACAGGCTGGAGAAAACCATTCAAAATATCGATGGTCGTTGTTTTTCCGGTTCCGTTCTTGCCCAGCAACCCCAAAATACGCCCTTCCCTGACCTGAAAACTCAGGTTTTCGAATACCTTTTTTTTGCCGTAGTAATGTGTAAGGTTATTGCACTCAATCACATGATTCATACCAATGAATTAAAAAGTTAAACCCGTGCTAAACCTGAACAGGGTTCGGTTCAGCCCATTGGCCGAATGAACCCAGTCAAAATCTGTTTTTACAAAGTATTTGTCGAACATTTTTTTTAATGGGACCTGGTAACCCAGCGAAATTCCGGGAGATAAATAACTTTCTGTGAGGTAACTGAATTCAGGCCTGAAAATTTTCTGTATCATGAAATTATCTTCCGGCAGATTTTGCCGGCGATCGAGGTTGAACTGATAGTTGAAGTTCAGTTCCGCGGAAACACTTGACCGCGAAAACACAAACAATCTCAGGTAGGTTGCCTCCATCCGCAGGTTCGAAAAAGACTGATTCTGATCCGGTAAAAAATATTTTTCCTGAAAGGCAGAATAGTTTGCCGTCGCGCTAAACAGCGAATTCATCAGGTTATTTTCATCCTTCGAACTGATCTGATAATTCAATCCGGCATTCGTTTGCAGTGAATAATATTTTTGCTCCTTCCCGTAGGTTATCCATTGTTCCAGGTCTGTTGCATTCACTTTCTCCAGACGCTGAATAAATTCGGTTCCGAGCTTGCTTACAATTCGAAGCGTTGCGCTCAACTGATGAACTTTTTGTCCTTTCACCACCGAAAACACATCGGTCAGGTTCCAGTCGATCCCATCCAGCCGCGAGTCATTTTTGGTTGCGGCCCAGGTTGCAGAACCTCCCAGTCTGCCGTCGTCAATGGTTTGTATCGAATAGTTATAGTTGGAGTGCAGCAAATTGGAGACAGAACCCGACATCCATTCAAACTGCATCCCTCCCCCAAATTTGTTTTGCTGATACAAACGGGAAAAGGAGTTCGAAGCGTGATAGTCAAAATTTCCCAATCCGTGCAACTGAAACATGGAAACCAGCATATTTTGCTCCACTACCATGATGTCAATATCTTCGTTGTAATAGCCATATAAAAGGTTTGCACCCAGCCTGAAATGATTGGCTTTAAATACCAATCCGGGCGAAACGGTTGTATTTACCACTTTGTTTTCAGGTCTTGGGTCACGGTTTTGTGAAGCCACCCCAACGGCGTAATCGAATCGTAAACCCCAATCAAACCGGCTGCTTATGGGCGACGAAATAATCCCTTTCAGTTTAAAAAATTCCCGGTCGTAGGTGTCGTTCCCGATGGTGTCGGTCAGCAAATAGGGATAATTCAAGCCTGGATCGTTTGTGTCGGTGAAATTCAGTCCTTTTTCGAAACTTTTGGTGTAGTTGAATGAACCGTACAGAAATGTTTTGTTGATTTTCAGGTAACTCTGCGATCCAAACTCAAACGACTGAACGGAGTTCCCATTGAAAACGGAGTGGAATTTGCCGTCATTCGCGGTAAAACCAAGTTTAAGTTCAGCAGGGAACAATTCCACCATTCGCGACAATCCGGCGGCATTTCCCGACTGAAGCCAGGGACTACAAACCTCGATTTGCCTGAATGTCAGCAAATTGTATCGCTTCGTCACATCCGGTTCTCCAGCCTTGACCAACAGGCAACCCAGCATAAATAAGACGAGGGCGAAGCTTTTATTCATATATTTAAGGTTCGGGATCAACATCCTTCAAAAAATCTTCGGTTGAATTATTGGTATCCTGGTAAACCACCTTTCCATTGATGTCTGCGCTTATTTTCCGGCGAATACATTTTCCTGAACCTGATCCGGACGGCGTGTACGTGTAACCGGCATCCAGTTCAGGCGGAAAACGCTTGTAAATGGCATGCGCTTCGTCAAAAACCACTTCCACGGCATCGAGCACATATTTATTGGCAATTTTTGCATAATAAGTTGTGCTTGAACCCGATGCTGAAGATTTAGGAACCAGGTTTTTCTTGATGTATTCCTTGCGATCCGACTCAGTATCACCGGGAAGTTTTGCCAGAGCAATCGCGCTTCCCCCTTTTACATGGAAAGAAACATCGTTGCCTCTGAGAACAAATAAATCTTCTTCCAGATTGGGAACATTGGGCGAATCGAGATCAGTTGCCGGTTGCTTCGCCACATAAAATTCAAAATCAGCACGAGCCAGGTTTACCGGGCTCAAAGGGTTTCCATTGGGATCGTCCCGATGATTAATCCCATTTCTGGCCAGCACAATGCTCTTCCCCGGCAATACCGGAACCTGAGTCCCGTTTCCCGGAATGGTCCAAATCATTTTTACAACAATCGTATCCTTGATATTTGCCCAGAAATTTACTCCGGTTCCATAGGATTCATGCTCCAACACCGAAATTCCATCGGCATATTGTGTCACATTGGTATTGTTTACAATCGCGATATACTGGTCGGCTGAATAAGGTTTTCCGGCAGGTGTGGTACTGCCGCTGTAATAGAATTCCTTAATTAGAAAGGGACCTGACCGGCCCGGGTTCAATTTAATGGTATCCGATACCGGACCAAATACCTGAATCAGTTTCAATCCATTCAAATAATTTGTCTTATTCGCCTGACTGTATGAATGTGAAACGGTGACACTGTAGAACCCAGGTTCTACCGCTGAAAACTGAATTTTACCATTGTTATCCGTGTAGGCTTCAACCGTATAATTCTTTATCTGATTGAATAAAGACACTTTGGCACCCGCTTTTTGTCCCTGTGGAAAATCGGTGCCATAATCAACGGCAAATTTCACCTGATAGCTGTGATAATCAGGCTCTTTCAAACATGAAACCAGCAAAAAAGCCAGCGAAGCAATAAAAAGTACTTTTTTCATGATTTACAGTATTATCTTTATTTCAGCCCCGAAATATACCGAAGGATTTCTTCTGGTGAAAGAACCCGACCTTTTATATTCATATTCAGGACGATAATTGATAAAATTATTCGCATAGAAGCTCAGCTTTATCTTGTCGGTTATTTCTTTTGACAATCGAAAATTGATTTGAGGCAGTGGCGGCATGACTTCTTTCAGATAATAATTCGGGCCTTTGTTGTTGACAAACCGGAGGTATTCCGGTTTTGTCCTCATCTCAGGAGTAAAAGCAGTTGAAGTTCCGTCGGCGAAAACCAGCGAAACGGGCGCTTCGTCGTAAACCGGGAAATAATACCTGTCGTACCAAACCATTTGCAG
>JBBIHV010000035.1:13186-18328 GCA_037446835.1 Sunxiuqinia sp. | reverse complement strand
GGTACCCGAAGGAATATTTCCGACTTGATACCTGTTGTAATTGAGGAACAGGTAATTTTTGGCAAAGTCGAATCCGTTGCTGAGATTTTCGCTGAAAACATTCAGGAACCCGTTTACTTTTTTAATCCTGAAAACAAGACCTGCCTCCAGTTTCAGGTTTTCCGAAGGTTTTAAATCCGGGTTGGCTGTATCGTAAATCCGGGTATCGATAATCGACAAATTCGATTTCGGGTCTCCCGCATAATAGCTTAAAGCGCTTAAATCGAAATAGGCTTTGTCGGGATACAAATACAGCAGCGACGGCGATTTGTAGGTTTTCCCAATTCCAAAACTGACAGCCAGTTTATCGAAAATCCGGTTATTTTTTGGAGAAAGAAACCAATATTGGGCATTGAAACGCGGTTCGGGATAAAATCCCAGTTTGCTTTTAAACAATCCCTTCGATTGAAAATTATTCAGCCTGATCCCAGCCTGAACATCGAGAACCGTTTTGCCCAATTTCAGCGACAATTTATCCTCCAGATAAACCGAATAATTCTGGAGTGCCGGGATGTCTTTGTATTTCCGGGGACGCGACGTATAGGTGGATACAAAAGGCGGATTGGCGAGGTCATAAATTGGTCCTTCGCCAGAATTGGCATTCAGGCGATAGTCAAATCCGTAAAGAATTTTATTGGTCAGGCCGGTCCGGAAACGAGCAAACTGATGGGCTGTGATCTGCCCGAAAATCGAAATCGGCTTGCCATCGACAACATAACTGGTAAATTGTTCGGAAGGCAGAAATATTCCATTGTTTTCACCTTCGGTCAAGGAAGTTGAAATGTCCTGAATTCCGCTGAGCGACCGGTATTTCTCCTCGCTGCTTGTTTGATGGGCGTACGAAGCCGAAAACGAATAATCCAGACTAGTCAACAGTTTCAGTTCAGGCGACCATTTTCCGTGCATATTAAAACGTAGCCCTCTGTCCTTCGATCGTTTTCTTTCGCCCGCAACCATCGCATCGGGATCGGTTTTAAAATCGTCGATGGTTTCGTAATAACCGATTTTCGAGTTGAATGTGAGTGGATTTTTTTGTGGAGTGAATATTTTTGAAAAGCCAACTTCGGCGGTTAGCCGGTTAAAACCCGTGTATTTGCTTCGTAAGTCATCGAACGACTGCAGGTAATCGAAGTTGAAATTTAGATTGCTTTGTATTGATTTCAGGTTCATTCCTTTTCCAAAAGTTAACTGTTTAATTTTTGGATCAGTTTTAAGTTTCACCTCAAAAGGAGTATAACCGGCTTTTGTTTTAATCAGAACAGCGCCTGAAGTGAGATCGCCATAAGTAACCGATGGAATTCCACGGATGACTTCAACCGACTCAATTTGGTCGGTTGACAGTTGCCGCAGATCGATTCCCGAACCCGCCACGGTACTGAAGTTGTTGCCCGATCTGGAAGTTGAAAATGTTTGCAGATTGGCATCGTTCGACAAAGGCGCGCCATCGACCAGAATTGCAGTTCCCATGGCACTGTTGTCGTCAGCCCCAATCCCGCGGATGGAGATTAATTGTGGAGCACTCAAATCCGGATTGACCGAAAGATTACCGGGAAGCAACTGCATCAAATCGGAAAGGCTGGTGGGCTGTACATACTCGATGGCTGCATTTCCGAGGATTGAAGAATTGGTAATGCCCTGATCGTTTTTCGCCAAAACATTTATTTCTTCCATGTCATACGTTATCGGAACCATTTCTATCTCCAGATCCGACCCGGACAAACGAGCAGTTTCAAATTTTCCTGAATAAGTTTCGAAACCTAAACACCTGACTTCAATGGTAATAAAAGGGTCGTTAAACTTCCTGATAAAAAACAATCCAGCTTTGTCGGATGAAGTTATTAAATCAGTTTCCTGGATATGTACAGAGGCAAAAACAACAGGTTCTCCCGTTTTTTTGTTTATCAGTTTCCCATGGATTACTTGTGAGGACTGAGCAGAAATCACCGATGCCAAAGCAAACAGCCATGCGATGGCAAGAATCTTTTTCAACATAGGTACAGGTTCAGGCTTTTGGAAAATCGAACGCCAGGCAGTGGTATCCGATTGTCCGATAATACTATTTAAAAATCACCTTTTGGGTGTATCTTTTCCCTTCAACCGAGGCTGCAATGATGTAAATTCCAGGTCCAAAGTTCTTGTAATCATACCGGCAAACCCGATCGTGCGGATCATTGATTGCCAACAATTGCCCGGACATATTAAATACCATGCAGCGATCAATATTTCGGTCGGCAGAAACCAGTTCGAGCTCCGAAGGACCATACAAGACCTTCAACGGGTTGGGAGATTGTAAATCGGCCGTAAAGGTTTTCAGGTCAAGATCAGAGAGGGCCACTTTGTAAACATTTGATTTACCTAAAACATACAGCGAATCATTAAAGACCTTGCCCGCGGCATAAATGGTCGCGCCCGGATTGCAGCTTGTCCAGGTCGTGCCGCCGTCGTTTGTAAATTTGTTGGCGGTCGGTGATCCAAGCGATAAGAATGAATTCTGATCCAGGGCTATAAAGTCTAATCCGCCATTCACACCATTTAGTTTTGAAAAAGTGTTGCCTCCATCGTTCGTTACGAAAACACCTTTGTTATTTGAAGTTTGAAAGTAAACCTCATCAACCGAACGCATAACTACTGAACTAATAAACACATTGCTGTCGGTTCCACTGGTTAGTTTCGGGTACAAGTCGGTAAATGAATTTCCGCCATCGGTGGTTTTCAGGAGAATTTTATTTCCGGCCAAATAGCCTGTTTGTCCTGAAAATTTAATTGACGTTACTATTGCGCTGCCAAAATCGATCGTTACAGCGGTCCATAAATCGCCGCCATTGGTTGTTTTAAACACACGGGAATGTTTGGTTACCGAAGCCGGAACTGAGATTGTATCGGACCAGCCCACGTACATGTATGCCGTATTTGCATCCACACATTCAATGGTATAATTGTCCATTGCATAACAACCTTTCAAGGTCGGGTTTTTCGAGGCATCTGTGGGACTATCTTTCCCTATGTTTTTGTTATTTAATACACTCCATGTTTTCCAGGCGTCGTTGGTTTTATATACCAAGCCGTTGAGATAATAACTTTCCCCGGAGGCTAACTTAGCCAAACCCATACGGCGGGTAGTCACATATCCGGCATTATCCCTGGCGCTAACACATCTAAAATCGTAATTTGCGTCATACCGATTCACCTGAGGCAACACGGCATCTGACCACGTTATTCCTTTGTCCATTGTTCTTTTTGCAATCTGGTCATCTCCGATTATCAGCGCGTTACTGGCGTCAAATCGGTACATTTTCTGGACATTTGAATTTCCTGTGGTAAGAGTTTGAGTAACCCATTTGTAATTTCCTGATTGCAAGTCGTTAACAGCAATCTTGTACACAACTGAGGACGACAAGGCATAAAGTGAATCATTAAAAATGCCGGGAATTTCAAAGCAAGCCTTACCAGGAAAGCAATTTACCCAAGATGTACCTCCATTTATTGTTGCTTTCGATACCGTTGAAGCCCCTAAGACGATCTTTACCTGATCGTCAAGCTTAAATAAATCATATCCGCCGTTTAGTCCGTTTATTTTTGTAAATGTCTGTCCTCCGTCCGTCGAGTTGAAAACTCCGGTAATGGTGACAACATAAAGATCGTTGGTCGGGAAAAGGCGAATTTTGTTAACAAAAGCATTACTGCCAGCAATTGCAGAAAAAGCAGGGAAGAGATCAGTTATAGAATCGTTATGAGCCGATGCTTTCAAAAGAATTTTGTTTCCCCCCATATAGATTTCTGTTCCGTCCATTTTCATCGAAGTAATGTAGCCAGACCCAAAATCCTTTGTAAAGGCTTTCCAGCTATCTCCTCCGTCCACCGTTTTAAAAACTGCCGAGTGTGTTTTCTTTGCACCAGTAGTAATGTCGTACCATTGCAAAAAAACCAGTGCAGTTGTATCATCAATGCATAAAACGGAATAAGGATTTAGTGTAAAACAGCCTGCCAAACCTGGATTTAATGCCGGATTGGTCCCATCACCAATTTTTGAAAGGTCTATTTGCGACCAGCTAATTCCCCCGTCTGTTGTTTTTAGAAGGACGCCACTTGTATAAACATTGTCTTCTCCTCCTGTCGGAAACTTTACCAGCTGGGTTTTTCGGCCAATCAAATAACCAATCTGACCTTTGATGCTGATATCTATGAGATTATATTTGGGATTGAACATGCCCACATCGTTCCAGGAAATTCCTTTATCTGAAGAGATTTTAAATGTTCCGCCGTAACCTGCAATAACAGCGGTGTTATCATCAAGAACACTCATCCCCTGAAGATTATTATCTTTACTGATCTCCTGAATTTTCCAGTTGAAAACGGGGGCTGAAGTTTGAGATAAAGTAAATAAAGGGATAACTGATAGTAATGTGATTATCAATAATTTCATAAGGGCATTTTTAGGTAAGAATCAAACTTTTCGACTGACCAAGATAATGAATTTTGATAAAGTTTAGTAATTACCTTCAAAGTCCATCATTTTGCGATTGGTGATATTTCCGGGTTATTAGTCTGAAAGTTAAATGTTTCTGACAAAAAGTAGAATAGTTTATCAAAACATTTCAATATCTTGTCTCCGGTGGTTAATAAAAAAGCGGGTTAATTGGATTAATATTACTTCATTCTTAGGCCGGGATATTTGGTGTCAATAAACCGAATCGCGTCTTCTTTTGTCTGAAAAAGATCGCCTTCAAGTTCATTCCAATCCTCTCCTTCCCGAAGACTATACTTAGTGCAACCTTTTACCTGCGACATCATTACGTTTTCAAGCGCCCTCATCTTAATTTTGTCAGGTTCAATGCCCATAACTTTTGCACGAACTTCTTTTACTCTTAAGGGTTTGTTGCTTTCGTCATGCACGACCACGATTCCATAACAAAGAATACCTTCTTTCACCCAGGCACCCAGTTTTTTCTGGATTATTTCATTCGCAGCGCTGATACTTTCGTCGTATTTATATTTCTCCAGAATTTTCGTCTTGTCCCTTTGCTCACAGCCTGATATATTCAACAACAGCAAAATCGCAGCAATATTCAAGATCAATTGTTTCATGTTTTCCAGCTCGTTATA
>JBBIHV010000035.1:0-13086 GCA_037446835.1 Sunxiuqinia sp. | reverse complement strand
CCTGGCATTCCACCAGGCAACACGATCATGTATATTTCATCATAATTTACCTGCTCGAAAAGCAGGTCTGAACTTATTTGTAATTTATGGGCCCCGGCCACCAACAACTTCCCGGTAACCGAAACAACAAGTACTTCAAGCCCTGCCCGGCGCAAAACATCGATGATGCTGACTGCTTCAATTTCCTCGAAGCCATCGGCTAAATGAACTGCAATTTTCTTTTTCATAACAAACTGATTTTTCTTTCAAAGATAATCTATCCCAACACCAAAAAAATGGTTCACTTTGCATGAACCATTTTAAACCGTAAAATCAACTAACTGTGAACAAAATTGATATTTTTTTACACTGCGTAATCTTTTAGCGACTTTTCAAGCTTTTTCCTGGTGAAGAAAATACGGCTTTTAACCGTGCCGAGCGGTAAGTTCAGGTCTTCGGCAATTTCCTTGTATTTATATCCATCCAGAAACATGTTGAACGGAACTTTGTATTCATCTTCCAGGGCATTGATACATTTCACAATTTCTTTCGAACTGTAAATCGATTCCGGAGATGGATAACTTTTATCTTTCGAGAATTTCAGGTAAAAATCGTTGTTCGAACCTTCGAACGTGTTTTTAACTTTTACATTCCGTCGGTAATTATTGATGAACGTATTTTTCATGATGGTGTAAATCCAGGCCTTGAAATTCGTGTTCTGAGTAAATTTATCCCTGTAAGTGAGCGCCTTCAAAAAGGTTTCCTGCAGCAAGTCCTGCGCTTTTTCCTGATCGGAAGTCAGACTGAGTGCATAGTACAACAACTTGTCCTGTAATCCTAAAAGTGCGGTGTTAAATTGAAGCTGTGTCATGGCGTTCGTTTTTTAATTGTTAATGTTGATACAAATATAGAGATTCACCTGTGCAAAAAAAGGATTTACGAATCTTTTATTCTTCGATATTTTTTATTGCTGATAAAGAATATTTATATTCTGAAGTACCATTCTTAAATGTTTGTCTATACGAAAGTTTACATAACTTTGTTTTTAAAATGCAACATGTTATTAAACAAATATTTCCGGCCTGAAAAAAATCGGAAATGTCGAATGAATTTTGTATATTGAAAGAACGAAGTTACCTTTTCGCCCTTGCTGAAAACTTACACAACTCTGTCAAAAATTTATATAATTCACACATTTCCGGTCAATTTCGTTAAAACACGATGCCAAATCCAAGGATAATCTTCAAACTTGCCCCATCTCATTTATTTATTACTTTAGCCGCCTTGAATTTTTATTAATTTTTAAATGAAGAAAATGATCAGATCCTTAAAACGGGCTGACATGTTTACTTTCAAACGTTGGGGTAGAAAATCGTATTCGTTGTTCAATGCGTTAAAACGGCCGGTTCGCATAGGCGTCCTCTTAGCCGTTTACACCTCTGTTGCACACCCGGAATATGTTTTCGCTCAAACCGACAGCACGAAAGTGAACTTGAAGTATGATCTTGACGAAGTCGAGGTCAGCGCCCAAAGAGCCCCTGTTGCTTTCTCGCAGGTGGCGCGGATTGTATCCGTTATCGGGAAGGAAGAAATTGAGGCGGCTCCCGTCCAAAGTATCCAGGAACTTCTTGAATATGCGTTGAGCGTTGATGTCCGCCAGCGTGGCAGTCACGGAGTTCAGGCCGATATTTCGGTCCGCGGCGGTTCGTTCGACCAAACCCTCATCCTCCTCAACGGCATCAACATCTCAGATCCCCAGACCGGCCATTTTGCCCTCGACTTGCCAGTCAGTTTAAAAAACATCGATCGTATTGAAATTCTGGAAGGCCCCGCGGCACGGGTGTTTGGCCCCAACGCATTCTCAGGTGCCATCAACATTATTACCATTCCCGAAAATGGTTCAGGCGCAAAATTCGATGTATCCGCCGGACAACACAGCACGGCTGACCTAAATGCTTCGGCAAACCTGAAATCCGGCAACCTGAACCAATTCGTTGCCGCCAGCCGAAGTTCATCAGATGGCTATACCGGCAACACAGATTATAAAACCTGGAATGCTTTTTACGAAACAAAATTGAACACCAAGCCCGGATCGCTCGATTTTCAGGTTGGGAGAACAAACAAAAGTTATGGTGCAAACAGCTTTTACACTGCCACGTATCCGAACCAGTACGAAGCAACAAAAACAACCTTCGCCTCTTTAAAATTTGAGACCGGTAAAAAGATCCACCTGACTCCTTCCATTTACTGGCGACGCCACCAGGACCGGTTCGAACTCTTCAGGAGCAATCCGGCCAGTTGGTACCAAGGGCACAATTACCATTTGACTGATGTTTTTGGAAGCAACCTGAATGCCTGGTTTGAATCGCGATTTGGAAAGACTGCATTCGGCGCCGAAATCCGGTCAGAAAATATATGGAGTAATGTGCTGGGAAATCCCATCTCCACTCCGATTAAAGTTCCGGGTGAAACAGGTCATTTTTTTACCAAATCCTATTCGCGCACAACAATTTCCTATTTTGCCGAGCATTCGGTTTACCTAAAACGATTTACTTTGTCGGCGGGCGCTATGGCCAACCGGATTTCGGACCTCGGTTTCGGATGGAATGTTTATCCGGGTATGGATGTCTCCTATGCCATTTCAAAACACCTAAAACTTTATGGATCAACAAGTTCAAGTTTACGGATGCCCACATTTACCGATTTGTTTTACAACGGGCCAACCAATGTTGGAAATCCGGACTTAAAGCCTGAAAAATCGACCAACCTTGAAGGTGGCCTGATGCTGGCCCTGAATGGATTTTCAGCACATGCAGAAACCTATTACCGCAAAGGGAAAGATTTGATTGACTGGGTCCGTGCATCTGAAACAAACAAGTGGCAGACTCAAAACCTGACCCGGATAAACACCGCCGGTATTGAATTTAGCTGCAATTTCTTTCCGGAACAAATCTGGAACAAATCCATTTTCCTGACCAAACTGGGCATTAATTATGCCTACTGCCAGCTAAATAAGGGAAACAACAACCTGTTTTCGTATTATGTGCTCGATAACCTGAGGCATAAGCTCGATCTTGATGTGACCCATAAAATCTGGAGAAAACTGCAAGCTTCATGGCTGATCAGCTATCAAGACCGGAATGGTATGCGGACGGCGACCGAAGCGTACCAACCTTTCTGGCTCGTCAACACACGGATCGTATGGAAAACTTCTTCCACCGAATTTTATGCAATGGCTTCAAACCTGTTCAACAAAAGTTATTACGATTTGGCAACGATTGAGCAACCCGGACGCTGGATCAGTATTGGGATCAGTCACCGAATAAATTTCAAATAAATACCAACTCCCGGGTTTTCCGGGAGTTTTTTTTACTTCAGGGGAAAATATTATCTTCGCACACTGAAAAAAAATTAGATCGTATGTTAAAAGGAATATTAGCCATCAGTGGTCAGCCTGGTTTATTTAAAATGGTGACCGAAGCAAAAAACAGCATCATTGTCGAATCTCTGGTTACCGGGAAACGCATGCCTGCTTATTCAACTTCAAAAATTAGTGCACTGGCCGACATTTCAGTTTTCACTGAAACCGGTGAAGTTCAACTCAACGAATTGTTCAAGAAGATTCAGGAGAGCGGAAAAACGATTTCGCCAAAAGCTTCAGCCAACGAGCAAAAAGCCTTGTTCGAAGAAGTTTTGCCTGATTATGACAAAGATCGGGTTTATGTTTCGGATATGAAAAAGATTTTGCAGTGGTATCAACTGCTCAGTGAAAAAGATTTGCTAAACGAACCCGAAGAAGAAAAACCTGAAGAAGGGCAGACCGAACCTGAAGAATAACAAGCAAAGCCGCATCAATCATGTGGCTTTTTGTTTCACTCTGACAGGCTAACATTCAAAAAAGCCTTAATTGTCCGGGTGGTTGTTTCGTTTCCTTCTGCGCCTTGTTTGCCAGAATAATCTCAAACAATTTCACGGTTGCCAGGGCATCTCCGGCAGCCCGGTGGCGGCCAATGATCGAAATATCCAGTTCGTCGCACAGTTTTCCAAGCGAATATGACTGGTGACCTGGCAGAAATTTACGGCCCATGCGCACGGTACACATAGTTTTCCGCTGATAATCGTAGCCCAGTTGCCTAAACTCTTCCTGAACAAATTTATAATCGAAGCTAACATTGTGGGCCACAAACACTTTATCCTGAGTCATTTCGATAATTTTACGGGCAACTTCATAAAATTTCGGTGCGGCCTTAACCATCTCATTATCAATGCCTGTTAAATTAGATATGAAACCCGGAATATAACATTCAGGATTAATCAGCGTGTTAAATGAGCTGATGATCTTAAATCCGTCGTGTACGAAAATGGCTATTTCAGTGATCTTTCCATGACGGAATGACTGGCCGGTGGTTTCTATGTCGATAATTGCGTACACGGATATTTTTTTGCAAAATTAGAAGTAATGGATCAGCTTCAAAATGAACGGATAAAAAAATCTATTCTTTAGTTAAAATCAAAAAAATTCCATTAAATTCAAGTGCTGATTCAACAATACGATGCAACGGTTGTTTTACTGAGTAACAAATTCATTAAACAAAATTTGATTAACAAACACCAAAATCAATAATCATGAAAAAAATTCTACTTCTTTTTGTTTCCCTGGTCATTATCATCGAATTAAATGCCCAAACTTCTGATAAAAAATGGGGAGTTGGAGCTGGGGTCGGCGCCTATGGAACTACAAATAAATCCAGTATTGGGTTCATGCCCGAATTGTATCTAAGCCGGTACCTGAGTCCAAAACTGGATTTGATGTTTAAAACAGATGTTGGAATTTTTAATTCTAAAGTATCCAACACGCTCGACATTACTAATTTTTTCTTAAACGCAAGGTATAAACTCACCGATGAAACCAAAAATTTCAGGCCCTATCTTTATGCCGGCCCAGGTTATTTGTCGGATAACGGTGGAACTGGAGTTAATTTCGATTTAGGCGCAGGGGCTAAATATTACGTCAAACCAAACGCAGCTTTCTATCTCGAAGCCGGGTATATTAACGGCATTGACACAAAAGTTCTTGGCGTAGACACCAGAGACAACTTCTGGAAAGCCACTCTAGGTTTTGAATTCGATTTCGGTAAAACCAAAGATTCGGACAAAGATGGTGTTCCCGACAGAAAAGATAAATGCCCGAATACTCCTGCCGGAGTTGCTGTTGACGCCAACGGCTGCCCGCTCGATACGGATGGTGACGGTGTCCCAGATTATATTGACGACTGCCCAACCGTTCCTGGTTTAGCTTCGTTGAAAGGTTGCCCGGACTCTGATGGCGACGGCGTTGCCGACAAAGACGACAAGTGCCCCGACACCCCAAAAGGCTGGAAAGTTGATGCAAAAGGATGCCCGCTCGATTCGGATGGCGACGGTGTCCCCGATGCAATTGACAAATGTCCCGACACACCGAAAGGCTGGAAGGTTGATGCTAACGGGTGCCCGCTCGATACGGATGGCGACGGTGTCCCTGATGCAATAGATGATTGCCCGACAGTACCCGGCCCAAAGGAAAATAAAGGTTGCCCGGTAAAAGAAATTACCGCTCAGGAAATTGAAGCTCAAAAAATGGTAGTTGATCCGGTCTATTTTGACTTTGACAAAGCTAACTATATTAACAATCAGAAAGTTAAGATCGAAAAATTGGTTAACCTGCTGAAAGAAAACAAAAGCTACAAAGTCAATATCAGTGGCTTTACCGACGAAAAAGGTACCGATGCCTACAACATGGAACTTTCGAAAAGACGAATCAGTTCGGTTTTGAAGACAATCCTTGCCAGTGGGATTAAAAAATCACAGATTGCTGCTGAAAAACCAATGGGAAGAACCAAACCCGCCTCAACAAACAACACTGATGAAGGCAGGGCGTTGAACCGCAGGGTTGAATTTGAAGTCATTCAGGCCAAATAATTTTGAATTTTTTTCGTCTGAAGCTAAAAAAAATCCTTGTCCAATCGGGCAAGGATTTTTTTGTTTTTCCTCAGCAAACGTTTTAGCCCTGAACTTCTTTTCTGAATGTTGACGAGGGTTTCATATTTAATTATCTTTGCGGCCACATGTTTAGAAAATACCTTTACATAGCCATTGCATCGCTAATGCTTGTTTTTCAGGCCAATGCCCAGATTAGACAAGGCGGGAGTACTATGAACAATAATAATCCGATGGGATCGCCAATGAATCTTAATTCAAATACTGGAAACCAAAAAAAAGGCGATGACGAAAAGAAAATTAAAAAACCAAAAATCCCATCTTTAATTAAAACATGGTCGCTATCCGATCAGGGTTCAGTCATAAAGCCCAGTGAACTGGACACCACCCTTTCGTTTTATCACAATTATCTTCCGTTTAATATTAATAGCATCAGCAGTACGTTCATAGGAAACAATGGCGGCGCTTATCAGTCGAATGACTTTTTCAAACGGGGTTACAATTCAGACTTTTATTTTGCCCATTCATTTGATGCTTATTTCCTGATGCCCTCGCAAATTCAGTATTTCAATACAACCACTCCATATTCAACGCTGGATTACAGCCAGAGCGACAACAAAAGCCTTCATAACGAAACCCGTTTTAACGTTCTCGTTACCAAAAATGTGAATAAAAAACTGAATTTTGAATTTATCTACAACCAGACCCGTTCGCAGGGCCAATACCTTTACCAGAGCGACAAATTTCATAACATCGGTTTGGTTTCGTCGTACCGCTCCGACCGGTTTATTTCTCATTCAAACATCCTGTTCAACCGGCTAACCGGACAGGAGAACGGTGGCCTTGACGCCCGGCAACAATTGGATCCGGGGACCAAAACACAGGATTTTCCGGTGCAACTGACCGATGCCACCAATTATCTGCAAAACAACACCCTTTTTTCCACAAACGAATACCGCGTTGGAAAATCGGTTGCAAACCCCGACACATCAAGGTTTGCAACCGATTTATTCATTCCACGGGTAGGTTTTATCCATGAGTTCGAGATTTCGGGCAACAAGCGCAAGTTTGTCAAGACAGCAGCGGCAAGCAGTTTCTTCAAGAACATCTATGCCGATTCGTTGAAAACCAACGACAGTTTGAGATATACCCGGATGACCAATATTTTCCAGATCAAGTTTTACGAAGCGCCCGACCGAAAATATACCTTCGGAAAACGCGCCTATATCGGGAACGATCAGCTTTGGTACAATTTTTCGACACCGTTGGGATATTACCCTAAGAAACAATCGAATACATTTGTTGGCGGCGGCATTTTCAGGAACGAAGGAAAATTCTGGCAGTGGGCAGCCGATGGCCGGATTTACATTACCGGTTACCGGGTGGGTCAAACCGAGATGAACGGATACATCAATAAACCGCTGAAAATTGGAAGAGATACCACCAGCCTAAGAATTGAAGGAAGTTTGAAAACACTTGTACCGGATTATTACGACAACTACTATTACTCGAACTACTTTCGATGGATGAACCATTTCAGCAACATCAACGAAATGAACATCAGTTCAAGCATTCATTCAAAGGAATATAAATTCACCATCGGAGCAAATTATTCGCTCATAGGCAATTACATTTACAACGATGCAACCATGCTGCCTGCTCAGGCAGGAAGCGAACTGCTGGTTATTTCCGGCTACCTCAACAAAGATTTCGAGAGCAACCACTGGCTCATCCGCACCCAATTTCTCGCACAAAAGGCCAGCAACGAAAATTATATACACCTGCCTTCTTTCTCCACTTTTATCAGCATCAATTATCTGACACTCTGGTCGAAAGTGATGTACACGCAATTGGGCATCGACACCCGGTACAATACGTTATTCTATGCCGATGCGTACGATCCGGCAACTTCGCGGTTCTATCTTCAGGGGAGCCAAAAAATTGGAAATTTCCCTTTCATCGACCTTCATGCCAACCTGAAGCTGAAACGGACGCGTTTCTTTTTCATGCTGATGAACGCCGCTTCGGGCCTGGCTGGGAACAATTACTATGTCGCGCCCAACTATCCATACTACCGGCGTACTTTCAGGCTGGGGGTTTCCTGGTCGTTTTATGATTGAAGAATTGAATGATTTACAGGTACTGGCGACCAAAATTTGGGTGCTTTTTCAAAACCTCGATCAGTTCTGACAAAATCATGGCTGTTGCCCCCCAAATAATTTCACCGTTGCAGGAATAATATTTAACCTGAAGTTGCCCGGAAACCGTTTCGCGCACCGTTTCAGCAATTGTTTCGTTGGCCACAAAGTCGCTTACTGGGAATAAAACCAGCGCTTCAACTTCTCCTGAATTAACCTGAAATTCAGGCTTCTTGTCAGTCCAGGCAAGGAAAGGCTGAATTGAAAATTGGCTGACCTCGACAAACAAATCGGATAATTTACCAATAATTTCGACCGACGATGGGTCGATCCCAACTTCTTCGCGGGCTTCGCGCAAGGCCGTCATTTCAGCCGAACGATCTTCTTTCTCCACCTTTCCTCCGGGAAAACTGATCTGCCCCGGATGATGTTTCATGGTTGACGGGCGCTTCATCAGGCAAACAAACAACTTTTCGCCTTCAGAAAAAAGCAGCAATAAAACACTGCTCGGCTTTACCGTTGCCTGCTCGTGATCGTACGTTTTTAAACGCCGCCCAGGTGGCAACATTTTGCGATGGGCTTCGCCGCCGGGAAGTTCACCCTGCAAGGCCTCTTTCAGATATGTTTTTACATCCGGATACATAAAATAAAAATAGTGAAAATTGCTGCCCATCAGGTTCCTGAACAACTGAAATCGAGGATTGATTGAAAAGTTTAATGCTGGATTAATCTTTCGCAGAAAATGTCGGGCAAACAAAAATTCAAGGGCTAATGAAAGGCAATCCACGAAACCCGGGTTTCAGTCTTTCAGTTTACTCGAACCTGATCGTCTTTTCAGGAGAGACCTTGGTAATGAAATATGACGGCAGGAGCAACATAAGCAATGTGATCACAATGGTTCCGACATTCAGCAGCACCACCTGCAAAACGGTCAGGTTAATGGGGACATAAGCAAGATAATACGTAGCCGGATTGAGCTTGAACACATGGGTGTATTGCTGAATGAGGCAAATCGCGATGCCCAGAATGTTGCCGATTACCAGCGCTTTCAGGATGAGCAAAACAGAAAAATAAAGAAAAACCTTCCGGATGGCCCAGTTGCGGGCGCCCATGGCTTTCAGGATACCGATCATCTGCGTGCGTTCAAGAATAATAACCAGCAGGCTCGAAACCATGTTAAACCCAGCTACCAGAACCATCAATGCGAGAATGATCCACACGTTCATGTCGAGCAGGTTGAGCCAGTCGAAAATATTGCGGTATTTATCCCTGATGCTCACCACCTGAAGGACAGGTTTGTCGGACTGTGTGTTCCGCAGCAGCAAGTTGCGTACCGCCACTTCCGTTTCGTGCAGTTTGCTGAAATCGTTCACCAGTATTTCGAAGCCGCTCACCTCATCGTTTTTCCAGTTGTTCAGTTTCCTCACATGGTTGATGTCAACCAGCACAAACATGCGGTCGAATTCTTCGAGGCTCGTTTTGTATAGGCCTGCAATCTGGAATTTGCGCTGGCGCGGAACGGCATCTGTACCGTTGATAAAAAACATGCTGAGCCCGTCGCCCAATTTGAGCCTGAGCAGGTCGGCCATTTGTTTCGACACCCAGATTTTGTTGCTCCTGATGGTATCCTGAACATGGAACGGCTCTCCTGAAACTTTGTTTTCCTGAAAAAATGACCAGTCGAAATCGGGGCCGATTCCTTTCAGCACCACACCCTGAATTTCGTCGCCAGTGCGGATAATGCCCGGTTTTGTGGCGAAAACCTGCACATGGCGGATGCCCGGAATGTTTTTCAATTCCTGAAGAAATGGCTGATTTTCGCTAATGGGGCTGGTTTCGAACGACTGGTTCGAGTCGAGGTTCACGATCTGCAAATGCGAACCAAACCCGATCACTTTTCGCCCTACTTCCGATTTGTAGCCGGTAACGATTGCCACCGACAAAATAAGCACCACCAGTCCCAGAACAATGCCAAACAGTGCAATATTCACGATCCGGTGCGAAAGGTTGTTCCGGTTTTCTTTTGCCGAAAATATGCGGCGCGCTATGTAAAGGTTAACATTCAAGATTACTTGTAATTTACCATTGACGAATGACTATTTTCTAATGTCTGTTCGCGCTCGTTCACAAAAGGCAGGGCCAGTAACCCAATCAAACCCAAAACAATCAGCATAACGGTTGTGGTTCCGTGAGCCAGCAAGGCAAACACTTTCCCGTCGGTCCGGTCAATTCCGTACAGGGCAAGACCTTCCATCACCATAAAATGCCAGGCGCCAATTCCGCCCTGCACCGGGGCAATCATCCCGAAACTGCCCAACACAAAAACGGTGAGCCCGGCCAATGGCCCCAGGTGTGAAGTGAAATCGAAGGCAAAGAACACACAATACAACATGGCGTAGTACAAAAACCAGATAAATACCGAATGAAAAATGAACAGGCCCTTCCGTTTCATCGCGCCAATGGTTCGAAACCCTTCGACAAACTGGTTCACCAGCCCAAAAAACTTTTTCATGACCGAGCTGGCCCGAATTTTATGGCGCGAAACCCAAATGAGCAACAGAACAGCGACCAAACCGCCAATCAAAACCGGTGAAGTTACCACCATCATCAACTTTTCTTTCACTTCCGGATTATTTTTCAGGAACTCGACCAGTTGGCCAAACTGGGTAAACACCACAACAACCAGCAAAATCAATAACATCAGCACGTCGATAAGCCGTTCCTGTACAACGGTACCGACCAGTTTAGTAAACGAAATTTTTTCGTACCGGGCCAAAACACCGCACCTCGAAATTTCGCCCATGCGGGGAAGCGCCAGGTTCATCAGGTAACCAACCATCACGGCCAGAAATGTGTTCAGCAGCCTCGGTTTGTGGCCAAGTGGCTCGATCATCAGGTTCCAGCGAATGGTGCGGCTGATGTGGCTCATCAAGCCCAGTACCAGCGAAACACCGATCCAGAAATAGTTGACATCATTGGTCAGGATGCTTTTAATCCGGTGGATATCCTGATCTTTGTAAACCATCCAAAAGATGAAGATACCCAGTAAAAAGAAAGAAATGAACTTGAGGGATTTAAGGATAGTTTGCTTCAAAATATTTAATTTTTTCCAGATAAATTTAAACGTACTTTTGCCAAGGCAACCGGGAAGGCCTATTTCGGCCTGGCTCCGGAAGTTGGCCATGAGGGCAAAAATACAGATTTGTTTTAATTCAGTCGGATTTTTATCAATAATTTAATCCCGACCTGAAAACCTGAAAAAGATGACAACAGTACGGGCAAAGAAAAATTTGGGGCAGCATTTTTTGAAAGACAAAAACATCGCTCAAAAAATTGTGGAAAGTCTGAAGGCCGAAAACCTGGACAAAGTATTGGAAATTGGCCCCGGAATGGGCGTGCTGACCCAGTTTCTGCTGCAAAATAAATCGTACGAAACTACGGTGGTTGAAATCGACCGCGAATCGGTTGATTACCTGAATGCGCATTTTCCGGAACTGAACGACCGGATTATTTCGCACGACTTTTTGCGGCTCAACCTGCACCAGTATTTCGATGAACCGTTTGCCATTATTGGCAATTTCCCGTACAACATTTCATCGCAAATATTTTTTAAAGTGCTTGAATACCGCAATCAGGTTCCTGAAGTGGTCGGGATGCTCCAGAAAGAAGTGGCCGAACGGCTGGCCGCACCCCCCGGATCGAAAACCTATGGTATCCTGAGCGTTTTCCTTCAGGCTTATTACAACATCGAATACCTGTTTACTGTGAACGAAGATGTTTTTTCGCCACCGCCCAAAGTTAAATCCGGAGTTATCAGGCTCACCCGAAATCAGACCGGGCGCCTCAACTGCGACGAAAAACTCTTTACCAGCCTGGTAAAAATGGCCTTTAACCAACGGCGCAAAACCATGCGCAACTCACTGAAAAGCATGATCACCAGCGACGAACTGAAAGCAAACCCGATATTCGACCAGCGTCCGGAACAAATGGGCGTTGCTCAGTTTGAAATGATTACCAGCATGATTAGTGCTGAACAACTAAAGTTTTTTTGCCGTTAGAATTGCCATCATAGATCTGTAAAAAATAGGTGCCGTCTTGTAAATCCGAAACATCAATTTCAGCTTCCGAGTTGGGAGTATATTTGATCTTCTTCTTTAAAGTTCCCTGTTGATCGTAAACCGAAATAAATCCACTCTGGCTAAGGGTTGCAGCTTTTGTGACCGAGCACGGTGCGGGTAATTGTGGAACTATCGTAACCATACTGCTGCTTGGGTTTGGCGAGAGTGTATAAACCGGGATACAGCCACCTCCACCGCTACAATCGGTTGATTTAAACCCAAAGTCGTAGGTGGTACACCCGCAGGCATTTGAGGCGCTAACCCGGTAAACGGCGGTTTGATTAACCGCAAAAAAGTAAAAATTTACATTGTTGCCTGACTGGTACCATTCGGTCGTACCCGGGTTTGCAGCAATTCTCGACCATTCCACGTAACTTCCTGCAGGCTGGATATTCATATTTGTTGAATACCATTGGCTATTACATGCATTATTGTAGGTACTGCCATTAAAGTAGGATAATGGGGGTTGAGTGTTTATAACAGGTTTACCTACCCAAAAATCCTTATAAGCTGTGAATGTTTCACCGCTGGGCATTTGAAATGTATAGGTTATTTTACCAGCCCCATTTGCACCCGATGATCTCACAATATTTGCAGAAGTTCCGCTTCCGGTGGTGGAGCCACTAAAAAGGCCAGAAGGCGTAAGTGCCCAGGAAATATTTGTTGCAGCAGGGTCTACATTCATAGTTGCCGTTACTGAAGAACAAACTATATTCGATGATAGTGTAACTTCGGGGGCAAGGAAAAATTGTTTTACCTTTACATAATCGAAATAGGATGTTTGAGGGGTCGCAATCGCATTTTCAGAATTATTTACTTTTATGAATATCCGTATGGCGACCCAATAAAAAAGATCAAAAATCAAGCGGATTTGG
>JBBIHV010000034.1:2825-26813 GCA_037446835.1 Sunxiuqinia sp. | reverse complement strand
ACACTTCGATGAACGGCGACTTTGTTCTGGTCCACAACGGGATTATTGAAAACTATGCCGAACTGAAAACCGACCTGATTAAAAAAGGCTACTCGTTCCAGACGGCCACCGATACCGAAGTACTTGTTAACCTGATCGAATATTTTTACCGGAATGCCGAAGGAGCCACTGCCGAAATTGCTGTCAGGCTGGCACTTTCGAAAGTAGTTGGTGCTTACGGGATTGTGGTCATCTGCACGAAGGAAAAATACCAACTGATAGCAGCCCGGAAAGGAAGCCCGCTGGTTATCGGAATCGGTAAAGGCGAATATTTCATTGCCTCTGATGCCACGCCAATTGTTAATTATACCGATAGCGTCATTTACCTGAACGATCACGACGTGGCCATCATCAACAAAGACAGCCTCACCCTGAAAACCGTCGAAAACAACCCAGTGGCTTTTAAGATCACAAAAGTTGACCTGGGCATCGGCGACCTGGAGAAAGGTGATTTCGACCATTTTATGCTAAAAGAAATTTTCGAACAGCCCAAAACCATCGAAGATACGTTCAGGGGCCGCATCACGCCCGACCATTCAGACATTGTGCTGGGAGGTTTGCTCGATGTTTTCCCGAAAATACTGAATGCCAGAAGAATCATCATAATTGGCTGCGGCACTTCATGGCACGCTGCGCTGGTTGGCGAATACCTGATCGAAGAATATGCCCGAATTCAGGTAGAAGTTGAATATGCTTCGGAATTTCGTTACCGGAACCCCATTTTGGACAGCAACGACGTGGTAATTGCCATCAGCCAGAGCGGTGAAACGGCCGATACACTGGCCGCTTTGCGCATGGCCAAAGAGCATGGCGCCACCATTCTTGGCATCTGCAACGTGGTTGGGTCGAGCATTGCCCGCGAAACCGATGGCGGTGTTTACACCCACGCAGGTGTCGAAATTGGGGTGGCCTCAACCAAAGCTTTTACAGCACAAGTTACGGTACTGACGCTTCTGGCACTGAAGCTGGCCAAGGAGAAAGAGCAAATTTCTCAGGAAATGTACCTCGAATTGATTTCAGAATTAACCCAAATTCCGGATAAAGCCAAATCCATCCTGGTTAAACACCCTCATATTAAAGAAGTTGCGGCCAAATACAAAGATGCCATCAACGCGCTTTACCTCGGACGTGGCAACCTTTTCCCGGTTGCGCTGGAAGGCGCCCTGAAATTGAAAGAAATCTCGTACATCCATGCCGAAGGTTATGCAGCCGGCGAAATGAAACACGGGCCGATCGCCCTGGTTGACGACAATTTACCGGTCATTGTTGTTGCGGCCAAAGATCACTACTACGAAAAGATTGTCAGCAACATTCAGGAAGTAAAAGCCCGGAAGGGAAATATCATTGCTGTAGTGACACAAGGCGATGGGGAACTGAAAAATATGGTCAACGACATCTTCGAAATCCCCAAATCGCACCCGGCAGTTTCACCCTTGCTGGCGATTATCCCCCTGCAATTGTTCTCGTATTACATTGCCGTGATGCGGGGCTGCGATGTGGATCAGCCGCGTAACCTGGCCAAATCGGTTACCGTCGAGTAGTCACGAACGGGTTCATTCTGATTTTCGAACGGAATTTCGAAGCTAAACACCGAGCCTTTCCCTGGTTCCGATTCTACCCAGATTTTGCCACCGAGCAATTCAACCAGCCCTTTGGCAATGGCCAGTCCAAGTCCGATGCCCCCGTATTTTCGCGAAAGGGTTTCATCTTCCTGCCTGAAACGCTCGAAAATAGCCAAATGCTTGTCGGGCGGTATCCCTTTGCCCGTATCGCGCACAAAAAACCGCACCATTGAACCGTTTATGATGTACCCAAATTGAATGGTGCCCCGATCGGTAAACTTGGCAGCATTGTCGAGCAGCAACCCGAAAATATGATTTATTTTGGATGGATCGGAATAAATCAGGCTTTGTTCATCGGTTAGCGCTTTTATCAAATCAACTTTCAGATGGCTCTTTTCCTGGATAATTTTATTACCTGAAAAATTTTTCATTAACCCGTCGAGAAGTTCGTTCAGGTTAAACAACAGAACCCGTTTTTTCAGGTCGCCGCAGTCGATTTTCGAAATATCGACGATGCTGGTAATCACACTGAGCAGGCTGCGCGCGCTATCGTTGATTACACTGATGTATTCGTGCCGTTCGCCAATCGTCAGCAAATCGTCGTGAAGCAATTCGGAAAAACCTAGAATTCCGTTCATCGGAGTGCGCAGCTCGTGCGAAATGTTAGACAGGAACGAAGTTTTCAGCCGATCGCTTTCTTCAGCTTTCATTTTGGCAACCAACAACTCCGTTTCAATTTTTTTCCGTTCCGAAATATCGCGGGTAACCGATAAAATATGTGGTTTATTGTTGATTGTCAGCACACTGGCCGACATCAACGCGGTAATAAACTGGCCATTTTTCACCTTGAAAACGGATTCGAAATTTTCAACCTTTCCATCCTTTTTCAAGCGGGCAACCAATTTTTCGCGATCTTCAGGATTTGCCCAAATGTCGAGATCGATCGATTTGAACCCGATAATTTCTTCACGGACGTATTCAGTCAGGTTTAAAAAACCCTGGTTCACAGCCACATAAGTTCCATCCATTGTGGTTATATTGATCGCGTCAGGGCTTGTGTTAAAGGCCATTCTGTACTTTTTTTCACTTTCTTTCAACAAGTTCTCGGCATTCATCCTCGCGATGGCCCCGCCCAGTGAAGAAGCGATGGTTTCAAGAACAAGGCGCGTATCCTCCGGAATATGGTCGAAATAGTGCGAAGCGACATTTAAAGCAGCAAGGACCTGGTTCTCATGCAGAATGGGGATAACTGCCATCGAGCGGATTTGCTCCTGAAGCTGGCTGGGGTTTTTCAATTCCTGAATTTCGGCAAAGGAACGAAAGACCGGATCGCCACAACGCAGGATTGCCGCAATTGGCGAATTGGCCGCAAAGTTTGAATTCTGGCTTACAAAAAGTTCACCTAACCCGAAATGGGCTGTCAGGTTTATTTCTCCTGAAATTGGATCAAGCAGATAAACCCAACCACTATCGATACCACCTTGCCGGCATACTTTTTCGAGCACGTGATTTAAAGCCAGCCGCAGGTTCTTTGCCCGGCCCACGATTTTGATGATGTCGTGCTGCAAATCAAGTATTATTTTCCGGGTTTCTATTTCCTTCAGTTTAGCTAATCCGCTGTCGGCTATTAAATTGGCAAGGCTGCTTATTACCGGCAGTTGCTTTTCCATCTGTTTTTCGGTCAATACCGGAACCTTTTCCAGCGCTTCCATAAATGTCGCTTCATCAAAACCCATCTGTTGGGCTTGAAGCCTGAAATTGCCCGCATCTGGTTTTTCCGTAAAAACCTGGCCTGTAACCAAAGATCCAAGGCGCTCCCCTTTAATGACAATGGGTTCGACGTAACTAACCATTCCGTGCTGGCACTGGAAAATCCGGGTTGCGGTTGCCTCATCTGGTCTTTCCAGAATAAACCGGCTGTTTAACCGGCATTCTTTTTCGTGGCACAAGTTGGCCTCCTGGAGTTTAATACAGATGTCCTGCCACACCGTCGGAGTGAGGATATTCCCCTGATCGTCGAGGATAGTCGAAGTAAATTCGGTGAGTTTGTTGAGACAATCCAGCATCGGTTGAAACGATGCAAGATCAATCAGGTCAACGAGTTTATGTTCCACTTCGGTTTAGGTTTTTTGGTTTTCTAAATATCGAGATTTTTTTGAGAAAACCTATAACCGGGCTGACAATTTTTCACGCTCACCAAATCAGTGTCATACAGACAATTATCTACTGAAAAGGGGCCAAATAGTCATTCGTTCCGCACAAAAGTTCATTTTTCGGGGCTAAAATTTTGGATTCTTCTTTCAGTAACGGATAAAATTTCGCTTGGGGAAGATTTTTTCAGTTTAACCACCGCCGTTGGCTTACAAAACGGCATCGAAACCCATTTTCAGGAAAGAAGCTGAATTTTCTTGAAAATCATCCGAATACAAAATTGAATTTATATCTTTAAAAAGCCTAAAATTAAATCCTCAATACCTCGAAAAACTGTCATCTATGACTAACCTGAACCGACGCGATTTTGTAAAATCAGCCAGCCTGGCTTTCGGGACCATTTTATTTTTTCCTTCCTGCCTGAAACAAACCAGTGCCTTCCGTTTTTTTACCCCTGAAGAAGCACGCTGCACCGTGGCCATTTGCGAACAGATTATCCCGAAAGACGGCTCGCCCGGGGCAACCGATGCCGGGGTTGTTCATTACATCGACCGCCAACTTTCAGGCGTGTTTCGATACAACCAGGAAACTTACCGCAACGGGATCAAAAATATTCAGGATTATTGTTCCCGAAAATTTGGAAAGTTATTCGAAAACCTGAGCTTCGGCGACCAGACCAAACTTTTACAACTGCTCGAATCCAATCGGCTGGCCACAGCAGAATGGCCCGGCGGAAAACCTGCCGAATTCTTTGACCTGGTGCGCGCACATACCATGCAGGGTTTTTACGGCTCGCCCATTCACGGCGGCAACAAAGATTACCTGAGCTTCGAAATGCTCCGGATCGATTATCCGCTGGTTATTGGCCAAAACCGCTATCGTTCCTGAACCTGAAGTTTTTCAGAAAAAATCCGGCTTAAATTCAAAACATCATTCAACAACGATCAAAACCAAACCTAAAATGAAAACAAAATCTTTACCCACGCACCTGTTAATCCTCTTGTTTTCCTTGTTCCTGTTTGTTTCTTGTGCCGAAGTTCAACACGTTCAACTGTGCACAACCGGACATACTTATGGCTTTTTTGGTGGCTTGTGGCACGGCATAATTGCCCCTTTTACGTTTGTTATCAGCCTCTTCAGCGATCACGTTGCGGTTTGGGCGGTCAACAATAACGGCGGCTGGTACACTTTCGGGTTTCTGCTCGGGGTCGGTAGTTTAGGGTTCGGCGGCCACAAAGCATCAAGATAATCAAATAAACATGGCAAATAAACACGTCAATGCAATCATCGTCGGTGCCGGGGCTGCCGGTGGGATAGTTGCCAAAGAACTGGCCACCAGCGGGCTTTCGGTCGTTCTTTTTGAGCGGGGCGTTTGGCCCGACTACGATGAACATCCGAACGATGAACTGATTTCGCAACGCACCGAGGTGCTGGGTTCGCCGTTTGGCCCCGACCACCTGAAAAACCCGCGCGTGGTAATTCATAAAAGTGGGTTCAGGCAAATTGTGACACCCATTTCAGGAGGATACAGCAACAACGCGGCCTGTGTGGGCTCCGGAACGGTCAGCTATGGCGCCATGGCCTGGCGTTTCATGGAAGAAGATTTTAAGCTGAAAACCGTTTATGGCGCGGTGGAAGGATCGACACTGGAAGATTGGCCGATTACCTATCAGGATTTGGAACCTTGCTACGAAAAAGCGGAATGGGAAGTCGGCGTTTCGGGCGACGATGCCCAAAACCCGTTTGCAGCTCCCCGAAAGCGGAAACGGCCAATGCCCCCGTTCGAATACAACCAGGAAGCCAGGATTTTATCTGAAGCTTCGAAAAAACTGGGGTTGCACCCGTTCCCAATACCGATGCTCCGGAATTCGATTCCGTTCAACAACCGCGCCGCCTGCATCCGTAACCGTACCTGCTGCGGCTTTGCCTGTCCGGTTGATGCCAAAAACGGTTCACAAAACACGGTCATCCCGGTGGCGCTGGCAACTGGCAACTGCGACCTGCGACACAACTGCAAAGTAGCCGAAATCATGATCGACGACCAGGGAAAAGCAACCGGTGTAAAATATTTCGATCAGCACGACAAGCCCCAGGTACAAACAGCCGATCTGGTGGTCGTTTCAGGAGCAGCCATCGAAACAGCCAGATTACTGCTCAATTCAAAGTCAAAACTTTTCGCGAATGGCGCCGGAAATAATTACGACTGGGTGGGCCGCAACCTGATGGGCCACGCCTATACCGGCGCTTATGGCCTATTTGATTACGACATCCTCGATTTTTCGGGACCGGGAGCCACAGTGGCCTGGTCCGACTACAATCACCACAATCCGGGGATTGTAGGTGGAGGGTTGCTGGCCAACGAGTTCAACCGCCTGCCCTATTTATACACCGGAATCCGGCCCCCCGGATCGGCCAGTTGGGGAAAAGGGCACAAAGAATTCCAGCGTAGCAATTACCACCGCACGGCCCAGGTGGTCGGGCCCATTCAGGAAATGCCAAATTTCGAAGCCCGCGTGACGGTTGATCCTGAAGTTAAAGACTACTGGGGCATTCCGGTGGCATCGCTTTCAGGTGAACGGCATCCGCTTGATTATGAGCACTGCAAGTTTTTGTCGTCAAAAGCCGAAGAAATCCTGAAAGCAGCCGGAGCTTACCAAACTTGGCAAAGCATTGGCGGGCAAGGATTATCGGGCGGCCAGCACCAAAACGGAACGGCAAGGATGGGAAACGACAAAAAAACATCGGTAGTCAACAAATACGGCCAGGTACATGAAATCGACAACCTGTTTGTAGCCGACGGAAGCGTGATGCTGAACGGTGGCGGATTTAACCCCGCGCTCACCATCATGGCCCTCGGATACTGGATTGGCGGGCACATCGCTAAAAATTTCGCCGGAACTAAGTTCAGGTAAAAAGGTTATTTATAGTCATTTGTCTCGCGTGATTTGCCGGATCTGAAGTCATTATTTGTAAAATTAAATCCTGACAAAATCATACGATTAACATCAATTGATTTACCAATGCCAAACATAATAGAACCTTTATCAATCAATATATTTGGAACCTGAAACTTGAAAAAAACTTATGAACCTAAAAAAAATCGCACTGATACTTCTTTTCATTTTTGCCGGACTCGCTGTCCTGTTTGGCGGTTATGCAAAATGGAATTCAGCCAATCCGGATAAAACCTGTGCCAGTTGCCACGAAATCAGCCCATCGGTTGATGAATGGCAAAATTCGGCCCACCGGAATATCCGCTGTACCCAATGCCACGGAACGGCTCTGAGCAACGGTCTCCACAGCCTGAAAGAAAAGGGCAACATGGTTTTCACGCATTGGGGAAAAGAAACGAATCCAGAAGATATCCGGTTGACCGAACAACAAGCCCTCGACCTTTCGGCCCGGTGTGCCGGTTGCCACGGGTCGGAATACGCAAAATGGCTTTCAGGCGGACATTCGGCCAATTATGCCGACATTTTTATGAACCGGAAACACAACAAAATGGAAGCGCCGTACTGGGACTGTTTGCGTTGTCACGGCATGTTTTACGAAGGCAACATCAAAACTTTGCTCGAAAAACCCCAGGCCGCTGATGGCGCCTGGAAACTGAATGACATGAAAAAAGCGTCAATGCCAACAATTCCCTGTTTGTCGTGCCACAACATTCACGGCGAAGGAAACCCACATCTCAGGACCGGCAAGTATGATAACCCGAAGGAAATGTTCTATGAAAAGTCTCCGCGAAATGTCCCGCTTTCGTGGTATGTCAGGACTGATAAACGCCACATCAGGGCCGACAAACTCCTGAAGGTTTCCATGTTCGATCAAGGCCGTGAGGTTAAAGTTTCAGACGATCCGGCAAGTAAGCTCTGCCAGCAATGCCATTCGCCCAATTTTAAACACGAAACCGGTTCGCAAGACGACCGCACCCCCACCGGTGTCCACGAAGGCATTTCGTGTGTGGCCTGCCATTCCCCCCATTCGAATGATGCCCGCAATTCGTGCAGGAACTGCCATCCGGCCATCTCGAACTGTGGTTTGGACGTGACCAAAATGAACACTTCATATTCCGACAAAAACAGTCAGAACGACATTCATTCAGTTCGTTGCGGCAGTTGCCATCAGGATGTTGAAGGGGTTAAAAGCAGAAGCCCGATGAAGAAACTTTTGCAAGGAGCGAAAGGGTTGCGATAGAAAAACGAATGCAGTTGACTGCCTTTGAAAAGCCCATCAGTTAATGATGGTAGAACTTTTTTGCCAAAACTGCATCAAGGTCCTGGGTTTTTTTAGGTTCAATCTTTCACCACTTTTTCAAACTGAAGTTTTGTCCCATCGCTGAGTTTCACGACATACAAACCTTTTGGGAAGCCAGTAAAATCAACTGGTCCTTTATTTAAACCAACAGGACCTGATTTCATTATCCGGCCACAAATATCTGTAACAAAATAATTTACTTGTGTTTTGTTTGATTCCATGAGATCAATGGTGATAAAATTTGTTGTTGGATTGGGATAGACTTTGGCAAAATTGCCCGTTTCATTCATTTTTAAGGAATTAATACCCATCAGCATGGAGGTTGGGAGCGACCTTTCTTCAGGATAAGCGCTCCCGCTGCTGGTTGCGAGGTAAGCATTCACCCATTCAGGCCGCCCCGGAATTTTATTGTCCGAAATCATTGTTGCCCATTGCTGATCGTTCAACCTTAAAAAATTATCGGTAATGTTTTCGTAAAACGACATAAATGCCCCGGTATAGGCCGCCATGGTATTGCTTCCGGGTATTTTTGCCAAACAAACCCCCAGGTTAATTTCGCCCAACCCGGCATGAAGTACCTTTCCAACCACATTCCCGAACTCGTCGGTAGGCTGTGTATGAATATCAACATTGATGAGATCGGGTTCTGTAACCTTTCTTGCTTCCCAAAATAAATCAAGTATCCATCCGGTAAATGGCAGGTTTCCGCACTCGGGCTGTGGTTGTTTTACCAGCATCTGTTTTAACCAGCTTTCTTCGTCGGTACTGAAGGGCTGGTTGTCGAGTTCTTTTTGGGCAATGATTTCGAGTTTCGACATTACTGCCGCAAACTTCCTGAAAAACTGGTCAACGAGCTCACTGAAGTTGATCTGGAAATTCTTTCCACTGAAAAACTCAGCCGCGCCAGTTGAATAGTCGGCCAGCCGTTTATAGAATTCGGGATATGGCTCGACATAAGAATATGGGAACGAACAGCCCATCCCTCCGGTATATGAGGGCTTGGCATACAACAGATTATCGTGGCGAACCTGTGTCCAGGCCGCAAGTTGGGTATTCATTTTTTGCTGATGCCAGGCCCCGGTTCGCATAAAAAAGGGCAAATTTTCATTGTCGGGTATTGGGTTCAGGGCACGAATAGACGACAGCCAGGCGTTGTAGAGGCTTTCGCTCCAAAATTGGGGTTCTTTGGAACCAATCAGGTATCTCATTAAGGCCAGTTGGCTGGCATACGGGTAGGCGGTCATGTCAGCTTCCAGAAAATGAAGTGCATCGTCGTTTCCCAGCGAATACAGTACATCCAGCGGGTCGGGCATCATCCGTTTTACTTTATCGCCTTTGTAAATAATGCGGTCGAATACCACATTCGCCAAAATGTACGAATCGATAATAAACCGCTGACCGCTCACCAGAAACGAAATGGGCAGCACGTCGGGTTTCTCGCCGTTTGGCGAAACAAAATAAAATGCGCCCATGTATTTTTGTTCAAAATCCGGATTTTTTGACAACCCATCCTGAAAATCAACATACACCAACGAATCGAGCATTTGGCCCGCATCCGATATGCCTTTCGATTGAATGTAGCCGGTATATTCTTCCGGAGTCAGGTTGTCGCTTTCGCCGACCAAATAGGTAACTATTTCGTTGTTCTGCTGCAGCAGGCCCTTTTTAGCCGATGATTGCATCATTTCATTCAGGATAAAAGCGGAAATGTTCATCCGCTGAATTTCCTCAAATTTCCAGGGAGCCTCCTGCCCCCCGGTTGGCGGCTGTGTCATGGGAAAATCGATACGCCCCAGCCACATCATGGTCTTGAAATACGGTTCAAGGTTTGTGGCATTTTGCCGCCGGTCTTCATCCGTATAAACGTAGTGTCCCCTGACCTTGAACTGCGAAAAATCGATGTCCCGCAGTCGTCCGGCATTGGTAAAAAGCTGGACCCTGGTCTGCGTTTCGTCGTGTATGGCCTGCATAATCTGTTCATAGTTCTCCTGACTGGCATAGCGCGTTTGCAACTTCGTATCGTTCATGAGCGACAGGGCAACGGTTAGGTACAAATCCACATCTTCAACGTTTTTGGGTAAGTTGCTGCCATATTTTGCGGCAATGGCAGGAACGTTATTGTACAAATCGGTCAGGTATTCTTTGATGTTTGACATCATCAGCGAGCCTTCAACTTCTTTTAAAATATTGTCGTATGAAGTGTGCAAGGCGTGAAGGATAAGGTCGGTTGAGACAAACACAGGCAAATCGTTATTAAAAACCTGGCTTTGATAGGCTACCCCAAAACTGGTGCTTTTCAATCGCTCGGTAACCACAAAATGGTTCTGCATCAACAGGTTCTGTTCCTCGCCGGTCAATTTGAGTTTCTGGACGACCGAATCGAGATAAACGATTTCGTTGGCCTTTGGGGTAAGGTTGTAACCCTTGTAATATTCATGAACCGGATTGGGATTTAATTCTTTCAGTCCACTGACCGATAAATCTTTAACTTTATCCCGAAAGTCGATGTAACTTTTTTCCTGAAACTGACCAAAGGTTAAATGCGTGACGGCTACAAAAAGAATGATTGGAAGTAGAATTGTTTTCATACAGATTTATTGAAACGAGCCATGAGAATTACTTCTAATAAAAGAGAATGATTATTGGCGAGTTCTCCCGATGGATCGGGACAAGCTATCTGGCAATTAAGAAACTAATTATAAACGAATGAAATTCTCATTTAAATTTACGAACTTTTCTGCAATCTGAGGGCATAAAACAACAACTAGTTTTCAGTAAAAGTGAGAAACAGAAACCATTATGGCCAGTTCATTATTAAAACTAATTCAGCAGGGCGAGCACCAAACGCAGGATTTTAAATACTGCATCAGCGACTCGCGAAAGATTGCCCGGTCGCTCGTGGCCTTTGCCAATACCGACGGCGGACGACTGCTCATCGGGGTTAAAGACAATGGGCGCATTGCCGGGGTGCGATCCGACGAAGAATATTACATGGTTGAATCGGCTGCCCGGATTTATTCTAAACCAGCAATTAACTTCACCACCAAACAGCATTTTGTGGAAGGGAAGACCATTCTGGAAGTGATGGTGAAACCCAGCCCCGAACGGCCGCATTTTGCCCGCGACGAGGAAGGAAAATGGTGGGCTTATTTCAGGAAAGACGACGAAAACCGCCTGGCCAGCAAAATCATGATCGAAGTGTGGAAAAGGCAGAAAAGTCCTGCCGGAATCCTGATCAGCTATTCGGAGGCTGAAAAAATACTGCTCGATTTTTTAGAACACCACGAAAAAATCTCGGTCAGCAAATTTGCCCGGATCGCCCACCTGAGCAACAAAAAAGCCGGGGAAATCATTATCAACTTCCGCTCGCTTGAAATCCTGAAATATTATTTTGGCGACAACCGGATCGACTATTCCATTAATGAGGAATTTGACCGGAAAGAGTGGGAAAAGAAGAAATATCAGTAGAAAGGAAAAAGGAAATGAGCCCGGATAAAAAAACACAGGCAAACCCGTTGATTTTATAGAGAGTTTTCTACTTTTATAAGCACTAACTTTGCTAATCGAGAGACGCTTATGAATAATTCGCTTGAAGTTCTTGACCATGTCAGGCTCAATTTCTCACCGTCAGGATTGGTTTTCCTGAATATCGCGCTTTCGTTTATCATGTTTGGCGTCGCGCTTGACATTAAAGTCGAAAACTTCGAGGCAATTCTCCGGAAGCCAAAATCAGCCATCGTTGGATACATCAGCCAAACCTTTTTACTGCCTGCCTTTACGTTTCTGCTGGTTCTGCTGTTGAACCCGACCCCGACCATCGCGCTGGGAATGATTCTGGTTGCGGCCTGTCCGGGCGGAAATATCTCAAATTTCATCAGTTCAATGGCCCGAGGGAACGTGGCACTTGCCGTGAGCCTCACCGCTGTCTCAACGTCGGCAGCCATCTTTTTCACCCCTTTCAACTTCGCCCTTTGGGGAAATTTTTACATCGACTTCTACAACGCCCACAGCGCCGCCGGATTGGTCAGGCCGCTTGAAATCGACAAATACCAAATGTTTCAAACGGTATTTATTTTGCTCGGCATTCCGGTCATTCTCGGATTGCTGGTGTCGAAAAAACTTCCGAAGCTCACCGAAAAAATCAAAAAACCATTCAAAACAGGTTCCTTGCTGTTTTTTGTGTTGATGGTCGTCACCATGCTTTCGGCAAATTTCTCGCAATTTACCAGCTACGTCCATTTGGTGTTCATTTTCGTACTGATGCAGAACGGGTTGGCCATGGCAACCGGCTATTTTTTCGCGAAAGCCAATAAATTATCGCGCACCGACCAGCGAACCATTGCCATCGAAACCGGGATTCACAATTCGGGACTGGCACTCGCACTTATTTTTAACCCCAAAATTTTCCCGCCTGAAATGGAACTGGGCGGAATGGCCATTATTGCCGCCTGGTGGGGAATCTGGCACATCATCAGCGGATTGACCCTGGCATTTTACTGGTCGAGAAACCCTGTAATTGCCTGACATGAAACAGGACTCGGTCGGATACGAAATCATTCGGTTTTATGTGCGGATTGCTTTTTGGCTCACCCACAAAAAAGTGACGGTCACCGGTCGTGAAAACATTCCGCACGGCAAACCGGTAATTTTTGCACCCAACCACCAAAATGCCCTGATGGATCCGCTGGCGCTGGCCTGTACAAACCCGCTCCAGACGGTTTGGCTGGCCCGCGCCGATATTTTTAAACGGAAGCCTGTTCAGGCTATCCTGAAATACCTGAAGCTTCTACCCATTTACCGCATCCGCGACGGAAAAGAAAACCTGACGAACAACGAACAGGTTTTCGCCCAGGTGGTCGGGCTTTTGGAACAGAAACAATCAATCGGACTATTTCCGGAAGCGGCCCATTCGGGTCGGCGGCAAATGCTCCCGCACAAAAAAGCGGTTCCCCGCATCGCTCTCGAAGCCGAGGCCGCAAACAATTTCGAACTGGATTTGCAGATTGTTCCCGTTGGAATTTACTACGATCACTATTGGTTTCTGAACCGGACCCTGATCGTTCAGTACGGTGAACCCATTGCGGCCGGCCAGTTCCGCGATGAATATGCCGAAAACCCGCAAAAGGTCCTGCTCAGCCTTCGCGACATGATTCACGACCGGCTTTTGCCATTGGTTCTGGAAATCGGCAGCAAAGCGCACTATCCATTCTACGAAAACATCCGGCAACTGGCCGGGAAAGCACATTCGAAGCGTTCTTTCTTCAGCAAAAATGCGGTGCTGCAACGTTTTTTTTCCGACCAGGAATTGGTGAAAAAGCTGGAAAAGCTGGAACGCGAACGACCTGAAGTTTTTGAACAACTACTGAACAAAACCGGTGAATATTTCGGGGCCCTTTCGGCTGAAAATTTCGATGATAAACAGGTCAGCAAGTTTGGCGAAGCAGGATGGGTGAAAATGATCCTTCGCGTCATGCTTGCCGGGTTGTCGCTCCCGCTTTTTATCTTCGGTTTTGCGTTTAACGCGCTTCCGTTTTATCTCCCACGGACGATCATTCGCCGGAAAATAAAAGATACCGCATTTCTGAGCACCTTTAATTTTGCGGTCGGACTGTTAGTTTTTCCGATATTTTACTGGCTCGAAACCTGTTTGTTGTTTCGTTTCACCGGGAACCTGTACCTGTCGGTTCTTGCTTTTTTAATCCTGCCACTGGCCGGAAAACTTTCCTATCAGCTCTTGCTGTTTTATCAGGAAATTAGTTCGGGTCTGATGGCTTTTACCGGAACAAAAACGTTCAGGAATAAATTGAAAAATCTGTCGGATCGCCGAAATGATTTAATCGGATTGATCCTTCAGGAAATAAAAGACAGTGAATTTTTATAGTTTTGTCGCTCAATTCAGCACGGATGGAAATAGTAACGATCATTCTTCTGGCCATTGGTTTATCCTTCGATTCGTTCGCGGTTTCGGTTTGCAGCGGACTAAACCTGCCACACATCCGTTTTTTTCAGGCTGCCAAAATCGCCCTTTTTCTGGCTCTCTTTCAGGCGTTTATGCCTTTAATTGGCTGGTTGGTCGGAAACAGCATCAAATCGTTGATTGAGCCGGTTGACCATTGGATTGCGTTTGGATTACTGAGCCTCGTGGGCGGAAAAATGGTGATCGAGAGTTTCTCAAGACCTGAGGCACGTGAGGTTAAAAATCCGCTCAACATCAGGGTAATTCTTGTGTTGTCGCTCGCAACCAGCATCGACGCGCTGGCCATTGGTTTTAGTTTTGCCACGTTGCTCGATAAAATCTGGGTTGCCGTAATCATCATAGGATCAGTTACTTTTATGGCCTCCATGCTCGGAATCCTGTTGGGCAAAAAAACCGGGCCAAAAATTAACCGTTACGCCGAAATTACCGGAGGACTGATCCTGATTGCCATCGGAGCAAAAATATTGATTGAGCATTTAACTTCCACGTTCTAGATGCTGTGTCAAGCAGCCGGGCAGAAATTCGATGATTTCGACTACTTCATGCATTCGACTGAACCCACTCCAAAGTCTCACTTCGAATACTCAGTGAGCGCGTTCCGTTCATCGCCTTCCGATTCTTTCCTTTTTCCTCTTTCCTTTTTTCTTCCGACTTCCGGCTTTTTCCTCCATCTGCTTTGTGTCCGGCCCGTCCAGCTTAGGTTAATTGGTATGGAAAAAAATCATGGCAACAGCAACAGCGGTGATTAATGCAGCCATTGGCAACATGACCAGAAAGAGCTGCAGGGAAGAAAGGTTCTCGTGCGACCAGGTCTTTTTCAGGTTCCGCAGGCTGTACCAAAGTCCGGTCAAAACGAGTACTGCCTGAATCCAGGGAACGAGCCGGGGGACAAACTGATGCCAGGGGGTATTGGCGGTACCAAAAAAATCCCAGCCCCAACCGAATGGGTCGGACAACGATTGCTTGATAAAAGTGATGTTAACAAAGAGCATTGGAATGACAAAGGCAATCCAAAGCATGAGCCCCAATGGCTGCAAAGCTCCGGTGGAAGCCAGGAAAACTTCTTTTACGCCGCGTTTGATTTTCGAGAATTTCGTTGCCGCCAGCGACAAAAGATAAACCAACCCGGGAACCAGTACCAGCGCAAGTGTCCAGATAAACAATGCATAGATGGCAAAAAGTCCCCAGTTCTGTTTATCCAGGATGTTAACATAGTCGCGGACTTCGGGCCAGGTTCCTTCATATAAAATACTGTAAACAATTGAAAGTGAGAACACGGACATGGTTAACCATGCCTCGCTCCGATTGCGGGTTCCCAGTTCTGAAAAGAAAGGCCTCCGGTAAATGGTAACATTGTTGTACAAACAGCTCCGCGTACATTCGAGGCACAGTCCGCAATCCTGGTTCTCTTTCATTTCCCCCACATTCAGGCCATACGGACAGGCCCAGCCTTTTGGGCTTCCTTTCTGGCAATAATGGGGTTTACAATTGTCGCATACCTGCTGCGATTTGCTGCGAAGCGCCACCGGGCTCATCCGCGAGAATGGGCCAACAAATGCGCTAACCGGACAAACATACCGGCAAAAAGTCCGGTTTTCCCAAATCAGAGACATGACCGTAGGCGCCACAATGAGCAAAATTACTGCAATCCCTGAAACCATTGGCTCGGCGACCAGTGTGGTGGAAAATGTAGTGAGGATCAGGAATACGACCAATTTTAGCCAGTCGTTTTTCAGGCGGGCAGGCCATTTCAGAAAAAGGCCTGAATATTGGTTGTTGTATTCTTTGGTTTTACCTTTCAGGGGTGTAAAAAACGATCTTCGCTGTAACCAATCGCCGAAAAAAGGCAATGGGCAAATCGTGCACCAGATCCTTCCGAAGAAAGGGGTGAGGAAAGCCACCAGTAAAAACAGCCAGATGGCCCACATCAGCAGAACGCCCAGGTTGCGGCCCGACACCCTGGTTCCAAAAAGGGTGGTCAGGAGCACCACATAAATCATCATCATCGATAAAATAATCAGGATTATCTGCAGCCATCGGGATTGAACAATTTTCCGGAGCATTCCGGAGCTTTTCATTGCATCACGGTATCTGGAGGCGGTATCATTATTTTCAGGAACCACGGCCTTTTTCCTGAAAATACCGAAAAGCCACAGAAAAATAATCCCCAGGATGCAGCCCAGGCTAAAGACCAGCAGGGTGTTGGGCATAATCACCAGTTTCCCCATTTCAAAGGCGTGCATCGGGCCGCACCAAACGTGGCAGCGGAAATTACTCCGGGCGACCAGGTAATTCAGGATCCCCGGTTGCCGCGCCGTGAAAGTCAGTTCGTGTGTTGTTACCGATTCGATTGTAGGGTCGCTGGGTTTAAACACCTCGACCACGTCGCGGGCGGGACTTATTTTGGCATCGATGTCGAATTCTTCCAGGAAAAATGAATGTCCGGTGTCGTCGGTCGAAAAGGTCAGGTGCAGGGTATCGCCACGGTTACAGCGGATTACGGAAGGATCTTTCCCATAGCGGAAACTCCTGACGTGAATGTGCCTGCCAACTGGTTTCACGGTAAAAAATTGGCAGACCAGGGCAGGAATCAGGCCGAACAAAAAAATAACGAAAAGGTTGGAGGTGTGTTTTCTGAATTTTTTCACGATCAATGGTTAAGTCAGGTTAATCGGTTTAGCATTAGGAATTGATGGTTCAATAGTAATTATTTTTTGAAAAAAACTCAACAGAAATTAGTTTTTAATTAGTTTTATGTCCCGTTTTGAAAGGGATGTATGCTACTAAACCATATCTTATTGAAAATCGAACCATGACACAAGAAAAAAGCTCGCCCAAAAAGCAAAAGAAAGGCATCAAAAATTTTATCCCTGTCATTATCATATTCATTGTAATCGTTGGAGTTCCCTTATTGCTCCTGAATTACCAGGCCAAGCGCAATGGAATGACGATAGGGGGGGTTATCAAAAGGATCATGACCAAAACGGGTTCAACCGAGGTTATTTCCGACAATTCCGAAAGAAACGTTACCGGCAGCAAAGTTGATTTTCTTACTTCGTCGCCCATTGGCCAAAAATTCACCGAGCCACCGCTAATTTCTCATGTTCAGGCGGTTGATCTCGATGGCGACGGCCTGCTCGATATTGTTGTTTGCGATTGCAAAAACAATTCGGTCAACTGGATCCGACAGTACCCAAAAGGTGTTTATACAGAAACAGTGCTTGCCAGTGATTTGATTGCCCCGGCACATGTTCAGGCCATTGATTTCGATAAAGACGGAGACCTGGACCTGATGGTCGCCGTACTGGGAATGTTGTTCCCCAACAACGACAAAATCGGCTCGGTGGTTATCCTTGAAAACGACGGACATTGCCATTTCACCAAACACGTGGTGGTTGACAAGGTCGCACGGGTTTCAGATGTCAGGGCTGGCGATCTGGATGGCGACGGCGACATGGACCTGGCCGTTGCCCAATTCGGATACGACGATGGCGAAACACGCTGGATTGAAAACCTGGGCAACTGGAAGTTCAAAAGCCACATCCTGCAAAACCTCTCCGGCCCAATTAATGTTGAAATTGTTGATATTGATAATGATGGCGATCTGGACATCGTTTCATTGGTCAGCCAGGAATGGGAAGAGATCTATTGTTTTGTAAACGACGGGAAAGGAAATTTCACGCCCAAGCTTATCTGGGGTTCGAGCAATCAGGATTTTGGTTCGAGCGGGATCTCCATGTGCGATTTGGACAAGGACGGCGACATGGACATATTGTACACCAATGGCGATGCCTTCGATTATATCCCGCCTCAAGGCCGACCGTGGCATGGCGTGCAATGGCTCGAAAACAAGGGAAACCTGAATTTTGAATTCCACCGGCTTTGCAGTTTTACCGGTGCAACAAATGTGCGGGCTGCCGACATTGACAACGATGGCGACATGGACCTTTTCGTGGTGAGCGAATTTAATTTGTGGGACAAACCCGACGCGTACAGCCTTATCTGGTTGGAGAACGTTGGGAACATGCAATATGTAAAGCATGAAATTGCCAAAGTCCCCACACACTTACTTTGCTGTGAACCAGGCGATTTCAACAACGACGGACAAATCGATTTGGTTACCGGTGGCATGCACACTTATCCGCCATACGATCGGATGGAACGGGTAACCCTGTGGATGAACAACGGAAAATTATCAGCCAAGAAATAAACGTCCTGAAGAACGGTTACCTGAAAGATTTTAATCCATGGTAAACAAAATTCTGTCGGTTATCCTGATTGCTTTTCTGTTTGTGGCATGTACCCGGCAACAAACTTTGATCGAAAATCCGGAACGCCTCTCCGACATTCAGCGCATGTTGTCGGTTCAGAAAGAGCTGACCGCCAAAAGCCTCAAACCGATCTGGAACATCTTCGACCAGTCGCTTTCTCCGGACGAAAAGCAGGCAATGGAGTTCATGTACGCCTACATGCCGCTGAGCGACCTGGCCGATTATACTCCGGACTTTTTCCTGAAAAACGTGCAGTTCAGCCTGAAAGCCCGTCAGGAAATGCCCTGGGGAAAGACCATCCCGGAAGAAGAATTCCTGCATTTCGTGTTGCCTTTGCGCGTAAACAACGAGAACCTCGATAATTTCAGGGAAGTGATGTATCCCGAAATCAAAGCGCGGATTCAGGGTTTGGATATGAAGCAGGCCGCCCTGGAAATTAACCACTGGTGCCACGAAAAGGTAAATTATCGCGGAACCGATTCGCGCACCAGCGCGCCGCTCAGCACCGTGAAAAAGACTTTCGGGCGCTGCGGCGAGGAATCGACTTTTACAGTTACCGCCATGCGAACTGCCGGAATTCCTGCCCGTCAGGTTTATACGCCGCGCTGGGCGCACACCGACGACAACCATGCCTGGGTGGAAGTCTGGATTGACGGCAAATGGCATTTCCTGGGCGCCTGCGAACCGGATGTTGACCTCGACATGGGCTGGTTCAGCGAGCCTTCGCACCGTGTCATGCTGGTTCATTCGCGTGCTTATGGCCGCTATTTTGGCGCCGACGATGTGGTCACCGCTGCTGACCGTTTTTCGGAATTGAACCTGACCAGCAACTACGCGACAATCAAGAAAATAACCATCTCGGTTAAAAATACTGACGGGACGCCGGTTGACAGCGCGAAAGTAGAATATCAGCTTTACAATTATGCCGAATATTACCCGATTGCCACCGGTTACACCAACGCCGGCGGATTGACCAGCCTGAATACCGGCATGGGCGACCTGATTATTTGGGCGGCCAAAAACGGGAAATTCGCCTACCAAAAACTTTCGGTTCCTGAAAAGGATACCTTGCAATTGGTGCTCAATCAGACGGTTCCGGCCGACAAAAGTGAATCGTTCGACCTGGTTCCGCCACATGCCGTGAAAATGGAACTGAATGTCAGCAAAGAAGACCGCAGCAAAAACGACCGCCGTCTGGCCCACGAAGATTCGATCCGCAACGCGTACATGAAAACCTTCAAAGATTCGGCCTGGATTGCCGGTTTTGCTGAAAAAACAAAACTTCCGTTCGATTCGGTTTCCCGGTTCATTCAGCTGAGCTACGGAAACTGGGACCAGATTTCGGCTTACCTCGAAAAAAATGCGCCCAAATACCGCAGAACCGTGCTCGAACTGGCAGGTACACTTGCTGCCAAAGATTTCAGCGATACGCCGGAATCCATCCTGACCGATCACCTGGAACAAACCGCCAAATCAGGATTACAGAAGCTGGTTTCGTCGAAGGATTTGTTTGTCAACGAAGTTTTGGCCCCACGCATCGCGCTCGAAAATTTAAGTCCGTGGCGAAGCTTTCTGGCCGCCCCTTTCGGTCCCGGAATGGCACAATCCACCCGCAACGACATTTCGGTGCTGACCAACTGGATTCGCGAAAACATCCGGATAAATACCGTTGCAAATCTGCATTCGCGGGCGCCGCTTTCTCCGGCCGGCGTGTATAATTTACGGGTGGCCGATCCGGCTTCGCGCGACATTTTCTTCGTGGCTGCCTGCCGCACGTTTGGCATTCCGGCCCGGTTAAATCCTGAAACACAAGTTCCGGAGTATAACAAAAACGGCGAATGGCTGCGGGCCGGGTTCGATCCGGAAATTGCCGTTCAGCCCGAAAAAGGCTTGCTCAAACTGATTGAAAAAAACAACCCGGTGACTCCGCAATATTACCTGCACTACACCATCGGCGTGTTGCGCAACGGGTTTTACCGCACCCTCGAATTTCCGGAAGGCGCTAAACTGACGAACACCGAAAAGCCAATTTCGCTGGAAGCGGGACATTACGCGCTGGTTACCGGGAACCGCCTGGAAGACGGATCGGTGCTGAGCCAGATGACTTTCTTCACCATCGAAAAAGGAAAGCTGACCACTGTTCCGGTTGAATTGCGCAAACAGTCGGGCGAACTAAAACCTTCCGGAAAACTTGACCTGGAAAAGCTAAAACTGGAAAAAGACGGCAACCCCGTGAGCTTGTCGTCGCTGGTAGGCAAAGGCTACTCGGTTTTGGTCGTGCTCGATCCGGAGAAAGAACCGTCGAAGCACATCCTGAACGATCTGGGCCCGTATGTCGATCAGTTCAACAAGTGGGGCGGGCAGTTCGTGTTTGCCATGCCCGCCGAAAAAGCGGGACAAGCCGGGGTGCTGAAAACCTATCCGTTGCCTTCCAAAACCGAAAGCGGAGTCGATCAAAACGGGAATATTCTGGATGCCGTTTCAGCTATTTACGGTTCAGGCCTGAAGGACAAACTGCCGCTGGTGCTGTTTTGCGACGCTGCGGGAAATGTGTACCTGTTTTCCTCCGGATACCGGATTGGCGTAGGCGAACAACTCCTGAAAGTGATTTCGGCGGTTGAATCAAATCAGAAAATGGTGGCGGCCAAAGCTTCGTGCTGCAAACCGGTGTTGGCAAATTGATCGGATGAACTTCTGTCATTCAATCAATTTACTGCCTGAAAGCTGTAAATCAGCAAGATAATAAACTTATTAAAAACCTTGTTTTAATAAAATGATACATCAGGAAGATGCTTTGAAGTAAATGGCAAATTCGTAAAAACCATTGCTTCATGGAGCTTCTTCATGGCCTGATTGCCTACCACACATGACAATTTATCACTGAAAGCGTTTGAACCCTTTTCAGTTTTAAATTGTATTTTCTTCTAATTTTCCTCCACAATCAGCACATCCCACGGCCCGATTTCGAGCGTTGCCCCGGAAGAAACAGCTTTGGCAGAAGTCAGCTCTGTTCCGGCTTTGTGCGGGTAAACAAAGCTTGCTTTCTGCGAAGTATAGTTGTAGTAATAATGTACTTTCTTGCCGGCATCGTTTACGCCGCTTTTGGTTATGAGCGGCCAGTGCAGGTTCTGGTCAACGGTTTTTATTCCGGCGCGTTCCATTTCCTGAAGGATCAGTTTTTCCTGAATGGCATCGGAAACCACAGTTCCTTCGTACAGCAAAGTTCCTTTTCCGTAGTTATTGATGGTGATGGCCGGGTATTTTCCGAAGTATTGATGATCGTACCAGGCCAGCGGTTTGGCGGTTTCGGGAATCAGGTATTCGCCCCAGGCATATACTTTATTTTCTTCAGGAGCCACCCCGAAAGGATTGTCCTTCAGGCTTAATTCGTTGAAATTGGTGAATTCCTGGTAATAGAAGCCACAGGCTTTGCGCAGTGGGCCGGGCGCCAGCATCGGGCGAACCATCGAATTTTCGTCGCAGAACCCGCTCTTGAACTGCATGATGACATGACCGCCATTTTCGACGTATTTGCTGATCTGATTCAGCAGTTCGTCGCTGGCAATGTAAAGTGCGGGAATCACAACCAAATCGTAATCTTCGAACCGGGCATTTTCCGGAAAAATAAAATCGACCGGTACATTGTTCCGGAATAAAACTTTGTGAAACTGCCCGACGAGTTCGTTCCGGTAAATGTTGCCGGTTCCGCCCCACATATCGGCTTTGCCTCCCATAAATGGCATGATGTTCAATGCCGCGTTGGCATCGTGACTAAACAGAATGGCCACTTTCGGCGTGATTTTCAGGTTGACCAGCTTTTTTCCAAACTTCTGTAGTTCGTGGGCCGTTTTCGAAACCTCGGCATACGCGCGGTTGGGCTGCAGGTCGTGCGACAAAACACCTTTCCAGTAGGTTTCCTGTCCGTAATGAATGGAGTGCCAGTGCCAGTATTCAACCATGTTGGCGCCCGAACCCAGGTGTGCATACACGTTCATGCGCAACTGTCCGTCGTACGGCGGGTACTGCGAACGCGAGTCCCAGCCGATGGTTTGCGCGTTGGTTTCGGTAATCAGGTAATTTTTGTGCTTCACCGAGCGGAAAAAGTCGCCTGCAAAGGCAATTTCGTCGCCGGTAAGGTTATCCTGCGAGCCGTGATAGACATTCACGGCCATGATGTCCATTTTTTGCGAAGTGGCAACCTGGTCGATATCCTGAACCGAAGGCATAAAACAGTGCGTGATAAACTGATCGGGGCGCTTGTATTCGCTCACAATTCCGGCCTGCCAGGTCAGGTAATCAGCAACGGTTTTGCGTTTGAAGCGTTCCCATTCCAGTTTGTAGGCCGTGTTGGTCACGCCGTCGCGCGGAGGAAATTCGTCCCATCCGTTCAGGGTCATTCCCCAGTAATTCAGGCCCCAGAGTTTGTTCAGGGTTTGGGTGGTGCCAAATTTCTTCTTCAGGTAATCCACAAAACTGATCTGGAAATCGTAGTTGTTCACACCGTAGGAAGTGGTTTCGTTATCCACCTGATAGCCAATAATGGCGGGGTTTTTGGCGTAATGCTCCATCATTTTCCGGATGACCCGTTCGGCATAAAACAGGAAAGTCGGGTTGGTGATGTCCATATTTTGCCGGATTCCGTAATATGCTTTTCCGCCTTTTTCGTAGGTAACCAGCACCTCCGGATGTTTGTGCCACAACCAGGCCGGCATCGAATAAGTGGGCGTTCCGAGAATTACCTTTATGCCATTGGCCTGCATCCCTTCCAGAATGCGGTCGAACCAGGCAAAATCGAATTCGCCTTCGCGCGGTTCGAACAAACTCCAGGTCGATTCGCCCATCCGCACTACCGAAATCCCGGCATCTTTCATCAGTTTCAGGTCTTCGGCAAGCCGGTCGGTTGGCATATATTCCTCGTAAAAAGCGGCTCCGTATAGAATGTTGTCCATTTTGGGGACTTGCGCTGAAAGGGTTCGGGCAAGAATCAGCAACAAGGAAAGCAGAAACAGGTTTTTCATGGTCAGTCAGATTTATTGTTTGTTGTACAAATATACTCAAATGACGTTAATTGTTACCGAAACACTTATCCGGAAAAATACCGAATACCGAGGAGCGAATTGTTTTTTTGACAGGTAAATCAGCGATTTTCCTATTTTTGTTCCATGATTTCATTTCCAAACGCCAAAATAAATATCGGGTTACAGGTCACCGAAAAGCGTCCGGATGGGTTTCATAACCTTGAAACCGTTTTTTATCCGGTAGGCTGGAGCGATGTGCTCGAATTTGTGGAAGCCGATGAACTTCAGTTTGCATCAAGCGGGATCGAAATTGAGGGCAATCCGGATGACAATCTGGTGATGAAGGCTTATCGTTTGGTGCAAAATGATTTTGATTTACCGTTTCTGAAAATTCATTTGCACAAACAAATCCCTTTTGGCGCCGGGTTGGGCGGTGGCTCGTCGGACGGTGCGTTTATGCTGAAAATGCTGAATAAAACCTTTCATTTGGAGCTTTCCGACGAAGAGTTACTTGCCTATGCCGCTGTCCTGGGAAGCGATTGCCCATTTTTTATCCTGAATAAGCCTGTTTATGCCACGGGAAGAGGCGAGTTGATGAATATAATAAACTTAAGTCTTAACAATCTCTTTCTCCTTTTGGTGAAACCGCCGGTTGAAGTTTCGACCGCCAACGCTTTCCGGTTTATTGAACCAAAAAAATCAGATGTTTCGCTTCC
>JBBIHV010000034.1:0-2725 GCA_037446835.1 Sunxiuqinia sp. | reverse complement strand
GCAAGAAACCGGAAGACAAACAATTAAAAGATGAGAATTATGAAAACTAAAATTAGTACCCTAATCGCAATTTTTGCACTTGGAATTATTGGTTTTACCAATATCAATGCAACGGAAGACAACAAGAAAGCCGCAAACGAAGAAGCTGCCACAATGAACAGCGAAATGTTGACCAGTAGATCAAGCTTGGCCGACGAAGCTTTCATTAAATCAGCCGAAGCTTTGACCGCGAAGGAAGCTGATGCGCAAATCGAAAAATATGCATCAAGGCAAATCCAACTTGAGGGAAATGCAGCAAGCCATTCAGATTTTCTGAGTTCAGCCGAGTCATTTACGGCTTCAGGAGCTAACCGCGAAATCGAAAAATATGCAGAGAAGCAAATTTCCAGAATGGGTAAATAACCCAATTAATATTTGGCCCGAATGCGAGCCCGAGATTTTTAACCCGAAAATTGATCAAATAACATCTTGCAAATAAAAGAGCTGTTCCGGTTTGGGGCAGCTCTTTTTTACGATCAACAGTTTGGTAATTCCTGAAAATTATACCACCACCTTTTTGTTCTTGTTGAATTTCGATTTCTTGATCGACTCTTTTCGGGTGAGCAGCATTGGAATGGCAACACCGGTTCCGAGCGAAATCAGGACAAACATCATTTTCGCGCCATTGTTCACTGTTTCGATCAGGGTTTGCAAATAGCTGTCGGTATTTGCAGCGCTGGTTAGCGCAATTAGCCCAAGCATCATTTTATAGGCAAAAAAACCCGGCACCATTGGTATTACCGCCGGGATCGAAAAAATAAGAGGCGGGCTTTTTTTAAGGTGGGCGGTCTGGATACTTGCAAATCCGACTAACGTGGCTGCCCAAAATGAGGCAAACACAATTCCGATGTCATAATTCATGGCAGTGAATTTAATCAGTCCGCCCATTGCACCCAGCGCCCAAATTGCAAAAAGGGTACGGCGCGGGACATTGAAAAGGATGGCGAACCCGATGGCCGCAATACCTGCCCAAAAGCTTTTCGTGAGAATTTCGAGAAGTATCATCTTAGAAATTTAATAGCATTTTTACTGAAAAAAGTCCCATGGCAATCGAGAAAGCGATCATCAGTCCGTTAATGGCACGGACCACCCCGTTCTGAATGTTTCCTTCGAGCAGGTCGGTCACCGAATTTATGAGCGGAACTCCCGGTACCAGAAAGAGGACCGAGGTTGCAAAAGCTTTGTCGGGCTCAGCGCCAATGTGGTAATATTCAGCCAGTCCGGCGATAAGTGAAGCTGCAAATGATGCGAAAAACACGCACAGGTAGGGGTTGAATTTGAGCTTGGCAGCTTCCTGCCTGACAAACAATCCGGCAAAAGTGGCCACAAAAGCAACAGCCATTTCGACGTACCCGCCGCCAAAAATATTGCAGAAGGCCGATCCCGCCAGCCCGACCAGGCCAAGTATAACAAGCCGCGGATAGGGCGGTAACTCTTTTAACCGCTTCAATTCTGCTGAAATTTGTGGTGCTGTCCAATTCTGCTCCAACACATTCCAGCTCAGGTGGCTAATCCCACTTACAATCCTGAAATTGACCCCGTGAGGAGAGGTGCGTTTCAGGCGGCTGAAAAAATGTTGCTGATCTTTTTCAATGATCGTCAGCATCAATGCCCGGTGTGTGATCAGCAATTCGAGGCCGTAACCCAATCCGTGGGCAATTCGCGTCATCGTCACCCTGACCCGGTTGGTATTGGCGCCCGAACTCATCAGTAGCGAGCCAACCTCAAGCAAAATGTTGCCAACCGACTCGGTATCTTCATTTAATGTATTCATTTTCAGTATTTCTGATTTGTTTTGGGAAGATACAAAAATACATTTTTAAAATTTCTTAAGTTTGGGCAATTCTTGCTAAACCATTGGATTGAATGAAAAGTTTACATTTCGGAGTGCAACATGCAGAAAAAAGATTGCGGGCCTGAAAACTTCAGAACGTAATCTTTTTGAAAAACCGACGAAACTAAACCTATTGTGCCAGAACTTGTTATTCTGAAACGAAACGAAACCCATGCCCAAAACTGAAGAGTACAAAAAACAGCAGATTGAACTAAAAGAAGTTGTGGTGACCGGAAATCAGGAAATATCGCCGGGAGTTTACTTAATTTCCTGGACACGGAACGACCCCTTTCAGCCCGGTCAGGTTGTGAAAATTACCGCTGACTTAGCCGAAATACCGCGTATTTACAGCGTTTGCAGCGGAAACAACGAACCTGAAATCAGGGTACTATATCATGTTAAGGAAGAAGGGCTGCTCACCCCAAAACTTGCCGGGATGATACCGGGCATGAAAATTTGGGTGACAAAACCTTATGGAAGCTTCAAGGATGGTAAGAAACCAGCCTGGTGGATTGCCACCGGAACCGGCATTGCACCGTTTTACAGCATGTTGCGCTCCGGAATTTCAGCAAATAAAACGCTGATCCATGGCGCCCGTTCCCTCAACCAGTTTTATTTTGAAGACGAACTTGACGAAGCGATGGGCGGCCGGTATGTCCGCTGCTGCTCGTGCGAGCAGTCGTGCAACGTTTACCCCGGAAGGGTCACCCAATACCTGAATGAAATAAATGAGCTGCCCGCCAACATTAACTATTATCTTTGCGGCAAGGCTTTGATGGTTGTTGAAGTGCGCGATTTGCTTATTTCACGCGGTGTCCCGTACGAAAACATACTGGCCGAAATTTATTTTTA
>JBBIHV010000033.1:0-27200 GCA_037446835.1 Sunxiuqinia sp. | reverse complement strand
GCCGATGATACTGGCGGTTTCTTTTTCATCCTTCGATATTATGGATTTGCTGAACAGTTGAATGACAACAAACTTTATTCAAAAATTCTCAGTAACTTGCTTTTAAAGAACGACCAACTTAAATCGAACTGAGGTTGACATTGAAAATTTAGCACATTCAGAAAAATTAGATTTGGCGGGCAAATTTGCGGACAACAAAAGTAAACTAAATTGACCGGAATCTGGCCTCACAAATTTAAAGTTAAACTTAATTTCAGGTTAATTGTCGTTAACTATGAAGAATTGTCAAAACAAAAATTTCAACATGAAGATAGCCATTTCAGGAGCAAACGGTTATATTGGCCGAAAACTGGTACGCGAGTTGAGCGAAACCCCACACGAACTGGTCATTCTTGAAAGGAAAATACTCTACGATTTTCCTTTATTGATGGAACGGATTTCCGGATCAGAGGCAGTGATACATTTGGCCGGAGCGCCCATATTGCAGCGTTGGACCAAAACCGGAAAAGCTGAAATCCTGAACAGCAGGACTATCCCAACCCGAAATATCACACAGGCAATCAACCAGTTATCTGAAGCAAAAAGGCCAAAAACCTTCATTTCAGCATCGGCTATCGGAATCTATTTTCCCGGAAAAATTCATTCCGAAGCAAGTAATTTATATGCTGAAGATTTTGTTGGTCAAGTGGTCCGGCAATGGGAAGAAAGCTCGTCGGAAATGTCGCCATCGGTCCGAAAGGTGATTTTCAGAACAGGCTTGGTGTTGGGGAAAGATGCTAAAATGATGAAGCAGTTGCTACCAATATTCAAATTCGGACTTGGTGGAAGATTGGGAAGTGGCAAACAAGCGTTTCCTTTTGTTCATATCCAGGATGTTACCCGTGAAATGATTTGGGCAATCAACCATTCTGAAGCTCAGGGAACATACAATTTGGTTGCACCGCAAAATATTAATAACCTACAATTTACAAAGGCGCTTGCAAAAACACTTCACCGTCCAGCACTTTTTACGGTGCCTGGTTTTGTCCTGAAAGTCATTTTTGGAGAGGCATCCACACTTTTACTGGAATCTCCTGCTGTAACTCCGGAACGATTAACCGGTTCAGGGTTTATATTCGCATATCCAGACATCCAGACTTGTTTATCAGAAATCGTTTCATAAAAAAGCCCCACTGAAATCAGCGGGGCTTTTCGTATGGGATAAACAGATTTGCCTATAATTGAGGGCCAGCAGGAATCAATGCACGACCTGCTTCTGTGTCGCAGTATTGCTCGAAATTCTTGATGTAACGGGCAGCCAGATTTTTTGCTTTAGCTTCCCATTCACCAACATTGGCATAAGTGTCGCGCGGATCAAGAATACCTTCAGAAACATTGTTCAATGCTTTAGGGGCATTGAGGTTCAGTGTTGGGATGTGAACAGTTTCTGCTTTTTCGATAGTACCATCGATAATTGCATCGATGATAGCGCGGGTATCTTTAATTGAGATACGTTTGCCTGTTCCGTTCCATCCGGTATTTACTAAATAAGCTTTCGCGTTGTTCTGGTCCATCTTTGATACCAGAGTTGAAGCATAAACAGTTGGGTGCAAGGTTAAGAAAGCCTCGCCGAATGCAGGAGAGAACGATGGAACCGGCTCAGTAATACCGCGTTCGGTACCCGCTAATTTCGAGGTATATCCGCAAAGAAAATGGTACTGCGCCTGGTCGCGGTCAAGAACTGAAACCGGAGGCAATACACCGAAAGCATCAGCCGACAAGTAAATGATTTTGCTTGCATGGCCAGCCCTTGAAGGGAGAACGATTTTGCTGATGTGGTTAATTGGATATGAAACGCGGGTGTTTTCTGTTTTTGAAGCTTCAGCTGAAAAATCAGGAGTTCCGTCTTCTTTTACCGTTACATTTTCTAATAATGCATCACGTTTGATCGCTCTCCAAATATCGGGTTCGTTTTCTTTGCTCAGGTTGATAACTTTGGCATAGCAACCGCCCTCGTAGTTGAAAACCCCTTTGTCGTCCCAACCATGTTCGTCGTCGCCAATCAGGTAACGTTTTGGATCAGCCGATAAGGTTGTTTTTCCGGTACCTGAAAGTCCGAAGAAAATAGCTACATCGCCAGCTTCGCCAACGTTGGCCGAGCAGTGCATTGAAGCAATACCCTTTAAAGGTAAGTAGAAGTTCATCAAAGAGAAGATCCCTTTTTTCATTTCACCACCATACCAGGTTCCACCGATAACGGCCATTTTTTCGGTTAAGTTGAAAAGAACAAATACTTCTGAATTCAAGCCTTGTTCTTTCCATTTTGGATTGGTTGTTTTTGAACCGTTCATAACCACAAAATCGGGCTCTCCAAAATTTGCCAATTCAAAATGAGATGGACGGATGAACATATTGGTCACAAAATGAGCCTGCCAGGCGACCTCCATGATGAAACGAACTTTCATGCGGGTATCGGCATTTGTTCCACAAAAAACATCAACTACATAAAGTTTGTCGGTAGAGCTGAGTTGATTGGTTACCAATTTTTTGCAATCAGACCATACTTCGGTGTTGATGGGCCGATTAATAACGCCATCCCACCACATATTTTTTTCAGTGATGGCATCTTTTACGAAGTATTTATCTTTTGGCGAACGTCCTGTAAAAATGCCAGTATCAACAGCAACAGCACCCGTACTTGTCAAAACGCCCTTTTCAAAACCTTCATTCTGAGGATCAACCTCGGCATCAAAAAGCTCTTGGTAAGTCGGGTTGTGTAAAATTTCTAAATTGGTATTAATTCCGTACTTTAATAGATCTGTGTTTTTCATACTAAGTGTTTATAATTTAATACTTTCAACAAAACAAAATTTTCTCGACACCAAAAATAGTTTTTTTTCATCCCTCAATTAAACGGGTAATATTAAATTAAGATCATTTCAGTTTTGCCAAACAGATGGGTCATTAATTGGTTATTAAACCGCTGGAATTCAACATCAAGTTGGTTTTGGGCAAAAAAAAAGAATGTTAAGAAATCATTAACTTCCTAACATTCTTTATACTAAGCAAAAACTACTAATATCAAGACCTTGGATGAAATTGATGCAAAGTAGTTTTCAGATAATCGCGATCAAGGTGCGTGTAAATTTCTGTAGTCAAAATTGATTCATGACCCAGCATTTCCTGAACGGCACGCAGATCGGCACCACCGTTAATCAAATGAGTTGCAAAAGAATGGCGGAAAGTATGCGGACTGATCTTCTTCTCAAACCCTGCTTTTATAGCCAGATTTTTAATAATGGTGAAAATCATAACCCGACTTAGCTTTTTCCCTCTGCGGTTCAGGAAAAGAATGTCTTCACTGTCTTTTGAGATTTTAAGTGTTTTACGGTAAACGTCCATGTACTTGTTAATTTCTTCAACAGCCTTTTCACTAACCGGGACCAAGCGTTCTTTTTCAGATTTGCCTTCGATTTTTATATACCCCTGATCAAAAGACAAATTAGAGATTTTCAGGTTCACCAGTTCAGAAACGCGAAGGCCACAACTATATAAAGTTTCAAGCATCGCTTTGTTCCGTTGACCTTCAGGTTTGTTTAATTCAACGGTGTCGATCATCAGATCAATTTCTTCAATGGTTAGTACATCAGGAAGCTTCCTTCCAATTTTAGGCGATTCAAGTAAAGTTGTCGGATCACTGTTAACTTTACCTTCCATAAGCAAATACTTATAGAATGATTTGATTCCGGAAATAGTACGCGCTTGTGTTCGGGGAGAAACACCTTTTTCGTTGATCCACTCAACAAACTTTCTCAAGTGGTTCAATTTAACTTTTTCCGGGGGCAATTTCTTAACTTCTTCTTCGGCAAATACCATCAACTTGTTAATGTCGTTAATGTAAGCCGCAATCGAGTTTGCTGACAAACCTTTCTCCAAACGTAAGAAAGACTCAAATCCTTTTTTGCTATCTTCCCATTTCATAATTAAATACTTTAAATTTTAATTCTATAACAATTATTGATAATTTTGGTTTCGTAAACTCTTTAAAACGTAAATTTTAACTAAAAATATCCATCCACCAAGAATACATAATTTTTAATACGAGTTTACAAACGGTTAAGTTACTATTTTTTTACAACAAACAATCAAAATATGAAAATTTTGTTAATAAATGGCCCAAATTTGAATTTATTAGGCATCCGAGAGAAGAGTATTTATGGAAATACATCTTTCGAAACCTATTTTCAAACCTTGCAAAAGTTGTTTCCTGAGTTCGAGATGGAGTACTTCCAATCCAATGTCGAAGGTGAACTGATCAACAAAATTCAGGAAAGAGGGTTTCAGTTCGATGGCATCGTTATCAATGCCGGGGCTTATACCCATACTTCAATCGCGATCCGGGATGCCATTTCAGGAATAAGAGCTCCGGTCGTTGAAGTTCACATTTCAAATATCCTGACCCGTGAAAACTTCAGGCATGAATCAATTATTGGCCCGGCGTGCCTGGGAAGCATTATGGGATTCGGGCTTGATTCATACAGGCTTGGTATTGAAGCAATTAAGAATTACATTAAATCTTAATGACATTTTCGACCTGTGAAGGCGGAAGAAAATTCTTCCAATAATAATTTATCTATTTTTGCCGACCTCAAACAAAAAAAAAGTTCTATGAAGCACACTAAAATTGTAGCTACCATTTCTGACAAACGTTGCGATGTTGAATTCATCCAACAATTGTTTAATGCCGGCATGAATGTGGTCAGATTTAATACCGCACATATTTCAACCGAGAGTGCACTGACGATGATTGAAAACGTTCGGTGTGTATCCGAACAGATTGCTATCCTGATTGATACAAAAGGGCCTGAAATCAGGACCAAAGGAATTTCAGAACCAATTCAGGTAAAAGAAGGTGATCTCATCAAGGTGAAGGGCGGCGAGGGAATTTCTGATCAAAGTACCATTTTTGTAAGTTACGAAGCCATTCACCTGGATGTGCCGATCGGTAATCAAATTCTGATTGATGACGGGGACCTTGCCCTTGAAGTGATTGAACAGGCGAATGACCATCTGGTTTGTAAAGTGGGCAACACCGGCGAAATAAAGGATAAAAAAAGTGTGAATACGCCAGGCATCAGTGTCGATTTGCCTTCGATTAGCGTAAAAGATAAGGCTTTTATCGAATTTGCGGCCAAAAATGATGTGGACTTTATTGCCCATTCTTTTGTCAGGAATAAAAAAGATGTGCTAGCCGTTCAAGATATTCTGGCCGAACAAAACAGCAAAGTTAAAATTATTGCAAAAATCGAAAACCTGGATGGTGTCGATAATATTGATGAAATTCTGGAAGTGGCTTATGGAATCATGGTTGCACGTGGTGATTTGGGAATTGAAATCCCTGCAGAACGGATTCCTGGCATTCAGCGAACACTGATCAAAAAAGCAGTTCAACAAAAAAAACCGGTTATTATTGCCACACAAATGCTGCATTCGATGATCGAGCACCCGCGTCCGACACGAGCCGAGGTTAGCGATGTTGCCAATGCCATATATTCCAGGACGGATGCCATCATGCTTAGCGGTGAAACCGCATATGGAAAATATCCGGTTGAATCGGTTGAATGTATGACACGCATTGCCATTGAAATTGAAGCGAGTAAAGATAAACGCAACGATCTGCCAGTACCTCGGCTTGACAACGAGACTTCAGCTTTTCTTGCTGAAGCTGCTGTTCTGGCCTCAAAAGAATTAAAGGTCAGTGCGATTGTTACCGATACCCTTACCGGAAAAATTGCCAGATATATTGCCGCTTTCAGGGGAACATTGCCAGTTTTTGCGAAATGCCACAATGGAAGGGTAAAACGCGAATTAGCCCTTTCTTATGGCGTATTTGCCAGTGAGATAAAATCAAAGAAAAACAAGCATAAACTGATTGAAACTTCGTTGCTGGATTTAGTTGAAAGAAAGCTAATTACAGAAAAAGATACGGTGGTATATGTGGGTGGTAATTTTGGCGTCGGGGGCGGAACTTCATTCATTGAAATTGCTTCAGTTGAACAGATGACTCATACCAAAGTCAAAGACTAATTGGCTGGTTTACAAATAAAAAAGGTGCTTAAAGCACCTTTTTTATTATCGGTTATCAACAACTTCAATGCCCTTGTATTTAGATGGATCGAAAACAAAATCCGAATCGGCATAAACCCCGTCAGTTTTAAACTGGTTGATCGAAACGTGGTATTTGTTCCCTTCTTTTCCGTTCATATCGGCACCTCGTATTAGGTTCTTTTGCTTATCAATTAATATACGGATGTTTTGAATGTCACCCGTCGGTTTTTGCGAAACCAGATCAATAACATACACCGGAATGCCCCCATCAACTGACTCTTCAACAAATTTGTAACTAAATCCATGTTCGTAAATCGTAAATATTTTCGATGGATCCATTAAATCATCTGTATTCTCATCCAGGTTCGAAATATCAACTTCGTTCGAGTTCACCATGTATGTCCAGATCGATTTTCCGTCGCAGGTAATCTGCAAACCCATTTTCGGAATGTTTAACTTGTACTTTTTGCCTTTCAAAATAATGGTCCCATCGTTTTTTTCCTGAATATTTTGTGCTTTGTTATTCATCTCGAATGAAAATTTTGCTTCGAGGGAAGGAAGTGATTGGGTAGTTTTGGTAACTTTTTCGAGTATTTCCTTCGCCTTTTTGTCCTGCTGTGAAAAGCCTGTCAGGACTAAAACCGAGAGAAAAGTAATTAGCAGTATTCGTTTCATGTTTTTGTTTATTGGTAAAAACTATTTTTATTTCATGCCGTTCAACAATTGTTCCAAAGTATATTCATCCTGAATTAAAACCTGCCTGGCCTTGCTTCCTTCGCTCGGGCCAACAATCCCGGCAGCTTCCATCTGATCCATAATCCGTCCGGCGCGGTTATAGCCGATCGAGAATTTCCGCTGGATCATGGAAGTCGAACCCATCTGGTTGCTGACTATCAGCCGTGCCGCATCATCAAACATTTCGTCGCGATTTCCCAAATCAGCCTGGGCATTACCAACTTCGCCCTCGCCAACATAATCGGGAAGCAGAAATGCTGTTGCATATCCACGCTGTTCAGCAATAAATTCACAAATCCGTTCCACTTCCGGAGTGTCAACAAAGGCGCACTGTACGCGGGTCATCGTACTTCCGGTCGAAACAAGCATGTCGCCTTTTCCGATCAACTGGTTGGCGCCGGGGGTATCCAGGATAGTCCGGGAATCGATCATGGAAGCCACTTTAAAGGCAATCCGGGTTGGGAAATTGGCCTTGATAACTCCAGTAATAATATTAATGGAAGGCCGCTGGGTGGCGATAATCATGTGGATACCAACGGCACGCGCCAACTGGGCAATCCGGGCAATTGGCAGTTCAACTTCTTTTCCGGCAGTCATAATCAAATCGGCAAATTCGTCAACCACCACCACGATATAGGGCAGGTACCGATGCCCTTTTTCCGGATTTAAACGGCGCCCGATAAATTTGGTATTGTATTCGATAATGTTGCGTACGTGGGCTTTTTTGAGCAAATCGTATCGGCTGTCCATCTCAATGTTGACTGAATTCAGCGTGTTTTTAACTTTCTGGATGTCGGTAATAATGGCATCTTCCTCGTCGGGCATTTTGGCCAGAAAATGCTTTTCGAGCGACGAATACAAATTCAGCTCCACCTTCTTGGGATCGACCAGCACAAATTTCAACTGCGAAGGGTGTTTTTTATAAAGCAATGAGGTGATGATGGCATTCAGCCCCACCGATTTTCCCTGACCGGTAGCCCCAGCAACCAGAATGTGCGGCATTTTGGCCAGGTCCATCATAAAAGTTTCGTTTGAAATGGTTTTGCCCAGCGCAATTGGCAGTTCCGCAGTTGATTCCTGAAACTTCTTCGAACCAATGATTGAGCGCATCGAAACAATTTCGGGTTTCTGGTTTGGAACCTCGATACCGATGGTTCCCCTGCCCGGAATTGGTGCAATGATGCGGATTCCCAATGCAGAAAGGCTCAGCGCAATGTCGTCTTCGAGGTTTTTTATTTTGGCAATCCGGATTCCAGGCGCCGGAACTATTTCATATAAAGTGATGGTTGGCCCGATTGTGGCCCTGATCTTTGTAATCTCAATTTTGTAATGGCGAAGCGTTTCAACAATCTTATTTTTGTTCGAAATCAATTCTTCGTTGCTCACTTCGGCATTTCCCGAAGCATGGTCGTCGAGCAAATCGAGGGTCGGATATTTATAGGTCGATAAATCAAGGGTCGGGTCGTAGTCGCCCAATGCGGCCATTTTATCCTCATCATATTCTTCTTCAACTGTTTTATGGACAAGCAGGTCTGGGCCTGGGGCATCCGGATTACTATTTTTTGACTGATTGCTGAAAATCAGGTCTTCAATGCTCATTTCCACATCTTTTTTCGAAATCGTGTTTTCAATTTCAAAATCATCATCCGGAGCATCCGGATCAAAAATGGCTTTTATCTGATCGTCTTCGGTAATCACTTTTGAAATGGAAGGATCTTCAATCTGCAAAGGAATTTCATCTTCTTTTACCTGGGCAGAAGTTTCGCCCACCGCAATTTCGGCAACCGACTCCTTGTCCTTTTTAGCGAAAATACGGTTTAACCACGGAATAAATTGTTTGAAGGTAACGATCAGCAATACGAACAGAAGAAAGAACAGGATCAGCCCGGCGCCAAAAGTCCCTAAAAAGGAAGAAAGCCCTCCGGAATATAGGGTTCCGTAGCTTCCGCCAATGTTCAGGAATTCGTTTCCAGTTTGCTTCGGCTGAATAAAACCGAGCATAACCGAGCCCCAAATCATCCAGACCACTGAAAAAATTAAAGTCCTGAAAAATTTTATCTGTTTAGAACCAAAAAGGTTGAGCGCGGCCACAAAAAAGATTACAATAAAAAAGAAGGAAGGAAAGCCAAACCCATCGTTCACAAAGAGTTCGCCCAAATAAGCGCCACCTTTTCCGGCAATATTCTGGACTTTTACCGAAGAATCGAAAAAGAAGTTTTGCCACGGTACGTCCAGCTTACTTTGGTCGGCAGCGCCTGTAAAAGCATAGGAAACAAAGGCCACAGCCATGTATCCGCTGAGTATCATTAAAAACAGGCCCAGCGCATATTTGAACTGGTGACTTTTGAAAAAACGTACAATGCCCCAGGGTTTCGACGTTTTGGGAACTTTGGGAGCTTTTACAGCCTTTCCTTTTTTCGCTATTTTCTTTGCCATTCGGGTTGATAATTCGTGCGCAAAGTTAACGATTTTAACTATCATATATTTTATCTTTCAGGGCAAACATTACTTTTTTCCTGAAGTCTGAACAAAATACCTGTTTGGATTTTGCATCCACCACAAAGCAGGGAGTCTGTTTTATAGCATTTATTTTCAAGCTCACAACCCTTGCCGGTCATGGTTATAATCCGTTCCTTTTTTTAAGTTTGTTCAGGCCGGAATTGACTGGACGGTTGAAAATAAGGTCAAATATTTGCGCTTAACTAAATATGGCAGTGCCTTCCGGAGAGCAGAAAATTATTTTCAGGATAAATACCAACCAAATTTTTTATCCGGCAAACAAAACAGAATTCGAAAATGACAAAAATTGCAGTTGTGGCCCTTGGTGGAAATGCCCTTTTACGCGAAAATGAGCGGGGAACCATTGAACAACAAGAAACAAACACCACCGAAACGCTAGAAAATCTGATTTTTCTCCTGAAAGAGGGATTTGAACTGGTGATCACCCACGGAAATGGCCCGCAGGTTGGAAATATCCTGATGCGGAATGACGCCGGAAGCCAACTTTACGACATTGCACCCATGCCACTGGATGTGTGCGTGGCCGACTCGCAGGGGGGCATTGGTTACATGATCGAACGAATGATCAGGAATGTGCTGAAAAAACACGGCATTCAGAAAAATGTGATTACCCTGGTTTCAATGACCATCATCGACCCGGACGATCAGGCCTTCCAAAACCCCACCAAAGGAATTGGCAAAATATATTCTGAAGAAGAAGCAAAAAAACTTCAGACAGAAAAAGGCTGGATATTTAAGCCATCGTCGAAGGCTCACGGTGGCTGGCGCCGGATGGTTTCCTCCCCTCAACCCATCGACATTATAAACCGCGAAATTATTGAAACCCTGGTGCGGGCCGGAAACATTGTGATTGCTGCTGGAGGAGGAGGAATCCCGGTTTATTACGACCAAAACAATGATTTGAGAACATTGGATGCCGTGATCGACAAAGATCTGGCTTCTGCCCTATTGGCATCGAAAATTAATGCCAACGAATTTTATATCCTGACCGATGTGTCGTTCATTTACAAGGACTTCGGGTTACCAACTCAGGAAAAGCTTGAATTCCTGAATTATGCCGACACCATAAAATACCTGAAATCCGGAATTTTTGCTGAAGGGACCATGGCCCCAAAAATCAGGGCCTGTTTGAATTTCATTAAAAATGGAGGTGAAAAAAGTGTCATTACCGAAGCAAAAAAACTGGAAGACAAATCGTTCGGATCGAAAATTACAATGGAATATGACAAATAAAAAGGAAAGGGTCATTGGAAATTCCAGGCTGTTTCGGGACAAATAACTGAATGACAACTGGAAAAAGTCATTCGGAAATCGAAAAGTCGCTTTCAAACTTTTCCCAATGACTATTTCCCAATTACTAATGACTTTTTTCAAATATCAATCTAAAAGCAACCAATAACTATGGAAATTAAATTGAAGGATCGGCATTTTCTGAAACTGCTGGATTATAAACCCGAAGAAATACTTTACCTGATCGACCTCGCAAGTAAACTCAAGAAAGCGAAAGCGAACGGACTGGAAGAACAAATGCTTTTTGGCAAAAACATAGCGCTCATTTTTGAAAAAGCTTCGACCCGCACCCGCTGTGCATTTGAAGTTGCGGCTTTCGACCAGGGCGCACATGCCACATACCTGGGGCCAACCGGTTCACAAATCGGACAAAAGGAATCGATTAAAGATACGGCAAGGGTTTTGGGCCGGATGTACGATGGCATTGAATACCGTGGTTATGGCCAGGAGATTGTGGAAGAGTTGGCCCAATTCGCGGGGGTCCCGGTTTGGAACGGACTTACCAATGAGTTCCATCCGACACAAATCCTGGCCGATTTCCTGACCATGAAAGAACATTCGCCAAAACCGCTTTCAGAAATCAAGTTTTGCTATTTGGGCGATGCCCGCAACAACATGGGAAATTCGCTGATGGTTGGCGCAGCAAAACTGGGAATGGACTTTCGGGCAGCCGCTCCTGAAAATTGCCAGCCAACCAGCGAATTGCAGAAAACTTGTCGTGAAATTGCGAAAGAAACGGGCGCCAGTCTGCTTATTACCGAAGATTTGGCCACAGCCGTGCACGATTGCGATTTTCTTTACACCGATGTTTGGGTTTCGATGGGCGAACCCGGTTCGGTATGGGCCGAACGGATAAAACTGCTCCTTCCCTATCAGGTAAACCAACAGGTACTGGAATTGACCGGGAACCCGAACGTGAAATTTCTGCATTGTTTACCTGCATTTCATAACCGCGAAACCAAAATGGGCGAAGAAATATTCCAGAAATTCGGGTTGGATGGCCTTGAAGTAACTGAAGAAGTCTTTGAAAGTAAAGCATCCATCGTATTCGACCAAGCCGAAAATCGGCTTCATACAATAAAAGCAGTGATGGTGGCTACGATTGGGTAAAAAATTCGCAAACAGCTTCCTTAAAACCGGATAAAGGCATTGTATTCCAGCGGAATTGCAACGCCTTTATCCGTTTTCAGGTTTTACTGATCTTTCTTCGGAATTTTTTCTGATTTTTTAAAACATCTGCATACTGTGAAGCCGTTTATAGCGGCCATCCAGCCTGATTAATTCGTCGTGCGTGCCCCGTTCAACGATTTCGCCTTCATGGAAAACACAGATCAGGTCGGCATTCCGCACAGTTGAGAGCCGATGGGCAATGACGATCGAAGTGCGGTTTTTCATCAGGTTTTCGAGTGCATCCTGCACCAGTCGTTCCGATTCGGTATCCAATGCCGAAGTTGCTTCGTCGAGAATAAGGACAGGCGGGTTTTTCAGGATGGCGCGGGCAATGCTCAGGCGCTGGCGCTGGCCTCCGGAAAGTTTGCTGCCACGGTCGCCAATCATGGTATCGTAACCGTTTTCGGTTTCAATGATAAAATCGTGGGCATTGGCCACTTTGGCTGCGGCAATCACTTCGGTCATCGAAGTCTTTTCAACTCCAAAAGCGATGTTGTTGTAAATGGAATCGTTGAACAAAATGGCTTCCTGATTGACGTTTCCCATCAGATCGCGCAAATCGTGAAGTTTGAGCTCGCGGAGATCAGCCCCATCAATCAGGACCTGGCCTCCGATCACATCATAGAAACGAGGCAGCAAGTCAACAAAAGTGGTTTTCCCGCTTCCCGATTGACCAACCAGCGCGATTGTTTTTCCCTTCGGAATCTTCAGTGACACGTTATTCAGGATAATTTTTTCATCGTAAGAAAAAATCACATTCCGGTATTCAATGGAATCGTTCATGGTTTTTACCGGTTTTGCATCGGGCGCTTCAGGAATCGTTACGTCGGCCATCAGAATCTTATCGATACGGTCCATCGAAGCCAAACCTTTCTGGATGCTGTAAATTGCGGTGGTAAAGGCTTTTGCAGGGTTTATAATTTGGTAGAAGATGGCGAGATAGGCAATAAATCCAGGCCCGGTGAGTTCGCTGTGTTTGCTTAAAATTAAAGTCCCGCCGTACCAAACCACAATGATAATCACAACTGTACCAAGAAATTCGCTGAGGGGAGAGGCCAGTTCGCGACGGCGCATCAGGCGGTTCATAATTGATTTGTAATCGAAAAGTTCGGAGTTAAACCGGGCATTCATTTTCTTTTCGGCATTAAATGCCTTGATAATCCGGAGCCCGCCAAGTGTTTCTTCAACAACGGTTAAAATTACGCCCATCTTGTCCTGACCTTCGCGCGACACTTTTTTTAGCGATTTGCCGACACGGCCAATGATGAAACCGGCTATCGGAAGCACCAGGAAAATAAACAAAGTCATACTGGGGCTCATAATCAGCATGGAAACAAGCAAAACAACGATAATAATCGGATTTTTCAGGAACATATCGAGCGACGACATGATCGAGTTTTCCACCTCGGTAACGTCGCCGGTAATGCGTGAAATGATGTCTCCTTTTCGTTCTTCTGAAAAAAACGGAAGGGCCAGTTTCAGGATTTTGCTGAAAATTTGTTCGCGGATGTCTTTTACCACGCCATTCCGGATGTAAACTGCTTCAAAGGCTCCGAGGTAGTAAAATCCAACTTTCAGGAGTGTGGCTATGATGACAAAACAACCAACAAATAATAGGGTAAGGCCAGCTCCGTTGGCATTTTTAAAAACCGTGATATAAAAATACAGGTTGTTTTTTAAGGCCTCCAGGTTCATGGCCCAAGGCACCAAATTATTGATATCTTTTGAAAGCCCGAATAAGATTTCCAGGATGGGAATCATCATGGTTACTGAAAAAACGGTAAACAAGGCCGAGAGCAGGTTGAACAGAAAATTGAGTAATAACTGTTTCTTGTATGGTGGGATAAACCTTCGTAAAATCTTGAAAAAATCCTTCATCGAATTTGAAATGATCAGTATAAATAACTGTACTTAAAACTTTTATTCTGAGGTGATTATTGTGCGGATTAAAAGATGCCTGTGTAATTTTGCGGCGTAATCTTTTTCAACTCGGTTTTCAGTTTATCCGAAATGTCGAGTGAATCGATGAATTCGTGGATTACTTCCTGATCAATCTTCCGGTTGACACGGGTCAGGTTGCGAAGGGCTTCATAAGGATTCGGGTAACCTTCGCGTCGCAGGATGGTCTGGATGGCTTCGGCAACCACCGGCCAGTTTTTTTCCAGATCGGCGTTAATCGCTTCGGTGTTGATAAGCAGCTTGTTCAGGCCGCGCATGGTTGAATTCACCGAAATGAGCGTGTGTGCAAACGGAACGCCAATGTTTCGCAAAACCGTAGAATCGGTCAGGTCGCGCTGCAGGCGTGAAACCGGAAGTTTGGCTGCCAAATGTTCGAAAAGTGCATTGGCCAAACCAATGTTTCCTTCCGAATTCTCGAAATCGATCGGATTTACCTTGTGCGGCATGGCCGATGAGCCTACTTCTCCCTTCTTTATTTTTTGCTTGAAATATTCCATCGAAATGTAGGTCCACATGTCGCGGTTCAGGTCCATGATCACATTGTTGATGCGTTTCAGCGCGTCGAAAATGGCTGAATGGTTGTCGTAATTGGCTATCTGTGTGGTGTATTGAGCCCGTTCAAGGCCCAGGTATTTTTTCAGGAAATGGTTGCCAAAAGCTTTCCAACTGATTTCGGGATAAGCAATCTGGTGCGCGTTGAAATTTCCGGTTGCACCACCAAATTTGGCATCGCACGAAATGGCTTTCAACTGTTCCAATTGACCTTTAATGCGTTCCGAAAATACCCTGATTTCCTTTCCCAGATTGGTAGGAGAAGCAGGCTGACCGTGCGTTCTGGCCAGCATCGGGATATTTTTCCATTCGTCGGCCAGGTCTTCAAGTTTATCGACCAGATCGTAAATGGCCGGATAATATTCGTTGTCGAGCGCATCGATGATTGACTTCGGAACTGCGGTATTGTTGATGTCCTGGGAAGTCAGGCCAAAATGAATGAACTCCTTGAATGCCTGAATGTTCAGCTTGTCGAATTCTTCTTTCAGGAAATACTCGACGGCTTTCACGTCGTGGTTGGTTACCTTTTCGATGTCCTTAATGCGTTGGGCGTCATCAAGCGAGAAGTTTCTGACCAATAGACGCAAGGAGTTGAACAGGTTTTTATCGAACGAAGCCAGTTGAGGCAAAGGCAGTTCGCACAAAGCAATAAAGTATTCAACTTCAACCAGAACGCGGTATTTGATCAGGGCATATTCAGAGAAATAGAGCTGAAGGTTTTCTACTTTCGACCGGTAACGGCCATCGATGGGCGATATTGCTGTGAGTAAATTTAATTCCATGAGTTGAATTTTTCGAGCCGTAAAGGTAGAAAATTTTAAAAGCGTTTTGCGAAGCTTGGGCAATGCGATTTGCGATGGGTGCTTCGATTTTTATTCTTGGTATTTTATTCGAAAGTTAAAAACTTCCGCACCCGAATTAGGAGTAATTATTCACCAGATCAACCGCTTTCCAGGTAATTTTTCGGTAAACAAAAACCCGGTCCAAATACAGAATACCTCCGAGGTAAACCGGAATAAGCAGCAGGTTGGCAAACGCAAACCAATGCAAAAGAAACCGGTGCAGAAATCCGAGGATTACCGCGACGAGGATCATGCCAAGAAATTTGAAAGCCCTTCCGCTGCCTTGTGGCGCAATCTTTTCCATCGTAAACGGAAAAACAGGGATTTGCTGAAATTGCATCATCGAAGTAAAAAGATAAATGACCAGCAAAACGATGAACACATCAGGCAAAACGTGAATCCCCCAGATTCCACAAATGATAATGCCCAAACCGATATAAAACGGGACGAAAAACCTGACAAAAGCAGCTTTGATGCAACCCTTGAAAAAGTTGGCAGGTAACCCGAACGGCAAAGCTTTAAAAATCCAGGCCGCATGTGGATTGTTGCCAGTGAGCAAGGCCGTTGGAAGGATTGCGGAAAAAAACATAAAAGCATATAAAATGAGCAGGTACCGGTCGCTATGAACCAATTCGTTAAAGCTGAAATGTTTGTTGAGCAGTGGCATCACAATCATAATGACAACGTACCCAAATGCGGGCAGCAGAGTTTGTTTGAAAAGCCGTTCGCGCCCGGTCATTTTCCACATCAGTTTAAAAGCGGCTCGTTCTTCAGGCCCTTTCACGAAAATTAATGCCGCGATGCGATACCACAGGCTTTTACGTGCCGTTTCAATTTTCACTTTCGAGGTCCGGTCGCCTTGTTCCAGATCCATCAGTTTACGGTTGAAAATTGGGGTCAAGTATTTGCCGGTCAGGTAAATGGCAATAACAGGCAAAAACAAAGCTTCAGCAATAAAAATTAAGTGATGGGTATCAAAATTCAGTGTCGAAAGCGCCTCAACCAATCCTGAAAAGAAGGCAGGTGGTGCCAAAAAAGTGTACCAGCGAACGGGCAAAATCATGTTACTTATAACCGATTTGTCAACCATATTCAGGCCAAACTGGTAGCCAGCCATAAATAAGATAGCAATGACCACCTGAAAATACATGAGCAGGTTTTTCAATTTCTCGCCACTGGCCAACCGCATGATGCCCAGGTATAAAATGTTGGCTAAAAAGAGGGTGAACAATACATTCAGGAAAATGGTCACGACAAATATTAAACCCGAAGCGATGCCAAATTTGTAAATAGCCAGCAGTACCGTAAAAATAGAAATGTTGAAGGCCATCAGCGAAAGGTACAGGAAAACATGTGCATTGCGTGCCAGGCTGATGGTATTGCCTTTAACCGGAAGTGGCTGCATGATGTTGTTATCGGCGGTGTCGAACAAAACCGTAGAGAATTCAGAGATGATCATCATCGCCATCATGACCATGGTAAAGGAGTGTGAAAAGTAATAAAAGGTGAAGGGAGATTTAACGAAAGCCAGGAACGATATAAACAGCAAACCCATAAAAAGTTGCGTAAAAGATTGCTTCGCCAGCGCATTTTCCATTGAGTTTTTGGGGTTCCCGCCAATGCCTTTCATCCGGCGATTGTCGAGGGTCAATTTCAGCCGTAATATTTGGATGAATTGTGTGTAATCGGCGCCCATTTTTTCGATAAACCAGCGAAACGGCACAAAAAGGGAAAGTAAAAATCGGATCATGGCTGTTAATTTTCGAAGGCGTTGATAAATGCTTCAGCCTTTTCGCCGTGGTTTGTGTTCCCCGTCAAACGGGTGAACATTTTTTCGAGGTTTTCGTCGTTCGCCAGTAAATTCAATTCGTCGAACGAACCGTCGGCAATCACTTTTCCCTGGTCAATCAGGATAATCCGGTCCGATATTTTTTCGACCACATCCATCAGGTGCGAACTGTAGAAAATGGTTTTCCCTTCGCGGGCCAGGTGGATCAACATTTCTTTCACCATGATGACCGAATTGGCATCGAGCCCCGAAAGCGGTTCGTCCATAAAAATCAAGTCTGGGTTGTGGAGCAAAGCCGAGCAAATCAGCACTTTCTGGCGCATCCCTTTCGAAAAAGTCGAAATCCGCTGGTTCAGGTTCGGCTTCATTTCAAAAATATTCATTAAAGCTTCAGCCTTTTGCCGGGTATGATCGGTAGCCAACCCGCGCATTTCGCCAATAAATTCCATGAATTCCATTGGGGTCAGCGATTCATACAACGCAGCATTTTCAGGAATATACCCCACACGCTTTTTTATTTCATGGGTTTCGGTGCGCAAATCTTTACCGAAAATGCTTACCTGTCCCTGAAATTCACTGATTAAACCGCAGAGGATTTTCACCGTTGTCGATTTCCCGGCGCCATTTGGCCCGATGTATCCGATGATTTGGCCCGAAGTAATTTCCAGATTAATTCCATGAAGGACTTGTTTCACTCCGTATTTTTTCTGAAGGTTGTGAATAGTTACTATTTCATGGTTGTGCATAAGAATTGAGGTGTTAAATGGATTTTAAGGGAAAACAAATATAAATTTTTCCTGACGGTAATCAAACCTGTTTCTGAAATTCTAACAAAAAAAACCAGCACAAACCTCATAAATTAAGTAAATTTGAAGAACCCAAAATTGACCACCAGATGAAAAAGCTTCGTATATTTCTGATATTAAGCATTTTATTAGTTCTTTCATGTACCAAATCCAATAGCCAGATGATCGACAATACCACAGTAAAACAACTCGACCTGAACCGATACCTCGGTACCTGGTACGAAATTGCCCGTTTCCCCCATTCGTTCGAGAAAAACCTGGTTGGGGTAACTGCTACTTACAGCCTTCGGAATGATGGCCTGATCAAAGTCCTGAACCAGGGTTACAAAAATACGCTGAAAGGCAAATTGTCTAATGCCGAAGGAAAAGCCAAAATTCCGGATAAATCGGAGCCCGGAAAACTGAAAGTTTCGTTTTTCTGGATTTTTTACGCCGATTATTTCGTGCTTGAACTGGACGAAAATTACCAGTATGCCATGATTGGCAGTTCATCGCCAAAATATTTCTGGATACTGAGCCGGACACCAAAAATGGCCCCGGCAACCTACGAAATGCTGCTCGAAAAAGCCCGCAAACGCGGATACAATCTGGAAAAACTGTATAAAGTTCCGCAACCTGAAAATTAGTATTATACAACTCAGCGGGTAGCTCAAATTCACCCGATGACTCAATCCAAATTGCTTTCACGCCATGAAGTCAAAAATAATTTTCGCTCTAATTTTCAGCCTGTCTTTTATTGTTTCTTCCTGTCTTTCCCAAGATTCATTTCAGACAAAAAAGAGTCGTGGAAAAATTGATAAACCAACCAGCCAGAAACTTGTTTACATCTTCAATATAAAAGAGAACATTGCCCCGGCCATCTGGCGACAAACCAAGCAGGCTTTTTCAGAAGCTGAACGACTGAAAGCCAACCTGTTCCTGATAGACATGAATACCTACGGAGGAACCGTAGTTGATGCCGATTCGATCCGCACCCGCATCCTGAACAGTAAAATCCCGGTGGCAGTTTTTATCGACAATAACGCTGCATCAGCCGGCGCGCTGATTTCAATTGCCTGCGACCAGATTTATATGCGAAATGGTGCATCAATCGGAGCGGCAACCGTGGTGAACCAGACCGGCCAGAAGATGCCCGACAAATACCAGTCGTACATGCGCGCAATCATGCGTTCCACAGCCGAAGCCCACGGAAAAGATACAATTATTTCAGGAAAGGACACTACTTACCGCTGGAAACGCGACCCACGGATTGCCGAAGCGATGGTTGACGAACAGGTTTATATTCCGGGAATTAAAGACACAGGCAAAATCCTGACTTTTACGCCCGACGAAGCCGTAAAAAACCACTATTGCGAAGGCATTTGCGAAAATATTCAGGAAGTACTGAAACTGAATAAAATGGCGAATGCGCAAATTGTGGAATACAAACCCGCTGCAATTGAGAAATTCATCGGTTTTATGGTGAACCCGATTGTTTCAGGAATCTTGATCATGCTCATTTTAGGTGGAATCTATTTCGAGATGCACGCTCCCGGCATTGGTATTCCGCTTGGAGTGGCAGTATTGGCAGCAGTTTTGTACTTTTCGCCATTGTACCTTGACGGTTTGGCGGCCAATTGGGAAATCCTGATGTTCATTTTTGGCTTAATCCTGATTGCGCTCGAAATATTTGTCGTTCCAGGTTTTGGGATTACCGGTATCTCAGGAATTACACTAACTTTTTCAGGATTGGTGCTTAGCTTGCTTAAGAACGTCGGTTTTTCGTTCGATCAGGTTGACCCACACGATTTGCTTGTTGCACTGGCCACTGTGCTGTCGGGGACTGTTGCCGGATTTGGACTTTCAATTTACCTTAGCAAGAAATTGTTTACCGCACAAACCGGACGTTTCGCGCACCTGTCGCTTCACGAAGTGATGAAAAAAGAAGACGGATTTGTGGGCATTGATCCTGAATTAAACCGGCTAAACGGGAAAAATGGAATTGCTGTAACGACCTTGCGCCCTTCAGGAAAAATAAACATCGAAGGCAAAAACTACGATGCTATGGCCATTTCAGGAATGATTGACAAAGGCACAAGCATCGTGGTTATCCGGGTTGAAGCCGCACAATTGTATGTGGAGGTGGAATAAGTGTCCTGTCGCAGTGTTCAGTCGCAGTGTTCAGTTTATCAGCACATTAACGGAAATAAACTCCAAAACGTTTTTTGGCTTCATCCAGCATGGTGATTGTAGCAGTTGCGCCACATCTGGAACATCCGGCAGCCTGAACTGCAAGTAACTGGTCGAGCGTGCGGACACCGCCGGCAGCTTTCAGCTTTACGTTTTGACCGGCACTTCTCTTCATCAATTCCAAAACCGGAATGGTTGCGCCTTTGTAATTGTAATCGCCGTTTGCCTGTTTTACAAAGCCGAATCCGGTCGAAGTTTTCACATAGTCGGCACCTGCTTCAGTGCAGATTTGACAAAGTTTCACGATGTCGGCTTCTTTGGTCACATAATCGGTTTCAAAAATCACTTTTACTACTGCTCCGTAAAAATGGCAGGCGGTAGTTACTGCTTTGATTTCCTTTGTAATGTAATCCCAGTCTCCCTGCAAAGCCTTGCCAATGTTGATGACCATATCAACCTCAACTGCGCCGTCTTTGCAAGCGTTTTCGGCTTCAAATACCTTTACCGGAATGGCAGAATTTCCGGCAGGAAATCCAATGACACAGCCAACAAGCACATCGCTTCCTTTCAGAATTTCTGCCGCTTGTTTTACCGCATAAGGTTTTACACAAACCGAAGCAACATTGTATTTGAGAGCTACCTGACATTCTCTTTTCAAATCCGCATCGGTCATGGTGGGATGTAAAATTGAATGGTCGATCATTTTTGCCAGATTAAAGATTCTTTCGTTCATGTGATTTATGGTTTTTTGTAAATTCTCAATGCAATATCTTCCTTAAATTCAGGACAAATAAGATTGGCATAATTGCTTTTCGGGATTAGTTTCTCTGTTCTGGTTTTGGCTCCTGAACAAACGTCGGTCCACTCCACAGCGTATTCGCCATCAGGAATCTGAAGCTTGATTTCGCAAGAACTGCTTTTTTGAAGATAAATGCCATATTGCTTTCCTTTTTCGGCCAAAACCTGAAAATCGGCCAGTTTGCCCGATTGAATTTTCAGCAACGAATTGTCAGGTTTCATCCGGATAAAATCAAAACCTTCGATAAAATCTTTCAGGATTTTAATCTGTTTCCGGTATTCAACACCGCCCCAGCCGGGAGTTCCTGAATCAATCGGGTGGGTGCCGTCTTCCGCCCCAACTGTGAACGAGTAGTCGAGATTGTTATAGGTTGCACCTCCGGCAAGCATAAACTTCCAGGCTTCGCTGCGGTAATTCAGGTCGGTATGCGGCATAAATCCGGTTTCGTCGAGCGCTATGGCCTTTCCAAGCGCCAGGTTTTGCGATGCTGCGTCGGGGTAGGCATAGTGAAAATTGAAAATCGAAACATTCGGGTCGGGATGGGTGATTTTGCATTTCGAATTGCTGATGTTTTGAGCGATGAGGTGTTTGTTTGGAAGCTTATTTTCCTCGTCGGTAATGATCTGTGCAATGCGATTTTGCCACTCCAGGGAAGCCTGGTTGGCAATTTCAACGATTTTCTGCCAGCCGAACGGATGGACCAGCGAATCCACCTCAAGGCTTTCAACTTTCTGCGGATTGTCTGACCATGGCTCGTTCTGGATCTCAAAAATGACGTTCGGGTAACGGTTTAATTCCTGAACAATTTTCCGCACATATTTCTCCTGAATTGCCATAAGTTTTCCGTTGGCGGGCGTATTCACCTGCCGGAACGGAATGGAATCCATACCTAAAGTATTGTTCTTCGGGTTAAATGGGCTTATCGACCATTGATGATCGACATAATAGGAAGTAAAAAGGCTGATTTCGGCCACGATACCAAGCTGGTCGGCAGTTTCAACAACCTGGTGAAGCCGCCCGAAAAATGCGGGGTTCCATTTGGCGAGATCGTATTTCCGTGTAGATTTCTCCTGAACCCATGGAGTCAGGTATTGACCGTCCGCCGGATTCATAGTGTTGTTGCTGATTCCGAAATTGTTGCTTCCCATTTCAGAATATGGCCCGACAAAAATACGGGTATAATTCAGTCCGGCCTCTTTGAGTGAACCGAGGTACTTCGAATAATTAAACCCAGCATTCATCACGGCTCCGTAATGTTCGCCGGAAGTAACCAGGATCGTCGGTTTTCCCTTGTACAGGAAGTAATTGGGGTTCTCGGGGTGCAGGCAAATTGGTGGCTGGTTGGCAGGTTTATTACAAGCCGCGAGCAAAATAATGGCCAGCAGGATGAAAAGTTTGGTTGGTTGAGGCATCGGTTTTGGCTTTCAGTTTATGGTAGTTTATCAATTAAGGAATATTTAATGGTCAAACAGTCTTCAGTTTTACAAAGAATAAAAAATAGATAACCACTCCCACCGTAACCACTGATGTTGAAATAAATGCGGCTTCGGCGCCAAAATTATACCATATTACCCCGGCCAGCGAACTGGCTACCAATGCGGCAATGCTCTGAAACCCTGCATAAGAACCAATTGCAGTTGCCGTATCTTTTTTATCGGTGATACTACTGATCCAGGCTTTGGCAATGCCTTCGGTCGCAGCGGCGTACAGTCCGTAAAGGAAGAACAGGATCAGGTAAACGTAAAGATTTGAAGTGAGCGCCATCCCGAAATAAACCAGTGCAAATAAGCCTATTCCGGAAATAAAAACCCGTTTCAGGCTGAATTTATCGGCTAACATTCCCAATGGAAAGGATGACAGGGCATAAATCAGGTTGTAGAAAATATACAGGCCAATCACGCTGGTGTCGTTCATTCCCGACTGTTTGACTTTCAGGAGCAGCAACATATCCGAACTGTTGAAGAGCGCAAATGCCAGTAACCCGGCAACCACCTTTCGGTACATTGCCGGACTCTGTTTCCAGTATTTCAGGAATGAAAAAAATGGCGTGGATACTTTTATTGCAGGCTTTTCCCGCTTTTTATCTTTGATCAGTAAGGTTGCCAGGATAGCTGCCAGTCCGGGGAAAATCGCAATCAGGAACAAAGGTTTGTAATCGTCGGGATGAAAATATAGAAAAACGAGTGCAACCATCGGTCCAAAAACAGCTCCGAACGTGTCGGCAGAGCGGTGAAACCCGAAAACTTTTCCTTTGGTTTGCGGCGTGGCTTCGTCGGAAAGTATGGCATCGCGCGCCCCGGTGCGAAGTCCTTTTCCAACCCGGTCGAGTGTGCGGGCGAAAAAGATCCAGACCGGAAAAACGAACAAGGCCATCATGGGTTTCGAAATGGCACTCAGCGAATAGCCGAATTGGATGAAAGGCGCCCGTTTGCCCGAATTGTCGGAAAGTTTTCCGAAGTAACCTTTGCCCAATCCGGCGGTAGCTTCAGCAATTCCTTCCAGAATTCCGATCAAAACCACCGAAAAGCCAATGCTTTTCAGAAAAATGGGCATAATTGGGTAGAGCATTTCGCTGGCCGTGTCGGTAAACAGGCTAACAAGCGAAAGGATCCAGACCGTTCGGGTAATGGTTTTCATTGAGGATCAATTTATTGCCGATTTCTTTTGCTTTTTTTCCAATAAGTATGCATCACTGAAAAAATATGCTTTTGCCATCAGATAGCCAAAAGCAATACCGATGCTGGCACCCGCCAGCACGTCGCCCGGATAATGTACTCCGTTGTAAATGCGGCTGTACGAAACCAAAACGGCCCAAAGGATCAACCAGTATTTTAGCAGTTTAAGTTGTTTGTCGAGAACAAAAAAAAGAAAAGTGGCCAGCCCGAAGGTGTTGGCTGCATGTGACGAGACAAATCCGTACAAACCGCCCGGACCCGCTTTGCTTAAATGGATCAACCCGGCCAAGGCAGGTTCGTGCGAGGGACGGAACCGCTGTACAAGATTTTTAATCAGGTGCGAAGTCGTTTGATCGCACAAGGCAATTAAAACGCCCACAAACAGAAGCATCAACAGACCACGCATTTTGTACCTTCTGACCATCAAAAAAATGATCAGTAAATACATGGGGACCCAAATCATTATATTGCTCAACCAATACATGATTGGATCGAAAAAAGCGTTGTGCAGCCCGTTTATAAAAAGGAAAAGTTCTGTGTCAATGGTTTTTAGATATTCCATATTCCTGATTATTATGTTGTTCAAGCAAATCGTACGTTAACCCGGCAACATCTCCAACTACCCGCCGGCAAATAATTTTATGGTGTTTGCGCTCTTCAATTTGTGCTTCGGAGGCATGTTTTAGAAGCAGTTCCCTGCAATTGGCTGTTCCATGAATCCCTTCAACCTGATGATACAGTTCCCTGACTTTCTGGTAAGCATGAAGTTTGGTTTCCATATCGTTTGGATGTTCATTTCCGAAAGCCATCCCCAAAACCATGAAGCCACCGGTAACCGCACCGCAAGTTTGGCGCAGTCGTCCCATTCCACCGCCAAAAGTGGAGGAAATAAGTTTAACCGTACGTTCATCCAGGTCAAAACGCCCGGAAAAAGCCAGCAGCACCGATTGCGAACAGGCATATCCTTCGTCGAAATAGCCTTGGGCTTTGGAAATTATTTCATTTTTTGAGTTCATCGGGTTGAATAATTGCACACAAAGATGGGAATATAACCGGAATGCACGAACAGAAAAAGGTAAACATTCAGTTAGGGAACTAATTGTAAAATTCCCGGATTACCCTTCCCGGTATTGCGTAGGCGTTTTTCCGGTAGTTTTCTTAAATGCAAGGTTAAACGAACCTTTGGTGCTAAAGCCCGATTCGTACATCACCTCGAAAACCGGCTTTTGTTTATCGGCCAGCAACAACCGGCAAGCGTGTTCAATCCTGAGCGAATTGATGTAATCGTTCAAATTCCGGTGCTGAATGGTGTTAATGGCCTGCGAAATATTCCGCTCCTTTTCGTTCAGCGCTGAAGCAATTTGCTGAAGGGTCAGTTCGGGTTCAAGGTACATTTTTCCCCCGACAACCAGTTCCCCAATCCGTTTCATCAGCAGTTGCATATCGGTATTGGGCAATAATACAGTTTTGTGCTTGACCTCATCATCGTAAAGTTTGTTGGTAATGGTGTTGTAAAAAATGGCAAAGAAAAAGAGAAAGAAATACGAAATGCTCACCATGTTTATGGTTGGTGTTACCAGATTATTCAGAAAATTTGAAACAAAAATGACAATTCCGCTCACGCATCCCAGGGCATAACCGTACACAATAAACCGTAACCACCTGATTTCAATCCCAAGGGTTGGGGTAACAGCTTGCTGAAGGTTCCTGTTTTTTTCAACCTTAACCAACGACCTGATCATCAAAAAATTATAAAACAAATACTGAAGTTTTACGGTAAGATCAACTGCTAAGGACGTATAACTCAGAAATGTATAGGGTTTGTATAAATTTTGCCAGATGTAATAGTTCCCTTTCACCATCCAAATCATCAGGAAGAAAATCAGGAAACTGAAAAAAGGGATCAGATGGACCAGGTGTTTTTTCTTCAGCTTAAAATCAGAAGAAAAACAGTAGCGCACATAGAAATAAAACAGCGGGACCCACAAACAATACAACGGCTTGTAGATGAAATGCAAAACCGGGAACCGATCGAAAAAGCCAGACCCGCCCGACAGTGTGAGGGTGTTCAAACCATTGGTCAGCACTTCAACCGATGCGTAAATGGCCAGCATCAGGCTTCGCGGGTGCTTCCGGCCCTTGTGAAACAACAGCAGGGTCAGCACCAGCATGGTGTACATAATCAGCAAATGAACAGTTTCCTCCATAATAGAAATGACGTGTCAGGAATCGTAAAAGTAAAAATTCTGCTGCCGATGGAAAGAAAAAAGGTCAAAAATCGTGTTTCTGTACCCGATATTTGTAAGTCTGGATTAATTTTACTTCCTGAGAATAATTAATCCCCAATGTTGAAGTCGGAATTTGCTTGTCATGATATATTTCACCAGATGAATTCAATTAACTCATCCAATTTCGTTTGCGACCAGAACTATTCCTTCTGCAGATTTTTAATGGGTAAAAGTCTGGATAAAAAGGTTATTCAAGCTCAAATGATTTTAAAACTGACGGCATGAAATATATCCATTCGAAATCATTTGTACTTATCGTATTCATTCTTCTGGCGCACTCTTTATCAGCTCAAATTAAACCAGTTAAAGCTGAAAATGACAGATTTTTAAGAGAACACATTTCTATTGACGACAACTGGCGCTTCTTTAAATACGATCCGATTTCGAAAGCCGACAAGCTGATTTATGATGTGCGTCCCGAGGTAACCGATAATAACGACAGCAAAGCAGCCGATTCAAAACCGACCGAAACCATTGCAGTAAAAACAACTCGTGAAGTTCTAAAACCCTGGATTTTACCCTCCGGAAATGATTTTATTAAAGATCCTGAAAAACGGCATGTCCGTCCTGAAGGCAATCCGGGCGGTGGCTTCCCTTTTGTTCAAGGCAATTTCGACGACAGTTCATGGGCGAAGGTGAATTTGCCTCACGACTGGGCCATCAAAGGGCCTTTCCAGAAAGGCTTGAATGCTGAAGTTGGCGGCGGAATGGGGCGTCTCCCCAGCAATGGCGTGGCCTGGTACCGGAAGAAACTGGACATTCCGGCTGCGGATGCAGATAAATCCATTTTTTTGGATGTGGATGGAGCCATGTCATACACCATGGTTTGGCTCAACGGAAAGTTGGTCGGTGGCTGGCCTTATGGTTACAATTCATGGCGCTTGAACCTGACACCCTATCTGGTTCCCGGAGGCGAAAATCAACTGGCTATCCGGGTTGACAATCCCAACAATTCGTCCCGCTGGTATCCCGGTGGTGGACTTTACCGCAATGTTTGGCTAACCATAACCAATCCAATCCATGTGGCGTGGTACGGTACGTTCATTACAACCAAATATATTACAAAAACATCGGCAACAATCGATCTGGAAGTTTCCATCGACAACAATGGCAAAACTGACGAAACGGTTGAAGCGTTTACTCAAATTTATGCTTTGGATGCTGAAGGCAACCGGACCGGAAAAGCGGTGGCAAGTTTTACGAAGCAGAGTGCTGAAATAAATTCAGGAAAAAGTACAAAGATTGAAAACTCAGTTATCCTGAAGAATCCAAGACTCTGGGGGCCACCGCCAACGCAACACCCCAATCTTTATATTGCCGAAACAACCTTGCTCCGGAACGGCAAACCCATTGATACCTACGAAACGCGGTTTGGAATCCGCTCGCTGGAATTTAATCCGGAGAAGGGAATCCTCGTTAACGGAGAACACATTCAAATAAAAGGCGTCAACCAGCACCACGATTTGGGCGCCCTGGGCGCGGCATTCAACACCCGTGCCGCCGAACGCCAACTGGAAAT
>JBBIHV010000032.1:19706-27810 GCA_037446835.1 Sunxiuqinia sp. | reverse complement strand
ATAGCTGCTTCAAACGTTTAAAACCTCAAAATCTTTCTTCAGGAGTAATAATTAAATTAGGTACATTTGAATATTAATGGCTAATATCTTATCTGTAATATCGAAAAGAATAATATAGTAGCTAATATGTTACCTGAAAATGAATTTTTATTGAATGAATTTAATCCCGGTGCAATCCTGAAGAATATTTCGGAAAGAGCAAAGAGAAACAGGTTAGAATTGAACCTCAGCCAAAATGCCCTATCGGCAAAATCCGGCGTCAGTTTAGGGAGCCTGAAACGGTTTGAACAAGCGTCCGAAATATCACTGAAAAACCTGGTGATGCTGGCTGTTGCCCTGGATGCAACTCAGGAATTTGCAACGCTTTTTTCCGGAAGGAAATATCAAAGTATTGATGAGCTGCTGGCTAAAGACAAAGCCAGAACAGCAAAACGGGGGAGGAGAAATGTTTACTAAACCCAAATTGGTTACCGTTTTTTTTAATGGAGAAGTTGTTGGACGACTTGCACTTACGCCTGAGAACCGGTGTGCTTTTGAATATGACACCGAATATCTCAAAAACGGTCAATCGGTTTCGCCATTTTATCTTCCTCTTCGGCCTGGTGTGTTTATTGCAAAGCCGACCCGTTTGCGGGCAACTTCGGCGTATTCAACGACTCTCTTCCTGATGGCTGGGGCAACCTGCTTAGATCGGTATCTGAACGCACAAAAAATAAATCCTTCCGGTTTGTCGGCGCTCGAACGCTTAAGCCTTGTCGGTTCATCATGTTGGCCAAATTGAGTATGAATATGCACAGTTGGCCAAAGATTGTGGCCTTGAGATGCCCGAAACCCGGTTGTTCGAAGGCAAGTATTATGGGGTTAAACGGTTCGACCGGAACCAAAAAACGAAAATTCACATGTTGAGCGCAGCCGGTTTGCTCCATGCAGATTATCGCATTCCATGCCTTGATTATCAGGGACTGTTAACGGCCTGCTTTAAGTTGACTGGCACGATTGAGGAAGTTTATAAACTATATCGCCTGATGGTGTTCAATGTGATCATTAAAAACAGGGACGATCATGCCCGGAATTTTTCCTTTCTGCTTAACGATGGAAAATGGAAACTTTCTCCGGCGTACGATTTGCTGCCAAGCAATGGGTTTAACGGATTTCATATCACTACCGTTGCCGGGCAGGGAGAACCAAAACAGGCTGACATTCAAAAAGTTGCCGATAATCTTGGGCTGAATAAGAACAGGGCAAGAGAAATTTATGAAATGATTTTTGAGAAATGCCAAAATTCCAGGATCTTATGAAAAACAATTCGCGTCGCAATTTTATCAGGGGAATGGCTCTGACCGGGGCCGCATCGCTGATCATGCCCCGGATAGAAACTTTTGCCATGGAAAGCCACAGCGCCCATAAGCAGAAAGCGTCAAACGGGATGGTCATCCTTTTTCAGGGCGACTCCATTACCGATGGCAACCGTGGCCGCAATGACGACCCCAACCACATCATGGGGCATGGTTACGCTTTCAGCATTGCCAGCCGCGTGGGCGCCGACTATCCTGAAAAGAGGCTGATGTTTTATAACCGCGGCATCAGCGGAAACAAAGTGACTGATCTGGCCAGCCGCTGGCAAACCGACACCCTCGACCTGAAACCGGATGTGCTGAGTATTTTGGTTGGAGTGAACGATGCCAGTTCGGTGGTGCTGAAATGGGAGCCAATTGTTTCGGTTGAAAAGTACGAAGAGACCTATAAATCATTGCTTAACCAAACTCTTGCGAAGTTCCCCCATATCGTTTTCGTTCTAGGCGAACCGTTCATTTTGCCGGTTGGAAAAGTGAAAGAAAACTGGGAAGCATATCGTTCCGACATCATTCAGCGTCAGGCTGTTGTCAGGAAACTGGCACTGGAATTCAACGCGGTTTACGTTGGTTTTCAGGATGTTTTCGATAAAGCGTGCGAAAAAGCCCCCGCCGATTACTGGATTTGGGATGGCATCCATCCACGGGTTGCCGGGCACGAATTGATGGCACGTGAGTGGCTTAAACAAGTTGAAAAAAGAGTCAAGTTTTAAAAAACAAATCTTTGTGTAACCACAGTCTTACAAATGACTGATATGTGATAAGCATTTCATTTTAAAAGCCAATCTGACAAAAAGAAAGGTTATATATTTACCTGATCAAAGCATACTTGCATGATTTTTCAAAAAAGTGTCGTAAAACCATTTATTTATCAAATAAACATGATTTCACTATTTTTTAGTTCTGACTTTTCTAAACATTAAACCATGAATGAATTGACTTCAAAAATTAAATTTATCCTTCCGGTAATAGCCCTTGTCGCCCTGATGTTTACAGCGCAGGCCTCGGTTGTATCGTACACCAAAAACAGCGACGGGATTACCTGCACGCTGGACAAAGGTCTGATGAAAGTGAAAATTTGCCTCGACAATATGGTGGAGGTAAAATACACGACTTTACCGGTATTCCTCGACAAGCCATCGCTGGTAATTACCAACGAATGGAAAACCACTCCGAACTTTACCGTTTCTGAAAATGCTGCCGAGATCACGCTCGCAACTTCAAGTATTAAAGTGATTGTTGACCGTAAAACCAACGCGGTGAAATATACCGATTTGTCAGGAAAACTAATCCTGGCCGAAGACGGAAACAAGGGGAAAGTGATGGAGGAAGCCACCATTGCCGGTATTCCAACTTACACCTGTGCCTCCCAGTTCAATTCTCCGGAAGATGAAGCGCTGTATGGCTTGGGTTGCCACCCGCAGGATTCCCTTTCGATTAATTACAAAGGCCGGAATCAGGACATGGCCATCAAATACATGACCGGTGCAATCCCGGTGATGTTGTCAACCAAAGGTTACGGCCTGATGTGGGACAATTATTCTGCATCGAATTTCTACGGCGCCGAAGCCGGGAATTCCAAGTACAAATATATTTCTGAAGCCGGAAGCATGGTGGATTACTATTTTATTTATGGTCCCGGTTTTGATCAGATTATTGCTTCGTACCGCACGGCCACAGGCGAAGCTCCAATGTTCCCGAAATGGGCATTCGGATTGTTCCAATCTCAGGACAGGTACAAAAGCCAGGCTGAAATTTTATCGGTGAAAGACAATTACCGCAACAACAAAATCCCGGTCGATTGCATTGTTCAGGACTGGTTTTACTGGGAACCCAACGTGATTGGTTCGCACGTGATGTACAAAGAACGATATCCCGACCCAAAAGCCATGGTGGATGAACTGCACGCTGCACACATTCATGGTATGATCTCAATCTGGCCGGTTATGGCCAAAGGCACAAAGACTTACGACCAGATGGCCCATTCAGGAGGAATGACCGACATTCTGTGGGACAATGTGATGACACATACATTTGACGGATACTACGATGCCCACAGTGCACAGGCCCGCGACTTATATTGGAAACAAGCCAACGATAGCCTGATTTCGCGCTACGGATGGGACGCCTGGTGGGTTGACCAATGTGAACCCGACAACGGAACCTTATTGGACGCCAGAAGACAAAGCCATTTTGCCATTGGTCGCGGAATTGATTATTTCAACACCTATTCGCTGATGCACTCACAAGGATTGTACACCCATTGGCGCAAGGATATTCCGAATAAACGCGCTTTTTTCCTGATCCGCCAATCTTTTGCCGGTGAGCAACGAAACGCTGCAACATTGTGGTCATCAGACATTTCCTGTACCTGGGAGGCCTATAAAAACCAGGTTCCGCAGGGGATCAATTCCTGCGTTTCCGGAATTCCTTTCTGGACATCCGATATTGGCGGTTACCATTTCCATTGGAATGCACCCGACTGGTCGGCCCCGATCAACCGCGAGTTATTTACCCGTTGGTTTCAGTTTGGAACGTTCAGCCCGATTTTCAGGATTCACGGAAAAGGCGAACGCGCCCTTTTCTCCAGCAACTGGGATGCGCCAACCAAAGCTGTTTTGCTGAAATACGACAATTTACGTTACCGCCTGATGCCTTATATTTATTCGCTTTCGTGGAAAGTGACCAACGAAGGCTATACCATCATGCGGTCGCTGGCCTTCGATTTCAGGAACGACGAGGGGATTAAAAATATTCCCGACCAGTATATGTTTGGCCCGTCAATCCTGGTGAACCCGGTAACACAGCGCATGTACAGCCTTCCCGACAGCAAGAAAATCAAGAAAGAAAGGAAAGTTTATCTTCCAAAATCGGCTACCTGGTACGACTTCTGGACGGGCAAACAAATTCCTGGCGGACAAACCATTGAAGCTGTCGCGCCAATCGAAACGATTCCGCTTTACATCAAAGCCGGTTCAATAGTTCCAATGGGGCCATACCTTCAGTATGCAACTGAAAAGGCTGCCGACCCAATCGAACTGCGCGTTTACACCGGCGCCAATGCCAGCTTCGTACTTTATGAAGACGAAAACGACACGTACAATTACGAAAAAGGCAAATATGCGACCATTGCCATGAACTGGAACGAAACCGATAAAACATTGACCATCAGCGACCGGAAAGGCGATTTCCCGGGAATGTTGAAAGACCGCACGTTCCGCGTGGTTTGGGTAACGCCGAAAAACGGCATCGGCATCGAACCGGCCAAACAGGCTGAAGAAGTAAAATATTCAGGAAATGAGGTAAAAGTCAGTAAAAACTGAGAAATATAAATGCCACCAAGGCTCCAGGAAACTGGTTAAATTTCATTCTTCCCCTCTGGGAAATTTAAACAGTCACTAAGTTTCACGAAGTATTGAAAATGCAGGTGATTTTCTTTGTGAAGCTTAGTGGCTTAGTGCTAAAAATAACTTTTTACTTCTCAAAACCCTAAACCATTACTCGTGAAAAAATTACACTTATTGTTTGTTTGTGTTGCGTTTATCGGCCTTGCACAACAAACAAAGGCATCAAAACTTGTTGAACTTAAAGTTATTGATAAAGATTACCTTTTAGCTTATTTCAAGGATGGCGATGTTACGTTCAACGAAGACCTGAAATGGCTGGGTGCCAATGCCTACACCAATAACAATCCTGGTTCGGCAAAAAATAAAGCGGTTTGGTATGGTGCCAAACTGAGTACTTCGGATGCCGTTCTTCCTCAAAACTGGACGATCGTTTCGACTGATGATCCGGATTTTGGAACCAGTGGACTGAATCCGGTAGCATGTTACCGCAAATCGAAACTGAACGGCATGGCCGAACTCGATTGGGGTACCAGTGATTACAATTACGATGTAACCATGGAGCACTCCATTTACCTGAAGCTGCCGCAATCATTGAAGCCCGGAAAAACATACATGGTTCAGATAAATTCAAGCATAAACAGCGATGTGGCGTCAAAAGACCTTACCATCGATATTTTTAATAATCCGACAGAAGCCATTCACCTCAACCTGGTTGGCTATCTGGATGATGCCAGCATTAAAACTGCCGACCTGTATTTGTGGATGGGCGATGGCGGCGCCCGTGATTATTCTACTTTTCAGGGGAAGAAAGCATACATTTACAATGTTAACACCAAAGTGTCACAGCAAGTTGGTACGGTATCGTTCTGGAAATCAAATGGAAATGATTCCGGAGGGTATAATCTCATTAATTCGAATGTCTGGAAAATTGATTTTACCGGTTTTTCAACTCCCGGAACTTACAGGCTGGCGGTTGAAGATGTGGGTTGCAGTCAGGATTTCATGATTGGCCATGATGCTTATTATCAACCATTTCAGGTTTCTACCCGTGGTTATTTTTACATGCGGGTTGGGCAGGACAGTGTGAAGATGCGGCCCGTTCCGCGTCGTCCGTTGTACATTCCGGGGAAATCGCCCGTCAACACAAAGATTTATATTACAACCATAAATCCACTTTCTCCTGAATGGGGCACATTTTCGAGCGGCGACCCCTGGGACCGACCCGACGACTTTGCAAAGTATAAAAAGCCTGGAAGCCCGCAGAACTACACAGCTACTGGTGGCCATGCCGATGCTTTCGACTGGGACCGACACCTGGGCCATATTTCAAACATTTACGACATGTTGCTGCCGTTTGAGCTCACCGGAGGATCGATTTCGGACGACAACCTCGGCATTGCCGAAAGTGGGAACGGGATTCCCGACCTTCTCGATGAGGCCAGAAATGAAGTCGATTTCTGGCTAAGCCTGCGCGATGGCAAAGGCTATGCTCACGGTTTGACCAACCCGAACAGCAACAATGTCCTTTATCAGGCGGGCACTTCAGCCATTGCAGCCTGGGCCAATGCGGCAAATAGTGCCATGCTGGCCGACTGTTTTCAGATTGCCGGCCTCGACGATTTGATGAACACTTATAAAGATTCGGCCATTGTGGCATACCAATATGCCAGTAGTTTACCCGACCAGCAATTGGATTCAAAACAAGATGTGGGCGACTGTACCATCCGGGGAAGGGACTTGAAAATGATGGCGGCAGCATTCTTGTACAACGTTACCGGGAAATCGGTTTATGAAGATGACGTGAACAAAGAAAGCGTGGCAAAAACGAATACCTCTTCCATTATGAACGGAAACCTCACCCAGTTATGGGGAACTGCCGGGTATCTGATGACAAAACGTACGGTTCATTATCCTGCTTTATTCAGCAGGATGCAGGCATCCATCATCAACGAGGCAAAAATTCAGGAAGCAAACAATGTTAATTTGAGGCCTTCCAGAAGGGCAACCGACAAGGACAAGGCATATTGGAAAACATCGCAGAATGTTCAGCGCACTATGATTGCCCATGCCATCACCAACAATGCGACCGATAAGGCATTTTTCGAAAATGCGCTGGTGCTCGAAGCCGACTGGGGCCTTGGCCGCAACCCGCTGAATATGATCCAGATGACCACCACAACTACCAGTCTGGAACCCAAGCGAAGTGTGGAAAACATGTACACCGACGGGCGCAACGATGGCTCTCCGGGTGTCGATCCCGGCCAAACACCGTATTTAAATACCGATGACTGGGGAACCGGCATGATTATGAGCCGCCCCAGTTGGATGACTGCAAAATGTTATCCGGATTATGCCACCAAATGGCCAAAAGCTGAAGGATATTTCAATACACGGTATGTTTATGCCCATTCCGAATTTACGCCACAGCAAACCATGCGTGGCAAAATGGCGCTTTACGGCTACCTCTATGGCATGAACAAATCCAAAACGCAGAAATATTCACTGAAGGTGAACACCCAACATGGAACGATTCAGGTAAGTCCGGAGAAAACGGGTTACAGTTATGGCGATACCGTAACCATAACGTTAATTCCTGATCCATCTTATCCTTTGAAAAACTGGACCGGAGATGCCTCTGGCACGGCTAATCCGGTAAAGGTTGCCATGTACGGCAACAAGAATATTTCAACTGAATTAAGTTTTCCGGATGGAATTCAGAGGCCAAAAGAAATGCCGGTTGCCTTTTCGCCGAACCCCGCCTCCGATTTCATTTACTTGAAAAGAACCGAAGATGTGGGAAAATTCAAGCTTTTCATTTCTGATATGAACGGAAGGATGGTTTTGGAAAATGAAATTTTAACCACGCAAAACCAGGTCAATATCAAGGGGTTGAAGCAAGGCATTTACTGCGTACGAATTGCTCTTGACAATCGGTTTGCCGATTCAAAATTAGTAGTAATGCGCAACTAGAATTTTAAATACCGCATTTATCTATTCAACACAATATGAAACGCAAATTTCCTTTTTTCCTATTTCTCTTTACAGTTGTATTTTTCTCGCCAAAGCTGTTTGCACAAACAGCGAAATCTATAATTGTCAAGGTGAACCAGCCGAAATGTGCCATTCAGCCAACCATGTGGGGGATATTCTTCGAAGACATTAACATGGCAGCCGATGGTGGCATTTATGCCGAACTGGTCAAAAACCGCTCGTTCGAGTTTTTCCAACCCTGGATGGGCTGGAAGATCCTGAAGAAAGACACCACCGAAGGCGTGCTCGTCATCAACCGGGGAGAAGCGAATGCTGCAAATCCGCGTTTTGTTCGGATTACAAAAGACGTTCAGGATGAACAGTTTGGCTTGTCGAACGAAGGCTTCCGGGGAATGGGCATCAAACAGGGGATGA
>JBBIHV010000032.1:0-19606 GCA_037446835.1 Sunxiuqinia sp. | reverse complement strand
TGCTGGCCGACCTGAAACCCGGGTTCCTGCGTTTCCCCGGAGGTTGCATTGTGGAAGGCCGCGAACTGGCAACCCGCTACCAGTGGAAAAAAACAGTGGGCAACGTGGACCAACGCCAGGTAATTGTGAACCGCTGGAATACCGAATTCAAGCACCGCCCGACCCCCGACTATTTTCAGTCGTTCGGAATGGGCTTTTTTGAATATTTCCAACTGGCCGAAGACCTTGGCGCCGAGCCGCTGCCCATCCTGAGTTGCGGCATGGCCTGTCAGTTCAATACTGCAGAAGTGGTGCCTTTGGACCAGCTCGATCCGTACATTCAGGATGCACTCGACCTGATTGAGTTTGCCAACGGGCCAGCCGATTCGAAATGGGGAAAAGTGCGTGTCAAAATGGGGCACCCGGCTCCTTTCAGCCTGAAAATGATTGGCGTTGGAAACGAGCAGTGGGGCCAGCAATACATCGACCGGTATGTAAAATTTGTAAAAGCAATTAAAGCTAAATATCCTGAAATAAAGATTGTTACCGGGACAGGCCCTTCGCCCGACGGGAAATTCTTCGATTTTGCAGCCCGTGAGTTGAAAAGGTTGAAGGCTGAAATTGTGGACGAGCATTATTATGCCAATCCCGAATGGTTTTTCAAAAATGCGACCCGCTACGACAGTTACGACCGAAACAGTTACAAAATATTTGCCGGTGAATACGCCGCGCAGAGTGTGGCAACTTGCAGCCCAAAGAATCAAAATAGCTGGAAATGTGCCTTGTCCGAAGCCGCGTTTATGACCGGGCTTGAACGCAATGCCGATGTGGTCAACCTTTGTTCGTATGCGCCGCTGTTTGCCCATGTCGAAGGCTGGCAATGGACTCCCGACCTGATCTGGTTCGACAACCTGCGCTCGTTCGGAACCGATAATTACTACGTCCAGAAGTTGTATTCGAACAACAAAGGCACCGAAGTTTTGCCCATGTTGCTTGAAAACAAGCCGCTTACCGGGCAAGGCGGATTGTATGCTTCGGCTGCTTTCGATCAGCATTCAAACGAAATTATCCTGAAGCTGGTTAATTCATCAGACAAATCAAAAACTGCAAATGTGGTTTTGGAAGGAGCCAAAAAGCTTGCCGCCAAAGGCAAAATTACGGTCCTGAAAAGTAACGATCTGAACCGGGTCAATTCGCTGGATGAGCCTGCTCTGGTGAGCCCGGTTGAGCAGGAATTCACGGTGAAAGGCAAAACGGTCAGTCACGAGCTTGCGCCCTATTCGTTTACCGTGATCAGGATAAAAGAAATGAAATAGACAATGGAGAAAAATATTAAAAATCAGTTTTATATGCCAAGATTTCATGTACTCATCGCGTTCCTTTTTTTTGCCCTGACCGGATTTGGTCAGGCTAACAAAACATTGATCACAAACCCCATTTTGCCTGGCTATTTTGCCGATCCGTCGTTGGTTAAAGTTGGGGATACTTTTTACATCTACGCCACTTGCGATCCCTGGGGCAGCGATGAATTGGGCGTGTTCGAAACCAAAGATTTTAAAACCTTTGGGCGGAAGCAGATCAACTGGCCAACCAAAAAGGCCTGCACAAGCCCAAATTCAGCAGAATCAATGGTTTGGGCGCCATCGGTTGTCAAGGCTCCGGATGGTAAATTTTACATGTATGTTTCGGTCGGAAGCGAAGTTTGGGCTGGCACCGCCGATCGTCCGCTGGGCCCCTGGAAAAACCTGAAACCCGACAATTCGCCCTTGATTTCGCGCAATTATTTCCCCGGGTTCCACATGATCGATGCCGAATGTTTCATCGACACCGATGGTCAGGCGTATTTGTATTGGGGCTCGGGCCTGAACTGGGTAAACGGGCATTGTTTTGCGGTAAAACTTGGTAAAGACATGAAGACATTTGTTGGAAAACCTCAGGATATTACCCCGCCCAACTATTTTGAGGCGCCTTTCATGTACAAGAAAAACGGAACCTATTACCTGATGTACTCCAACGGCAAAGCGATTGATGCAACCTATAACATCCGGTATTCAACAAGCAAAACGCCTTTTGGCCCCTGGAAAGAAGGAATGAATAGTCCGATTTTAAGCACTTCGGCCGACAGCACAACCTACGGACCCGGCCATCACGCCGTGTTTACCGAAAAAGGGCAGAGCTACATACTGTACCACCGGATTCTTCCACAGAAAAAAGACTATGTTTTAAGGCAACTTTGCATCGACAGCCTGAATTTCGATCTGAAAGGGAACATCAAAAAGGTAGTTCCAAAAGGTGTGGCCATTTTTGAAAATAACTAGCAAAACGATCATGTATAAATTAAAAATTACCCTGTTTACTGTATTGACTTTCCTGATGGTGCAAATAACCAAAGCTCAAACCTTTGATTTGCTGAAATTTGGCGCTATTGCCGATGGAAAAACCCTCAACACGGAAGCCATTCAAAAGGCGATTGATGCCTGTAACAAGAATGGCGGGGGAACCGTGGTGGTTCCTTCAGGAGTATTTATTACCGGAACGGTTTTCCTGAAAAGCAATGTCCATTTATATCTTGCCCCGGGGGCTGTCCTGAAGGGCAGTCCCGACCTGCACGATTACACACCATACAATCAGGTGCATTACGGGATGATTTATGCCGAAAATGCTGAGAATATTTCGATTTCAGGATATGGAAATGTGGATGGGAATGGCGACACGTTCTTCGAATTGGCCAAGGCCAAAAAATTAGACGTGGAAGCCACAAAATATACACGCCAGAAAGAAAATTACCGCAAGGTTGCCGATGGCGGTCTGGGCGATGGCCCGATTGTGCCGAAAGACCGTCCGTACCAGATGTTTATTTTTAGCGGTTGTAAAAATGTGACGATCGAAAACATCCTGGTGACCAAACCGCCATTCTGGACCATGCTTTTTGCCGATTGCGATGGTGTAAAAGTTGAAGGGATCAGGCTTTGGACCAACATGCTCGCGCCCAATGCCGATGGCATTGATGTGGCCAGCTCAAACAATGTGACCATCACCAACTGCGACATCCGTTCGGGCGACGATGCCATTGCCATTGTTGGCTACGACCACCATTTCGAAATTCCGGGGTTCAAACAACTTCGCCACCCTTCAGGAAATATTTTGGTAACTGGCTGTAATTTGCAATCCTATTCGAGTGGGATACGCATTGGGTACCTCGATCAGAATACCGTTCGCAACATCTGCATTTCGAACTGCAACATCACCAACTCAACGCGCGGCATCGGCATTTTCCTGCGCGACGAAGGTTCGCTCGAAAACATTAACGTTTCAAACGTGAACATCGAAGCCAAACTCCGGACCGGCGACTGGTGGGGAAATGGCGAGCCGATCCATATTTCGGCCATCCGGGGAAAAGAGAACGTGAAGCTTGGAAAAATAAAGAACGTGAAATTCGATAACGTGACCTGCAAAGGCGAAAACGGCATCCTGATTTACGGAACGGAAGAAAGCTCCATCGAAAATGTGACGTTCAGCAACCTGACTTTTGAACTGGCCGACTCGAAATTAAATGATGTGGCCGGAGGAAATATCGACCTTCGCGGTTGCCTGGGCGAGAAAACACAGTTGTTCCAGCACGATATCCCCGGTCTTTTTGCCCGGTACGTGAATGGGCTGGCCATCGAAAATTTCAGGCTGGAATGGACTGGCACCCGAATGCCATACTTTACCAACGGCATTGAGGCCGATCATTTCAACGATCTGTTCATCAGGAATTTTAAAGGTGGGGCCTCGCCAATAAATGCTGATGCCTATCCGGTTTCATTGTCTCACGGAAGCGGCGCCGATACCGACGTTCCTGAAAAATCAATGCTGAAAGTGGATGTGAAATAGAAACAAAACACAAATAACCCGAAACTCAAAAAAATGAAATCCAAAACCTACATCTTTTTCAGCCTGGTCATTGCCGTTTTTGTCTGGCAATGTTCGCCCAAATCTTCGCTTCAGAAAAACAAGACCGGGGTGCAGTTGCAAGCCGGCGATCTGAACGTGAAAGTTCAGTTTTATGCCGACAACACGGTACGCATCCTGAAATGGCCTTCCGACGGAAACGAAGAAAAGCACAGCCTTTCGGTAATCATGGCACCCGATTCGACGGTAAAAGTTGACATTCAGGAAAAAAGCGATGATGTGTTTTTAAGTACTTCCGCCTTAAAACTAAAGATTGCCCGGAAAACCGGCGACGTCTTGTTTCTGAATGCTTTGGATGCCGCGTTGCTCCAGGAAAAAGGCACCGATTTTAAACCGGCAGGGATTAAAGGCGATCCGGGGCTGAACATTCAGCAAAACTTCGAATTCTCTTCCGATGAAGGAGTTTACGGGCTTGGGCAACACCAGAATGGGCTGATGAATTACCGCGGCCATCGGGTAAAACTGGTGCAAACCAATACCAATGCGGTTACGCCATTCCTAATCTCGACCAAAAGCTATGGGATTTTGTGGGACAACTACTCGAAAACCATTTTCAACGACAGTTTAAAAAACACCTCGCTTTGGTCGGATGTGGCCGACAACATCGACTATTATTTTATCGCCGGAAAGAACATGGACGGTGTGATTGCCGGATACCGCAAGCTTACCGGCGAAGCCCCGATGTACGGGAAATGGGCCTATGGCTACTGGCAGAGCAAGGAACATTACGAAGACCGGGCCGAGTTACTGGGCGTGGCCAGTAAATACCGGACACTGAAAATCCCGATCGACAACCTGGTTCAGGATTGGGACTATTGGGACGGAACAAAGAACTGGGGCCAGCTCTACTTTGATGAAAAAAAATATCCAAATCCGAAGGAAATGATTGATATTCTGCACAAAGAGAATTTCCATCTGATGATTTCCATTTGGTGTTCGTTTGGCCCCAACACCCCGGTTTACAAGGAAATGGAGAAAAAAGGGTTCCTTTATCCAACCGTTGGCTGGGCCGGTTTTAAATATTTTGATGCCTATAATCCTGAAGCGTGTGCCCTCTTCTGGAAATATACCAACGAAGGGTTGTTCTCGAAAGGCATCGACGGTTGGTGGATGGATTCGACCGAGCCCGACATTGTGAATGCAAACACCAAAGGATCAACCGAGTACGAACTGAAACGGATGGCCGACAACCATCTGGGCTCATTTGCGCGGTACCTTAATCCGTATTCGCTTTTAGCCACCGAAAATGTGTATAAAAACCAGCGCAAAGTAACCGATCAGAAACGTGTTTATATCCTCACCCGCTCCACGTTTGCCGGACAGCAGCGTGCTGCGGCAACCACCTGGTCGGGCGATATTGGCGCCAGTTGGCCGATTTACAAAGACCAGATTGCCGCCGGACTTAATCATTCACTTTCAGGAATACCATACTGGACTTTCGACATTGGCGCATTTGTGCTCGGAAGTTACGGCGGTGTTTTCACCAAGGGGGGCAAAGATCCGGCGTATCAGGAATTATATACCCGTATGTTCCAGTTCGGCACGTTTTGCCCGATTTTCAGGTCGCATGGTTCCGAAACCCCGCGCGAAATTTGGGAATTTGGTCAATTTAGCAATATCCTGGTCAAATTCGACAACCTGCGCTACCGCCTGATGCCTTACATTTATTCGCTGGCCAGCGAAGTAACCAATCGGGGTTACACCATTCAGCGCGGATTGCCCATGGATTTCCCGAACGATAAAAAGACCTACAACATCGACGACCAGTTTATGTTTGGCCCGGCCTTCATGGTTTGCCCCGTTACCCAATACATGCTTTACCGCCCGCCTATGAGCAGCGTGCCGGTTACTCCTGAATATTTTAAAACCGACGAAGGAAAGCCAGGATTAAAAGCCCAGTACTTTAAAGACATTGAATACAAGAAGTTATCGCTCGAAAAGATTGATTCGAGCATCAACATCAACTGGTATTCAACCGGGCGGCCCGGCTATGTGACCGATTCGACGCTGGCCATCCGCTGGCAAGGTAAGCTGACACCGAAACAGTCCGGGAAATTTCAGTTCCATATTAAATGCTATGGCCCCAGTAAACTTTATATCGATGGCAAACTGATGCCATTTGTTTACCAAAGTACGGAGTCGTACACCGATTTTATTGACCTTCAGGCCGGTAAGGATTATGATATTAAATTGGAAAAGGAGAATGCGACTCCGGGCGCTTTCCGGGTTCAGCTTTTCTGGAAAACTCCCGAAATTCTGGCCCAGGAAAAAGTAACCGAAAAACGCGATCAGACCCGCAAGGTATATTTGCCCGAAAATACCCGCTGGTTCGATTTCTGGACCGGAGAAACACTGGCCGGCGGGGCTACGGTTACTTCAGCAGCACCAATCGACAAAATACCTTTGCTGGTCAGGGCTGGTTCGATTATCCCGATGGGGCCTTTCGTGCAATATGCCAGCGAGAAACCTGCCGATGCGCTTGAAATCAGGGTGTATCCGGGCGCAAACGGAAGCTTTACACTTTACGAAGACGAAGGCGATAATTACAATTACGAGAAAGGCTTTTTTTCGACCATCGCCTTTAACTGGGACGACTCCAAACATGTGTTGACCATCGGGCGGCGCTTTGGCGTATATCCGGGAATGCCGATGAAACGTAACTTCAAAATTATTGTCGTGGGCAAGTCGAAAGGAACTGGCATTGAACTGACCGGAACTCCGGACAAAACAGTTCAATACGATGGTAAAGAACTGGTTATTAAGCTTTAAAATATAAATTAACAATCCTTATTTGAAAAGAAATGAGAATAAAAGCATTAATTTTTGCCTGCGTCACCTTTTTTGTATTCATAACTCCTGCGAATGCCCAAACCGAAGACCGTCCACGTCCGGCTGAGTGGAACGACCTGGTTTTTGGTGGACGGTTTATGGATCGATTTCTGCCCATGCCCGATATGGGCAAATTGACCCGCGATGCCTGGGGAGCCGACAATGTATTGCCACGCGACGTCAACAATGGCATTGAAAACAGGAAATGGTCGTTCTGGGGCGGCAACATTAAATTTTGTGAAGACGGCAAGTACCATCTCTTCGTTTGTGGCTGGCTCGAAAGTTCGCCAAGGGGGCACAATACCTGGCCAAATTCAACAGTTTTTAATGCGATTTCCGATAATTCGTTCGGCCCGTTTGTGGTAAAAGATACCATCGGAAAGGGGCATAATCCTGAAGTTTTCAAACTCAAGGATGGCCGATATGTGCTTTATGTAATTGATGGCCGTTATGTTGCCGATGGGTGCAACGGCCCGTGGAAATATGGAAAGTTCGATTTTCAAAACCGCGACAGGCGGATTATCGAAGGCCTGTCGAACCTGACTTTTGCCCAGCGCGAAGACGGATCGTACCTGATGATTTGCCGCGGAGGTGGCGTTTGGTTCAGCGAAACAGGACTTTCATCCTATAATCAGGTTACCGAAACCCGCGCTTATCCGCCAATTAAAGGAAATTTTGAAGATCCGGTGGTTTGGCGCGACAACGTGCAGTACAACCTGATTGTAAACGACTGGCTTGGGCGCATTGCCTATTACCTGCGTTCAAAAGATGGCCTTTCATGGAAAGTCGAGTCGGGCGAAGCCTACATGCCGGGAGTGGCAAAACATACCGATGGCACGGTTGAAGGCTGGTTTAAATTTGAACGCCTGAAAGTATTTCAGGACGAATACGGACGTGCAACCCAGGCCAATTTCGCTGTGATAGATGTAGAAAAAAGGCTCGATAAAGGGAGCGACATCCATAGCTCAAAAAATATTGTTATCCCGCTTACTGTTGGGCGCCTGCTTACCATCCTCGGTAAAAAACCGGTTACTTCGGCCACGAAAACCATAAGGGTTAAAATTACTGCCGAACCCGGTTTTAACCCACAAACCGACATCGACATCAACTCGCTGCAATTTGGTGAACCAGAATCGGTTAATTACGGCAAAGGAGGCAAAGTGCTGGAGACGGAAAAATCCGGAGCCGATTTGATTGTAACCTTCAATGCGGTGGGCAACAGTTTTCCTGATGATGAATTTGCGGCCAAAATGCTTGGCAAAACCAGCAACGGGAAACTTCTTTTCGGATATGCCCGATTGCCAGGAGTGAAGTTTATCGAACCAATTTTGTCGGCCCGCCTGCCTGTAATTACCCCTTTCGGCAAAGGGTTCAACCTGAAAGTTGAGGTTCAGAATTTTGGGCAGATTGCATCAAAAACGGCCAAACTGAAAATTGTTTACACCAAAGCCGATAAGGAAATTGAAGTGGCTTCAGGCAAAATTTCTGGTCTTAAACCTTATGAAAAAACAACTGTTGACCTGAACTGCGGCAAGCTTTTCGAACCGGGGGTTGAGTACAATTTTGTAGTGACAATTACTCCTGACGATAAAAAGGCCGGGATTTTACACGGGAAAATCACCCCGGTAAAGTAATGTCCCGAAGATGCCCTCTCCTGAAGGAACGTGTCAGGCGAAATTTGACTTTCCTGTTTTATGTTTTCAGCAAAAAAATAATCAGCCTTTGAAAAGCTTTTTTTAAAGGCTGATAGAAATTTTTCAGAAAAAAAATTCAATTTAAAAGACAGGCTACTAAAAACTATAAAATAATGAAGAACAAGGTTTTTATATTGCTGGTATTGATTGGATTATGTTCAAATCCTGCGTCAGAAGCCCAGCCCAAAATGCCTGCGGCGGCCAATGTGAAACTGGCCGACATTCGTTGGCGCGATGTGTGCATTTATCCTGACCCGATTACCAAAACCTACTACATGGTTGGCCCGGGCTGGCGAGGCGTAAGGTTATACACCAGCAAGGATTTGCTGAACTGGTACGGCCCTGAATTGATTTACGATGCCCCCAAAGACGTTTGGGGCGACATTCCTGTCGTGAGCATCTGGGCGCCCGAACTGCACGAATACAAAGGAAAATATTATCTGTTCCTGACTTTCGATACTCAACATAAATTTCAGGAACAATGGCGCGAATGGATTCCCCGTGTGACGCGTGGTTCGCAGATTTTGGTGAGCAACTCGATCAAAGGGCCATTCAACACTTTTCAAAACCATTCCACTACACCGGTTGATATGATGGCACTCGACGGAACACTTTGGGTTGAAGATGGCATTCCGTACATGGTTTTTTGCCACGAATGGGTGCAAATTACAAACGGTGGAATCTGCTACGTGCAACTCAAAGACGATTTGTCGGAAACAGTGGGAGAGCCGGTCACCTTGTTTCATGGAGCCAATGCTTCATGGAGCAAACAGGACAAAAAAATGGGGAACAATGTAACCGACGGTTGCTTCCTTTACCAAGGGAAAACGGGAAAATTATACATGCTTTGGGCCAGTGGAGGCGTTGGTGGTTATACCGAAGGGATTGCAATTTCGGAATCGGGCAAACTGGCCGGGCCGTGGGTTCAGCAGGACGAACCACTTTTCGGAAAGGATGGAGGCCACGCCATGGTTTTTACCACTTTCGACGGGAAATTGATGATGGTACTGCATTCGCCCAACAATCGCGAATCGCACCCGCACATCTTCAAGATGGAAGATACCGGGAACACGTTGCGGGTGGTGAAAGAATTAAATTAAGTAACGGTAAAAATAGATTGTTGTATTTTATAACTCACCCCAAGCCCGAAGTCTCGGGCTTCCACACTCTCTACGAGTAGAGAGGGGAAGAGTCCCGAATGATCGGGACGAAGGGGTGAGTCAAAGTATTTGAAGCATTAGAAATGCGACATTTAATTATTCTTAGAACTTAATGTATTCCTGTTCAGCATTTGAACTGCCAATGAATTGCAAACCTGGTTGAAATTGCTTTGTGAATTTTAACTAATACTTTTTAAATAATTTCCTGAGAAAAATTAAAATTATGAAGACAAAATTGATTGCTCTGTCCTTTGCACTGGCTCTCACAACTGGAATGGTTTGTGCGCAAAATACCGCGCCTGTTCCGGTGAAGCCGGTCATTAAAGATTTACCATTCCACAAATGGGCGCCGGTTCCGCCAATGGGCTGGAACAGTTGGGATTGTTTTGCGACAACCTGTACCGAGGCCCAGGCAAAATTCCATGCCGATTTTATGGCCGAAAAACTGAAAAAGTACGGCTGGGAATACATTGTTGTTGATATTCAGTGGTATGAACCGAATGCAACAGGATTCGATTACCACAAAGGGGCACCTTTGGACATGGACAAATATGGACGGCTTTTGCCCGCGGCAAACAAGTTTCCAGCGGCAGCAAATGGCGCGGGCTTTAAAGTGCTTGCCGATTATGTACACAAAAAAGGCCTGAAATATGGTATTCACCTCATGCGCGGAATTCCACGTCAGGCCGTAAAAATGAATACCCCGATTGAAGGAACCAATTTCCATGCAGCCGACATTGCCGATACCATACATGTATGCCGCTGGAACAGTGATATGTACGGGGTTGACATGACAAAACCCGGCGCACAGGAATATTACAATTCGGTTTTTAAACTCATTGCCAGTTGGGGCGTCGATTATGTGAAAGTTGACGACCTTTCGAGCCATGTGTCCGAAATTGCGGCCATCCGCAAAGCGATCGACAACAGCAGGAGGCCGATGATTTTAAGCCTTTCGCCTGGAGGAAACCCACCAAGCGAAGGTGTTTTTGCATGCGAAAATGCAAACGTGTGGCGGATCAGCTTCGATTTCTGGGATAAATGGAGCGCCCTAAAAGCACAGTTCAAAAGGTTAAACGACTGGAACGCTTTCATGGGGCCAGGCCATTGGCCCGATGCCGACATGTTGCCATTGGGAACGATTGGAGATTCGAAAGGTGACATTCATGCCGGAAGGCCAACCAATTTCACCAAAGACGAACAATACACGTTGATGAGCTTGTGGTCGGTTGCCCGTTCGCCCCTTATGTTTGGCGGCGACATGGCCAAAATGGACGATTTTACACTTTCGCTCCTGACAAACAGCGAAATATTGGATGTAAATCAAGCAAGCGCCAATAACCACCAGCTTTTCAGTCACGACGGACTGGTTGCCTGGCTTGCCGATGTACCCGGTTCAAAAGATAAATATCTGGCCGTTTTCAATACCAACGACAAACCTGCCGATCAAACAGCACACGGATTAAAAGTCGCCGTTAAATTGTCCGATCTGGGGTTCGGCGAATTATGCAAAGTCCGCGATTTATGGAAGAAAGCCGATATAGGAAATTTTGAACGCGAGTTTGCTCCCGAAATTAACTGGCACGGGGCAGGTCTGTATAAAGTGTCTCCGAAATAGGTATAAAAAATTAAATAAATATCCGATTGCATACCTATGATATCCTTTGCCTCCAGCTTTAGCTGACGAACAGCATGATAATCGAAGCCAATGACTTTGTTCACAGCAATTTAAGTTAAAGCCTGGGGCATTCATTATTCATTTATCCGTTGGCTGAAGTCAATGGTAAAGGATATAAACTCAATTTTAATCCTTTTAGGTACTCAAGAGGATACACATTAAAAATCAAATTAATCACTATGAAACACATGAAAAATTTTATGCTTTCTATGGTATGCCTGGTGTTCATCCTTTCTGCGAATGCACAAATTCCCCAGTTGAAAAAGAACGAATATGGCGCCACACAGTTGATTGTTCAGGGCAAACCTTTTTTGATGTTATGCGGCGAAGCCAACAATTCATCGGGTTCTGATATTCCGCACATGGAAAAAACGTTGAAAGCGCTTCACGAATCGAACCTGAATTCTGTCCTGGTTTCGGTTTCATGGGAAATTATTGAACCACAGGAGGGCGTTTTCGATTTCAAATCGGTTGACGAGCTCATTCGTGTTGCCCGCGAAAACAACATGAAATTGGGGATTTTGTGGTTTGGCTCCTGGAAAAATGGCATTTCGCCCTATGCGCCAACCTGGGTAATCAGCGACACCAAACGCTTCGAACGGGTAAAATGGAACAACGGCGACAATACCCGGACCCTCACGCCGCTTTGTGCCGCTACCCGCGATGCCGATGCCAAAGCTTTTTCGGAATTGATGAAACACATTGCCGCAGTTGACAGCAAAGACAACACCATCCTGGTGATGCAGGTTGAAAACGAAGTGGGAACGCTCGGACAAACCCGCGATTTCAGCGCCAGTGCCAACAAGTTGTTTGAATTGCAGGTACCCGGCGAACTTATTCAGTATATGGTAAAAAACAAGGCAACCCTGGAAATCGAACTGAAAACGGCCTGGGAAAACAACGGCTCGAAAACCAAAGGAACCTGGACTGAAGTTTTCGGAAAGTCGGATGAAACCGATTTGTTTTTCATGGCCTGGAACTATTCGCGGTACGTGAATGCCGTTGCTGAAGCCGGAAAGAAAGAATACAACATCCCGATGTATGCCAACTGCTGGATGCCAAACCCACGGCCCAACCCGGGAAAACCTGGAAATTATCCGAGCGGCGGGCCTATTTTAACGGTTCAGGATATTTGGAAAGCCGGAGCGCCTTCGATCGACATGTTGTCGCCTGACCTTTATGGTGGCGATTTTAAAGACGAAGCTAAATTCTTCCACCGCGCCAACAACCCACTTTTTATTCCTGAAACGAATACCACCGACGGCCCGGCCAGCTATGCTTTTGCAGAAGAGGATGCCATCTGTTTTTCACCTTTCGGGATCGACAACCAGGGAGGCGTGATGGCTAAAGAGTATGGAATTTTAAGCCAGTTGATGCCGTTGATCGCTAAATATCAGGGAAGTGGCAAAATGTTCGGGTTCTTCAAAAGCAAGGGCGATACCATTGGCCGCGACATTAAACTGAACAAGGATGTGACGGTTTCCATCAAGTTTCAAAAACCCTGGAGGTTCGGGAATGCAAGCCAGGAAAAAGACATGTTTGGCCGGGTAAAAGTTCCGAATAGCTATGGGCTGTTAATCCAGACCAGCGAAAACGATTTTATTGTTGCGGGTTACAACCTTTCGGTCAGTACTTTTTCGACCAACCCAAAAAGGGAAGTGTGGTTAAAAGATGCCTGGGAAGGAACTTACGAGAATGGCGTATGGGAACCCCTGGTGCTTCAAAATGGTGATGAAGCTGGCTTTTTGCGCAGTGGCGACCCTGTTTACCGGATTGGGGCTTACCGCACCTTTCCTTCTGAACCGGCCATATTCCATTTCAAGGCTGTAACTTACGACAAATAAGGTTTTTGCGTTTTAAATTGTTGCGATTGGAAAGGATTCCATCCCTCGAAAGAAGGATGGAATCCTGAATTTTCGTACCGTTCAAAGCCGAAGTGAGGTAGGGGAGCGTTCACCAAATTTCTTTTATCAGGATCGAATTCCGGGGAAATCAGCAGGAAAAAACAGTGGATTTGCTTGCAGGCGATATTGAAACAACCTGAATATTTCTTCAGGAGAAAAGCCAGGAAGGCCACTAAAAATAGAAGATGTTTTTTTGATCGCGTTTATCCTTGTAGGCTCCTTTTCTGACAACTTTAACGATGGACCGGCGGTTCACTTCGTGCTGTTCTTCGGTGCAAGGCACGCCGCCTTTGCAGTTATTCAGCAGACGCGTTGCACCATAACCCTGGTATAGCATCCTGTTCGGAGCAATCCCTTTTGACACCAGGTAATCGAAAGCGCCACGGGCCCTTTTCTTGGAAAGTAACATGTTGTATTCGGCGCTCCCACGCGAATCGGTGTGCGATTCAATCCTGATCTCCAGATCGGGGAATTCCTTCATAATGGCCACCAGTTTATCCAGGATCGCGGCGGCATCCGGACGGATATCCCATTTGTTGAGGTCGTAATTAATGTATTCCAGTTCGACAACCTGCAAAGCCTCGCCATTTTCTTCTTCCATGCTGATAGGCGCCGGGGAATTGTCGGCCGGGCCTTCAGCAATTTTTTGTTCCAGAAAGATTTCCGAATAAACCTCATCGTTAGGCCGGAGGGAGTTGGTCGCTATCTTTTTTTCGTTGTCGTTATAAAACTCCTTGGTAACTTTTATGGTGTATTGTTGCCCTTTGCCCACTTCAAACTCAAACTGACCGTCGGTCCGCGTTGTGCTTGAGAAGATTGTTTTTCCAGTTTCATCGACCACCGAAACTTTTGCGTCGGCAAGAATATCTTTTGTGTCACGGTCTTTCACAACTCCCCGGATGATAACGGGTACATGCAGGATTTTTACAAAATATAAATCGTCATTCCCTTTCCCGCCTGACCTGTTTGAGGCAAAATAGCCTTTGATGCCTGTGGAATCTAGTTCCAGCCCAAAATCGTCGTGCGAGGAGTTTACCGGATAGCCCATGTTTTCGATGGTGGTGAAAATTCCCCGGTCAGGAACTGAAAAGAAAATATCGAGCCCTCCCAAGCCTCCATGACCGTCGCTGGCAAAATAAAGGACCCCGTCGTTGCTGATAAACGGGAAGAATTCGTCGCCTTCGGTATTGATTTTCGGGCCCAGGTTGAAAGGTTTGCTCCACTGCCCATTCGAAAAGACGCTAAAGTAAATGTCTGATTTTCCGTAACCTCCAGGCATATCGGAAGCGAAATACATGGTCGTCCCTTCTTTGTCAACCGAAGGGTGGCCGACCGAATATTCGTTGCTGTCCCATTTGAAATCTCCGGCCAGTTTCCATTCACCATTATCCAGTTTTCCTTCAACAATTTTCAGGTTTACAACCCCCTTCTTGCTGGTTGAAGTCCTGCCTTTTGCAAAATTATCGCGGGTAACGTAGATGATGTTTTTTTTGGTGTCGAAACTTACCGGGCCGTCGTGGTAGGCGGTTTTTAGTTTTGGGGCAAAGGGTTCGGGCGCCGATAAATCGCCGTTGGGTTCAATTTTTGCCGAAAACAGGTTGAGGTAGGGGAGTTCGTTCCAGTTGTATTTTGCTTTATCTGAAGTTCCGAGTGAAGTGGAAGAAAATATCAGTTTGTCTTTATAAAAGGCCGGGCCCATTTCCGAGCCGGGAGTGTTGATGTTCAGGTCGCGGATTTCGTAATTGGCCGAATCGCGCATGAGAAAATGAATGTATTCGAGCAGCGAAACCTGAATGTTGACCCGGCCATCTTCAGGCCTCAATTCAGAATAATCTTTTAACACTTGTTCGGCCTGAAGGTATTTTCCGTTGCTTTTCAGTGCCTGCGAATAGTTGAACAGGTCTTCGGGTTGGTCGGCATGCCGGTCGATTAGTTTTTTCAGCCAGCGTTCAACTTCTTCAGTGTTCCCGATGTTCCGGTTGGCATCGGCCAGCCGCCTCACCACGTAGTTATCGGTGGTGTCACGCTTATAAGCATATTCGTAGAGGCCAATGGCTTCAACGTAGGCAAAATCATCGAAACTTTTATCAGCTAGTTTGGTTGTGAGCTTTTGACTGAACCCCCGGGCCGGATACAAGAAACTCAGAATCATCCCCAAAAGAAATATGGTTGAAGTCCTTGTCATTGACATGCTTTCTTAACATTAGAAATACCTTGGCGACCTTATCTTTCCACGTCCGAGATTAAAGTCATAGGTAACCATTATTTCATGCGTCCCACCGTTGTAAGCACCCAACTGATTGATCGGAAGGTCATACGAATAACCGATTTTAATCTGACTGGTTACCTGAAGCTGGAACAATCCTCCGAATGAATCACCAATTCTGTACATTGCACCGACCCAAAGTTTGTCGTAAAATAAGAATGTGCTGGTCAAATCAATCGAAACCGGCGCATTGGCAACAAATTGGGTCAGAATGGAAGGTTTAAATTTAACAATTCTATTTACATCAAACACATAACCGGCCATAAAAAATATGTGTATTTGCTCCCTGCTGACATTCTGAGTTGAAAACCCATTTGTATTGATTTTATTTTCAATCAGTTTCGGGATCGACAAACCCAAATAGTACCGGTCGGAACTGAAAAAGGCTCCTACTCCCAGGTTTGGCAGGAACTTCCGGTTTATGTCGTGTGAAAAAACCGGGTCGTTGGGGTCGTTGGTTGCCAGGTCGCTAACTCCCGCCTGATAAAAATTGATACCACCCTTCAGCCCCAGTGCCAGGATCCGGTTTTTGCTGAAAAATAATTTGTAGGCATAATCAACGTACATCCCGGTTTGTTTTTCCACTCCGATCTGATCGTTCAAAAACGACAGGCCCAGGCCCATGTTCGAATTTGAAACCGGAGAGTTAATGGCAAATGTGCGGGTGTCGGGCGCACCGGGAAGTGAAACCCACTGGTTGCGCGATACGGCCATCATGGTAAGTATATCTTTTGAACCGGCATAAGCGGGGTTCAGAATCAGCATGTTTTCCATGTACTGAGTGTACATGGGGTCTTGCTGCGCTTTTACACCGAAAGAAAAAAGCATAACCAGGACCGCCAGACAATATTTGACGACACGAATCCGATTTTGGGTTATGTTGATGATTGTATTCAAAATCTGAATTTCTCTCCCGGTTAACCTATTTGTTGGTATTAATATTTCTGAATAGCTGTGTTTTATGGCGTGCTAAAATAGCATTAGTATTTCATCTTAAAGCCATTAATTAGCAAAGCATTGTCGTGGCGTTTCAAAGACAGCTTTACAGCTATCCAACAACCTGTTTTATTTTCAGTTCGCCCATTTGCCCTTCGCCCATTCACCTTTTACCGGTCTAAATAGAACGACCCGTTTATCTTTTCCTTTCCATTCAAGGTAAGAATATAAAAATAGGTACCGGTTGGAACCGGTCCTGAACCAATCTTCAGACCCGAAGTGGCTACGCCGTTCCAGAACCCATCCTTCCCATTTCCATCGCCGTAGTTCTTCGATTCATAAACGATATTTCCCCAGCGGTTAAAGATCACAATTTCAACGGTTTTGTATTTATGTAAACCTTTAATTTCAAATTTGTCGTTGATGCCGTCGCCGTTTGGAGAAAATGCTTCAGGAATGAAAAACGGCACATCATTTATCAGGACTAAAACCTTGGCCTGGCCGCATTGCTTGAAGTAATCGCAAACCGAATACACAAATTCGTCCTGCCCAACGTACGACTGTTCGGGCTGATACAAAATGAGCGAATCGGCCGAAACCGAGGCAAAACCGTGCAACGGTGGGGTAATAATCGAAATGCTCGACGGATTTATTCCCTTCTGCGGAATATCGTTCTTCACCACATTGATGACCACACTTTCGTTCACCTTGGTAGAAGCGGTATCGTTCACCGCCTGAATGTACAATCCAACGTTCACCGAATCGCGTGCTGAACAACCCAGCGAATCGGTTACCTGAAGGTAATACATGCCCAAACCGCTGACTTGCGCGGTAGGTGTGGTTTCGCCATTCAGGATAATGCCTTCGTGCGACAACCACAAGAACGACAGCCCGGCGCCCGAGCTTTTGCTTCCAGCCAATATTATGGTTTCTTTGGGCGATTTCACGAACACGTTTTTGTCGGTAACCGCCTGTGGTGGGTTGGGCACGATCAACAAAACCGAAGCCGTATCTTTCAGCCCCTGGCTGTCGGTAACGGTTAAATGATAGCGGGTCGTTTTGCCCGGAACAAATATTGGGTTGGCTATTGCAGGGTTGCTCAAATAAGTGGCCGGGCTCCAGTTAAATGTCAGGCCTGTGCCGCCCGATTTGCTGGCATCCAGCATTTTGCCTGAAGTATTGCAACTTCCGATGGCCTGATAAGGCGCTCCGGAAATGCGCGCAACCGGCCCGCGGTTTACCAGTGTGTTCACTTCGGAAATGTTGTTTGCCGATACCGGATCCCAGCTTAAACTGGTAACCGTAGCCCTGTTTTTCAGGGTGTCGGGCGCATTGGCGGCAACCGTTCCGGAAATAGACAGACTGAACGTTTTATTTACGTCCAATGAGCTGAGTGCATAATATCCGCCCCAGTCGGCCAAACTTGTACTTCCGGAGAGCTTGTATTTGGGGTTTTCGACGGCTGCCGTCATGTAATCGTTGATCTGTATGTTGCTGGCCAAAGCTGTTCCAAGGTTGGTTATCGTAATCTGGTAACTGATTGTTTCGCCCGGTGTGGTGGTTGCTGGTCCTGTTTTCAGGATACTCAGGTCGGCAAATTGTGCCGGGGCTTCTTTTACCACGATGTATGCTGTTGCCTGGCTGCACTGATTCAGTTTCGGGTCGCAAATCTGGTAAACAAACCAATCGGTCCCTACAAAACCGGAAGTTGGAGCATAGCTGAACGTTCCGTTGCTGTTGATCGTAACTGTTCCATTGGCCGGCGCAATCGCAGGTGTAGTGTTCACCGTCAGCGAACTGGCCGAGGGATATAAATCGTTGGCCAGCAGGTTGCCGTTCATTGGTTTTCCGAAGGAGAAAAACGCGTCGTCGGCTGCAAACAAATGCCCATAAAGCGGATCGGAGGTGACCGTGATTGTAGCCCGTGCCTGGGCGCAAATTCCTGAAACTGCCCCACAAACTTCGTAAACAAAATAATCCTGACCGGTAAAACCTGTGTTTGGCGTATAGCTGAAACTTCCGTCTTCTTTCAGAACCAGGGTTCCCGATTTTGGGCCATCCTTGGGCTTGGTGTTCAGGATTAAAGTTTCGCCGGAAGGAACAAAGTCGTTGGCCAGCACATTTCCGTGAACGGCAACATCGGCAGTTGTCTGCATTTCGTCGTCGTTGGCTACCGGCGGTACCTGCGAAAGAACGTCCGAAATTACCTGAATGGTTACGTTTACCGTGTCGCGGGCTGCCGGATCTTCCACTGTGCTGACAATGTAGTACAAATTGTCGGTCCCGGTAAAATCCTTCGCCGGGGTGTAGGTATATCGGCCAGTACTGTCGGGGCGGCTGACCGTTCCGTGCAAAGGTTCATAATCTATACTGAATGTTGGGTTGAACCCGTTGAAACCCGCGTCGTTGGTCAGGATATTTCCTGAAACGGGCATATTTTTGAACGTGATATTGATGTCGTTGGTAGCCAGGCGTTCTGAAACGGTCCCCGCGGTATTGATGGTGAGTTTGCCGGGAGGGCTGTTGGTCGAAGTATTTCCGGCGGCATCGGTAACCGTAACCATAACCGGATAAACCCCGTCGGGAATAATCTTATTCGTGGCCGGAATCTTTAAACTCCAGACAGAACCATGAATGGTCAGGTTCCCATCGCCCAGCTGATACCAGATGCCATTCACAAAAACTTTCAGGATGTCTCCGCTGCCAAGCGTTGCAGTTCCCTGAATAACCGGAGTATTCGAACTGGAAACCTGATCGGTTACCGTTGGAAGTGGCAGCGGGGCAATGGTGTCAACCACCAGTTCGTTGGTCGTGGTATCGGTTGAGGCATTTCCGGCAGCATCGGTCACGGTGGCAGTTACCGGATAAGTGCCATCGGGGATTTCACTGCCCGCTGGAATTTGTAAACTCCAACTGGTTCCGGTGAGGGTGAGGTGGCCATCGCCTGCGGTGTAAGTCACGCCATTCACGGTTACTGTGAGTTTTTCACCGGTGTTGACTGTGGCTGTTCCGGAGATAATTGGCGTAGTTTTGTTGGTTATCTGGCTGATTACCGTTGGTATTGCCGGAGCGGTGGTGTCGATGACGAGCTCGTTGGTGGTGGCATCGGTCGATGAAAGTCCTGAAGAACTGGTGACTTTGGCGGTTACTGGGTAGGTGTTTTCAGGCAAAGCATTGGATTTTGGAATTTGTAAACTCCAGTTTGT
>JBBIHV010000031.1:20618-27899 GCA_037446835.1 Sunxiuqinia sp. | reverse complement strand
TAATAATGTGCTAAGCGCGCAATGTAGGGAGGTCATTCAGAACTTGTTTCGGAATTTGTTGTTCAGGAAGGGATGCCGAAATAAATTCAGCATGACGATCAATATTTCAATCTCAATACAACACCAATAATTTTATACTAAAGCGGCCTGTTCAAACAAATCTGAGCCGGCCGCTTTATATTACAGGAACAGATTATCCTGACATTAATCGTCGCCAAATGAAACGCCCATTTTACGTCCTTTCTGAACCAAACCGTGATCGCGGCTGACCAGTTTCAATTTTCCGCCAACTTCTTCGAGCGGGACCGTGGTTAACTCATTTTTAATCACCGCCACCATGGTTCCAAAGTTTTCTTCGGCAATGCATTCAGCGGCATAAGCGCCGTAGCGGGTAGCCAGAATACGGTCCATCGGCGATGGGCTTCCTCCGCGCTGGGTATATCCCAGAACCGTTTCGCGGGCTTCCACATCGAGCCTCGATTGGATGGAGTGAGACAAATACCGTGCGGCCGACATATCTTTGGGGTGATCAATCCCTTCGGCCACTACAATAATGGTGTAAGGCTTGTTGTTTTTATAGCGCATGGCAATCTTCGAGCAAATCAGGTCAAGTGAATGTTCAATTTCAGGGATCAGGATAATGTCGCCACCACCGGCCATTCCCGAATAAAGGGCGATCCACCCGGCATTGTGGCCCATCACTTCCAGAATCATAACCCTTCCGTGCGAGTTGGCCGTGCTGTGCAAACGGTCAACAGCTTCAGTAGCAATATTTACGGCCGAATCAAACCCGAAAGTCAGGTCGGTTCCCCAAACGTCGTTGTCGATGGTTTTCGGTATGCCAATTACATTTAATCCTATCTGCGACAACAAATTGGCGGTTTTCATGGTCCCGTTTCCCCCCATGCAAACCAGGGCGTCCAATCCCAGATCCTCGTAATTTTGCTTGATCAGAGCCGGCTTGTCATTGTCCTCTTCCGTCACAATTTTGAAAGGTTTTTCGCGCGAAGTCCCGATAATTGTACCACCCAATGTCAGGATTCCCGAAAGGTCTTTTTCCTTCAGTTCCACATATTGCTTATGAATCAGGCCCGTATAACCCGACGAGAATCCAATCACTTCCATCCCATATTCAACAATTGCGGTCTTCCCGACACCTCTGATTGCAGCGTTCAAACCCGGGCAATCTCCTCCCGCAGTTAAGATCCCGATTCGTTTAACTCTTTTGTGGTTCATAAAACTCTTTTTAACTATTTAAAAATAAGGCAATTGAAAACTCACCGAAATTATAAAAACTTAAGCACATTTCAAGCGCCAGGAGTGAGGATTAACGAATTCACAACATTCAGTAAAGGTTACCAATCCTGAAACCCACAGCGGCCCTGCTTTGTAGCGAAAATTAATAACCTCCGGAAAAGACCAATCTTGCTGGCGTTGAACTGATGTTGCCGGGAGGTAAATCGGGCTCTTTATTTTTGCGAACAATCAATTTTGGGGTTCACTTTTATGCTGAAGATTTTTTTAACTTTGTCAATTGCAACTTAAAACCACATTAACTTTTCAATAAACTAAAATTCTTTTCAGATGAGAAAAATTTATTCACTTCTATTAGCAGGTATGGTAATTTTTGCTGTTTCCTGCCAAAATGCCAAGAAGAAAACCGGTGAAAAATCGGCGAAAGACACAACTGCCGTTGCGGCCGCACCCAACACCTTAACTCCGGAAGAAGTCAGTTCAGGCTGGACGCTTTTGTTTGATGGAAAAACCTCTACCGGCTGGAGAGGCTACAACAAAAAAGAATTTCCAAAAGGATGGCAAGTTGTTGACGGCACATTGCATTGCATAGGCACAGGTACAGGCGAGGCCGGTGCAGAAAATGGCGGCGACATCCTGTACGACAAAAAATTTAAAAACTTCGATTTAAAAGCAGACTGGAAAATCTCAAAAGGCGGCAACTCCGGAATTTTCATTCTGGGACAGGAAGTTCCGGGATGGCCAATCTGGAAAACTGCCCCGGAAATGCAGGTTCTTGACAATGCCAACCACCCGGATGCCATGCTGGGTATCGATGGAAACCGTCAGGCTGGTTCGCTATACGACCTGATTCCTGCGAAACCACAAAATTCAAAGCCTTTTGGCGAATGGAATTCAGCCGAAATTATCTGTTACAAGGGCACGGTAATATTCAAACAGAACAACGTTAAAGTGCTTGAATTTCATTTGTGGACAGATGATTGGAAAAACCTGGTTAAAAACAGCAAATTCCCTGAAATGAACCCAAATTGGGCCGACGTTGCCAAAGAAGGCTATATTGCATTTCAGGATCACGGCGATGATGTTTGGTTCCGAAACGTTAAAATAAAGGAAATGAACTTTTAAAAATAGAGCCTCCTGAAAAGGGGGCTTTTTTTGTGTGATGCTCATTTCGGCAAGCTCAGCCCAATGGGTTGCGAAGATCAGAGACTATCAACAGGAACCAGATCGACACTTTGATCAAGGATAACCTTTTTCTGAGCGCAGAGCAACTGAAGGCAACACTGAGGCCAGAAACAGAAACGCAAAAACACGGAACACCGGACAACTCGCAACACGAACCCGGAGCTATTTAAGGCTGGTAGCCCGATTGGTTCAGAATTCCCTGAAAATCCTGATTGCCGAGTAATTCCGGCAGCTTCACTTCCGTATGGTTTTTCATGTACGAACGAACAATTTGCCAACCCAGCCAGGCTCCGGCTCTGCCGGGCGATTCCTCCGAAAAAGCGGCGGTGTAAGGCCCGTCGTCCATAAACCGTTTGATACTCATCCGGTCGGTTGTAAACAGCAATTTGTGCTCGGCCAGATAGGTCCACATCGGTGCTTCATTTTTCAGGCAAAAATCCAGTTGCTTCCTGGTATAACCAATTTTCAACGTATCGTCCAGATCTGGAACCATCGCATCTACAAAATACATCATCTTTCCTTCCTGAATCATTTCGCTCAGCAAATTATCGGATTTGTCAGACATTGGCCATTCGGTTACTGCCCACGCATACATCATTTCCGGGACCATCCGGCCGGGGGTCATGTTCCGGCGTTTGTACAAGGGAAGCCCAAGCTGTTCATAAAAAGGACTTTTTGCGCCCATGTACTTGTCAAGGCTGACACCGATCAGGTTTGTAGAAGTAACAACCGACTGGTTAAATCCGGAAATACAGGTGTAAATTGCCGGGATTTGTTTCTGCGGAAAATAATAGTGGTAATGTTTGAATGCCAAATCCAATTCATTTCGAAAACGGAGCGTATCAATTTTTTCGGCCACAACTTTTTCAAGCTTGGTGATAAGGGTGTCGGAAGTAAATTTATAAATCATTTCGGCAAAATTTGGCTGGTCGGCGCCTCCAATCGAAATCATCTGGTAAGTAAAAATATCGAAAAATTCTCCGTACGATTTTTTCAGCGCCGGAATTGCATTGGGCAGGTTTTCTCGTTTTTGTTTCAGGAGATCGACATCCAGGTGCTTGATTTTCAGGTCGATTTTTACTCCGGAGACATCTATTTTCAAGGGGTTGTGTGAACAGGCGACCGCCAGGACCGACATCCAGATCAGGAAAACAATTCGTTTCATGTTAAACATTTTAAGGTATCTACGCACAGATGGCTTTTTTATTGTCATTTTAAATTTAAAATTCGAGATTTGCAGGAACAAAACCATATCATTCTTACGTTCTGATGGAGCTAAACGAAAGTTTATTCAATCCTGAACCGTTTTCAGGAAACCTGTTCGCCAAATTAAATGAAAAACGATGAAACGAATTACCTTATCCGCTTTTTTTGTGGTTTTTTTCCTGACCGGGTTCAGCCAGAAACACATCAGGCTTTCTTTTACCGGGAGCCCTTCGGTAAACTGGATGACCACCAACAATCCGGTCGCTTCAAATGAAAAGGCGATACTTGGCTATGATTTTGGGCTGAACGGTGATTTTTATTTTTCGGCTGACGAACGATATTCGTTGCTGACAGGGCTCCAGATTAGCAATATTGGCGGCGAAATTTCCTATCATTCCGCCTCCGGTTTTCAGTTTGCCGGAACAGCTTTGCCACCGTTTACCAAAATTAAATACCGGCTGAGGTATGTTGAAATTCCGGTTGACATTAAACTTAAAACCGACCAGTTCGGGCGTGTGCGCTATTGGGGCCAATTTGGACTGTCAACCATGGTAAACATTGAAGCCAAAGGCGACAGCAACGACGGGACGCTAAGAAAATCGAACATCAACAGCGGAATAAATATTTTTAACCTGGCCATGGACGTTGGTATTGGTTTCGATTACGACCTGGGGGCGAGCAACTCGGTAACCGCTGGAATAATTTTTCAGAACGGGCTAACCGATGTTACCACCAACAACGCCATCAAAGACCAGACAAAAATCAATTCGCTGAAATTAAAAATCGGCATCAACTTTTAAGAACATCAGGTATGAAGATTGCTATTGCCCAGCTCAATTACCACATCGGGAATTTTGCCGATAACACTTCGAAAATCATCGAATTCATCGGAAAATCGAAAGCTGCCGGGGCCGACCTTGTCGTGTTTTCAGAACTTTCAGTCACAGGCTACTATCCGCACGATTTGCTCGAACGAAAGGAATTCATCGAACAATCGTATCAGGCAATCGACCTGATCGCTTCGCATTGCACAGGCATTGCCGCTATCGTTGGCGGGCCAAGCATCAATCCTGAACCCAGGGGAAAGAAGCTCTTCAATTCGGCCTTTTTCATGTACGACGGGGCTGTTCGCCAGGTCGTGAACAAATCGCTGCTCCCGACTTACGACATATTCGACGAATACCGACATTTTGAGCCCAACCGTGAATTTTCAGTTTTCGATTTCGCCGGGGAAAAGCTGGCAATCACAATTTGTGAGGATTTGTGGGACGAGCAGGAAACCCAAAACGAGTTCGGGCGCGAAAAACTTTACCAACTTTCGCCGCTCCGCGAATTGTCAAAACTCGGCCCCGACCTGGTCGTCAACATTTCGGCTTCACCTTTTTCCTACAACCAGGAAAACTCGAGGAAGAATATTCTTGTTAAAAATGCCATCGGGTATCAGGTACCCATTGTGTATGTTAACCAGGTAGGCGCACAAACCGAACTTGTTTTCGATGGCGGTTCATTCTACCTCGATAAAAACGGCGAAATTCAGGAAGAACTGAACTACTTTGCTGAAGACTTCCGGATTATTGATACCGGACGTTCAACACACAATCTTCAGCCCAAAGCTGATTACATTGAAAAAATTTACGATGCACTCATTCTCGGTATCCGCGATTATTTCGGCAAAATGGGCTTTAAAAAAGCCACCCTCGGCCTTTCCGGAGGAATTGATTCGGCTTTGGTTTTGGTTTTGGCCGTTGAAGCTTTGGGCAAGGAAAATGTGCGCGTTTTGCTCATGCCCTCGCAATATTCGTCTGACCACAGTGTGAACGATGCGCTGCAACTGGCCAAAAACCTCGGCATCCAGCACGAAATTATCCCGATCCAGGCGATGGTTAACAGTTTTGAGAAAAGCCTTTCCGGAGTATTTGCCAACCTCCGGACCGACATTACCGAAGAAAACATCCAGGCGCGGACACGTGGGATTTTGCTGATGGCCATTTCGAACAAATTCGGAAACATCCTGCTCAACACCACCAACAAAAGCGAGTGCGCCGTTGGCTACGGAACGCTTTACGGCGACATGAACGGCGGATTGTCGGTGCTGGGCGATGTATATAAAACCGACATTTTTAAAATGGCCCGCTGGATTAACCGCCACCGTGAAATCATACCTGAAAACACAATCCTGAAACCACCTTCAGCCGAACTGCGCCCCGACCAGAAAGATACCGATTCGCTGCCCGATTATGATATTCTGGACCAGATCCTTTTCAATTACATCGAACGAAACCTATCTCCGGATGAAATCATTGCCAAAGGATTCGACGAAGCAACTGTTCTCCGGACAGTCAGGATGGTAAACACAAACGAATACAAACGGTTTCAGGCGCCTCCCATTCTCCGGATCAGTTCAAAAGCGTTTGGTTTTGGCCGCCGAATGCCACTGGTAGCAAGGTATTCCTGATTTATTAATTAGGTTAAAAACCATCCTGAAATGTCCGTCCAGCAATACTTGCGAATGGGAAAATAAATGGGCTAAATTTTCGTATTCGACAAATTTACTTAACTTTGATGCTGCAGAACATGAAAATTTATTTCTATGGTGAGTCACGACATGGGGCTAAAAGAAATATTTGAAAATCAAAAATCAATTTTCAGCATTCTTTCCCCTGAAGAAAAAGAGGATTTGCACAAACACATTACGCTGGCTTATTACAAAAAAAATGAATTCATTTTTAGGGAAGGCGAAAATCCCAGCGGTTTTTTATTTCTTCTCGACGGTAAAGTCATCATTTACAAAGAAGGTGTTGGTGGTCGCGAGCAAATCATCCGGATGACTAAACCCCTTGGACTGATTGGTTACCGGGCGCTCCTGGCCGAGGAACCGCACAATGGTTCTGCCATTGCCCTGGAAGATTCAACCGTGGGCGCAATATCTGCCGACTATTTACTGCATAAACTTTTCAAGAATACCGGCTTTTCGTTTAAAGTTATTCAGAAATTATCCCGCGAACTCGGATTTTCCAACTCACGGACAGTTACCCTGACCCAAAAACACATCCGTGGACGTTTGGCTGAATCACTACTACTACTGAAAGAAAAATATGGTTGGGAAAACGACGGGGCGACGCTAAAAGTATATCTTTCGCGCGAGGACATTGCCAACCTCTCGAATATGACCACTTCGAATGCAATCCGCACGTTATCAACTTTTTCAGGAGAAAAAGTGATCGCGATAGATGGACGTAAAATCCGGATACTCGACATTCACCGCCTTGAAAAAATCAGCAAATTGGGGTAGCAGGTACAAATTTGCTGGCTACGAAATTTCATAAACTTCCTGATCTATCGGATTTATGGTTGCATAACTTTATGATCAAAGAAAAACTACAATTATACCTGCAAAGTGGCAGGCTGGAAGCCGGATGCGATGAGGCCGGGCGCGGTTGTCTGGCCGGGCCTGTTTTTGCCGCCGCCGTAATTCTTCCTGAAAATTTTGGAAACGATTTGCTGAACGACTCAAAAAAGCTGACCGAAAAGCAACGCTATGCTCTTCGTCCGGTTATCGAAGCGCAGGCCTTGGCTTTTGCGGTCGGAATTGTTGATCAGGATGAAATCGACCGGATAAATATTTTAAACGCTTCG
>JBBIHV010000031.1:0-20518 GCA_037446835.1 Sunxiuqinia sp. | reverse complement strand
CCGCATCACCGGAAGTCGTTTGCCAATCAGGCCAGCCAATTCCGGCTCGATTTCTGAAATTAGAATCAAATAATTGGATTGTTACCCGGTTCAGGCTTGTTCCGGAAATAAAACGGATCGGTCTAAATGAAATCAGGAGTGAAAAACGATCGCTTTACACTCCTGATTTCATATTTTTCGACATCTGGCTGAAAAATTCCCGCTCAGCTAATCTTCGTCGTCGCCACCATCGTCGTCGAAATCGTCGTCATCGTCGTCGAAATCCTCATCGGCCACATCGTCAATTTCATCCACATCGTCCGATCCGGCAATGATGTCATCGTCGGCATATTTGCTTTCGTATTCTTCTTTCGCGCTGTCTTTCAGCGAGCCGGTGCTGTCGTAATCGTCATCTTCTTCAATGATGCGCTCAGCTTCATAAACGGTCATCCGAACCAGATAATATTTATCGTCGGTCTCGAAAGGCAATGCACTCACGCGTTTGCCATCCTTGTTGGTAAAATAAATCAGGTTCTCGCTGTATCCGCTTGGATATTCAAGTTTAATTTTTTCCTGAATTTCCGGATCAAGCTTGTCATAATCCTTGATTACTCTTGGTTTACTTGGATTCATTGAATGATATTTTAATGCAATTATATGAAAAATATTAATAAAACTTCAAGGGCGAATATAAACGAAAATCTATTTTACCAACAGCTTTTTTAAAATTTTATTCTAAATTTTAAGTTAAAAATTCCAATTACGAAAAATCGATCATGGCTTTCATCACGCCATCGCGGTACGACGATACCAAATCGAATGCCTCCTGGGTTTTTTCGGGCGGAAACCGATGTGTAACCATTCGTTCAACCGGCAAACCGTTTTTTATCAGATCGATGGATTTTTCGACGCAGTGGTTCTGTCGGCGAATATTAATCACGGTAATCTCTTTCCGGCGCATCATATCCATGTCGAAGGTATATTTCCCATGCGGCGGGATTCCTGTTAAAACCAGTGTTCCGCCCGGTTTCAGGATGCGGGTGGCGTCGTCAACGGCTTTTTGTTCTCCGCTGCAATCGAAAACCAGGTCGAGCAAGAGTGGTTCGATGGTCTGTACCGATTTCAGGGCATCCGATTCGAACGGATCGAACGTGAAGTCCGCTCCGGATTCTCCGGCTTTTACACGACGGTATTCCAGCGGCTCGAAACAAAAAATACGTTTGGCCTTCCTGATTTTCAAGACGTTCAATACGCTCCACCCAATTGGTCCGGCTCCAAAAATCCCGATGGTTTTACCCTGGAAGTCGGTTTTTGCCTGTTCCACGCTATATGTTCCAATGGTCAGTGGTTCAATCAATGCAGCCATTGTCGGGTTGAAGGTGTTGTCCATTTTGAAGCAGGTGTATCCGGGCATCACGATGTATTCGCTCAGACAACCTTCAATCTGGCCCGGACAGCCCAGGAAAAGGTTGTTTCGGCAGGTGTGTGGCCTTCCGGCAAGACATTGGTCGCAGGTTCCGCAATGGACACTTGGATCGACGGCAACCAGAAAGCCGGGTTCGAGATTGGTCACCGCGCTGCCAATTTCCTCAATAACGCCCGAACATTCGTGCCCAACCGCAAATGGGAATTCGACCACCTGTGTGCCGATTCTGCCCTCGGTAAAGTAATGTATGTCTGATCCGCAAACGCCCACGGTTTTTATCCGGATCAGGACATCTTCAGGATGAATAACCTGTGGTTTCGGCCTGTCAGTTTGTTCAATTTTCCGGATACCGGTTAAAACCATTGTTTTCATCTGGTTGCGTGTGTGTTGTTCGACAAAATTTCTGGCAATTAAGAGAAAAATAATTGATTCCGCCAAAAAAATGTCTGTATTTTTCGGGCCAGCCAAATGTTTTACGGGAATTGTGCTTTTGTGTTTGAAGCGGACAATTCAGGTAATGGTTGTTTATATTTGCCGGATGCTTTTTATCACTTTTTTTTGGCGGTTGAATTGCTTCCTTTGTCGAAATAAAACCTTCAGATTATGTACGGAAAAATACAACAAGATTTAGCGCAAACCCTTGTGGAATTGAAAGAACAGGGTTTGTACAAAACCGAACGGATTATAACTTCATCGCAAAGTTCTCAAATCACGGTTTCGGGCGGAAAACAGGTTTTAAATTTTTGTGCCAACAATTATCTGGGGCTGGCCAATCACCCCGAAGTGATTAAAGCGGCTCAGGAAACCATGAATGACTGGGGTTTCGGCCTTTCGTCGGTAAGGTTTATCTGTGGTACGCAGCAAATTCACAAAGAACTGGAACAGAAAGTTTCTGAATTTCTTGGAACCGAAGATACTATTTTGTATTGTGCCGCCTTTGATGCCAACGGAGGTGTTTTTGAGCCATTGCTTGGCGAGGACAGCATCATCATTTCGGATGAATTAAATCACGCCTCAATCATCGACGGAGTGCGCCTTTGCAAGGCTCAACGCGCCCGGTACAAACATGCCGACATGATGGAGCTTGAAAACTGCCTGAAAGAGGCACAGTCGGCAAAATACCGCATGGTGGTTACCGACGGCGTTTTTTCGATGGACGGCGATTTGGCCAAACTTCCTGAAATTGTTGAATTGTGCGAAAAATACGACGCGCTCGTGATGGTTGACGATTCGCACGCCTCGGGTTACATTGGGAAGACCGGACGTGGAACGGCCGAACATTACGGTCTTTTGGGAAAAATTGACCTCATTACCACTACGTTTGGAAAAGCGCTGGGCGGTGGAAACGGCGGTTGCACTTCGGGGCGGAAAGAAATTATAGAGATGCTCCGTCAGCGGTCGCGTCCGTATCTGTTCTCGAACACCCTGGCCCCGGCAACCGTTGGCGCTACGCTGAAAGTACTCGATTTGCTTACCAAATCAGCTGAACTTCCGGCCCGGACGATGGAAAATGCCCGGTACTTCAGGAGTAAAATGGAAGCTGCCGGATTTGACCTCGTGAAAGGCACAACGGCTATCGTTCCGGTTATGATTTACGATGCGCCGCTGGCCGTGAAATTTGCCGACGAATTGCTAAAGGAAGGAATTTATGTGATTGGATTTGTATTTCCGGTGGTGCCCAAGGGCAAAGCGCGGATTCGCGTTCAATTGTCGGCTGCTCACACCAAAGAGCAGGTTGATCAGGCGGTTGAGGCTTTTGTGAAAGTTGGCAAGTCACTTGGAATCATTTGATGAAATCGGATTTCAAACAACACTCAACAGAAAGGGCTGCTCGGAAATAACCGAAACAGCCCTTAATGCAGGTAACACAAGAATTGGGTTGATGGTTCCTGTAAATTGAATGGATTTAATTGTAGTACGTTTTTGTTGTCATGGCTTTGTGATCCATTCAAATCATATTGTGCTGAAATTTATTTCACCTCAATGACAGCATATTTTGAGATTCTCCAGAACTCTTCCGGATTTTCGATTTCCAGATAAGCAATCTGTCCGTTTTCTTCAACCAACTTATACGAGCTGCTTGGATGTTCTGAAATTACACGGGCTTTTTTTGCGTTTAATTTAATCGTCTTTGTTTTGCGAATGTCGAGGTCTGTAAAGTATTTTGAATTAAAATTTCCCTGAATTGCTTTACCACCGCCTATTCCAAGGATTCCACCTTCGCGGTCGAGAATGCCTTCTTTTTTCAATTCCTTGAAAGTTCCAAGTGCAAAATGAGCCGTGTTCAGCTTATCCGTTTTATCCACAATCTGTTTTTGCTTGAAATTGATGGAGTCAGCCTGTTGTTGAATGTTCGTATTCAAATTTTGAACTTTGGTGTTAAGGTCGGCCAGATTGGCATTTTTGCCTTCAATCTCTTTTTTCAATCCGGCAATTTCGTTATTCTGGCTTTCGATGGTTGCGGTCAAATTCTGAAGCCTTTTTTCATAAGATTTTAGGTTCATTCCCGATCTACTTAACTTTTCCTGCAGTTCAGCCATTTTTTTACTGCTTTCTTCCAGCATGGTGTTCATCAGCTTGACATCATCGACGATCATCTGTTTTTTGTTTTTACCGCCTTCTGCCTGCATCATCGAGATTTGGTTCCTTTTATCCTTGATGAAGGTCATGTTGTCCTCAATTTCAGTGAAGGTATTTTCCAAATCATTTACAACCGAATCTTTCTTTTGCACCGCTAGGTTCAGATTGCCTTTTTCCATGGTGAGCGACTGGATTTGGGCATCTTTCTGGTTCAATACATGCATTGTTGCAAAGCCACCAATAATCAGAAGTGCTGCTGCAACAATGATTATTGCCAATTGTGTTTTCTTTGTGTTTTCCATAATTCATTTGTATTAAATTAGTAAATGTTTATTTATTTTGAAGGTCGAACAGGCATTTTTGTGGAACAAATCCGGTTTTGGATTTTCTTGCCGTTCGACGTTGCGATTAAACAGGGCAATGCCTGTGCCAACCGCGGTTGGCTGATGTAAATGTTTGATTGTTAAAATGATGGCTGGTTCGGGGCGGAATTTGCTTTCTCAAAATGATAAAATTTGCTCCTGAAGTAACAGGATTGAGAAAAAGGTTTGCCGTTATTCCTTGTTGTCTTCCTTCAACATCCGGTAGATGGTTGCCACGCCAAGATCCAGCTTTTCGGCAACCAGCTTGATGTTGTTCTCATATTTTGCCAGAAATTTTTTTACAATCTGGATGTCGTATTCACGAAGGCTCAGCTCCTGGCTGAATAAATCATTGAGCAAATCCTGTCCTCTGCCTAAAACAATGTGATCGGCAGTTATTTCATCCTGGTCGGCCAGTGTGACTGCAAGTTCGATCACCGACTTCAATTCACGGATATTTCCGGGGAATGAATAGGAAAGCAAGCGGGTTGAGGCCTCGGGCGTTAAAGTTTTGGCGGCCATTTTGTTCTCTTTGCAGAAAACATTGATAAAGTGTCGTGCCAGAATAACGACGTCATTTTCCCGATCGCGCAAAGGCGGCAATTCAATGGGAAGTCCGTAAAGGCGGTAATAAAGGTCTTGCCTGAAATTTCCTTTTTTGATTTCTTCCAACAAATCTTTATTGGTTGCAATAATGATCCGGCAATCAAATTTTACTGGAGAGTTGCTGCCAATCCTGATAATTTCTTTTTCCTGAAGGGCGCGAAGCAATTTGGCCTGCAATGAAATATCCATTTCCGCCATTTCGTCGAGAAACAGTGTGCCGCCGTTGGCTTCTTCGAACTTACCAATGCGGCGGAAAGCGGCCCCGGTGAAAGCACCTTTTTCGTGCCCGAAAAGTTCACTCTCAATCAGTTCTTTCGGAATTGCGGCAACATTAACTGCGACAAACGGCTGTTTTGCCCGGGTTGAATTGTAGTGTATGGCTTTGGCAACCAACTCTTTGCCAGTACCAGTTTCTCCGGTTATGGTAACGGTAATGTTGGTACGGGTCGCTTTTTCAATCAGTTCATATACTTTTCGGGTGGCGGCGCTGTTCCCGATGATGGTATTCGGATCGGTATATTTCTTTTTGACTTCCTGCCTCAGGTTCACAATTTCCTTTTTCAGGTTGCTGTCCTGCCTGATGTTGCTGACCGTGTTCAGCAAGCGTTCCCGAATATCTTTCGACTTGACAATGTAGTCGAAAGCACCATTTTGCAACAAAGTAACCACCACTTCAATGTCGTCTTGCTCCGAAATCAGAATAATCTGAATGTCGTCGTAAATTTCCCTGATCTGCTTCAGTACTTCCAGCCCTTTCATGTCGGGGAGCCTGTAATCCAGCGTAATAACATCCGGCTCCTGGTGTAAATTTGCCAGACAGTCTTTCCCAGTGGTGAAAGATTGTATTTCGTAATCGGGGTTGAGCGACAAGGTATGCACCAGCAACCGGTTGTACCATTCATCATCCTCAACGACAAATATTTTGAAAGCTTTTTCGGGCATTTTTACAATGATTTGTTGATCGGTACCGGCAAGGTAGTAAGTTTTTGGCACAGATGGTTTCGAAGATTCTCATTTTGAGAAAAAAAATTCATTCAATCCGACCTATCCTTTCTCAATTTTTTGTTTCAGGATTGAATTGATGCGATTGATTTCCAAATCAATTTGTGCAATCAAATTTTTCATCTCTTCCGGAGTACTGCTTTCGGCGGTGTTTTCAAGTTTCTTTAATTGATTGTAAAGCGTGGTTGCCTGCAAATGTTTGGCAGGGGCGGCAAGTTTATGCGCGGTTTCAGCCAGTTCGCTCCAGTTTGAGTTTTTAAGGTTTTGTTGGAATTTTGCCAATGCTTCTTCGCCCGAACGGATAAAAATGCTCAGCATTTCCCTGAGGAAAGCGTCATCGCCTCCTGAAATCCGTTCGAGTTCTTCCAGATCGATCACTGTTTCTTGTGTAATTTCTTCCTGAAGTGATCCTGCCACTTTTTCCGGAAGTAATTTCAGGATGGTATTCAGCAAGTCAGCTTCAGCAAAAGGCTTTTGCAAGAAAGCGCACATTCCGGCCTGTTCTATCTTTTGAATGTCAGAAGTCTTTGCGGTGGCGGTCAGGGCAATGATTTTAAATGAGGAACGATGCTGTAAAATCTGTTTTGTTGCCTCGTACCCATCCATGACCGGCATCCGGATGTCCATGAAAATCAGGTCGTACCAATTTTTATCGGCAAGTTCAACAGCTTCCTGTCCATTGTGCGCTACGGTAAAAGAAACGCCCCATGTTTTCAGGATATTCCTGATCAGATAAAGATTAAATTCTTCGTCGTCAACAATCAGAAAATGAAGCTTTTGGAACCACGACGGGATTTGCAGCAGTTTGACGGATTGCTTTTTCACACCGTCTGGATCACCTTTTTTGTACGGAATCTGCAGGCTGAAACTCGTGCCTTTTCCCAGGGTACTATTCACTTCTATCTGGCCGTTTTGAAGTGCAACCAATTTTTTTACGATGGCCAGTCCCAGCCCGGCGCCACGTTGCTTCCGGGTGAGATCGGTATCGAGTTGTACAAATTCGTCAAAAATCTGACTCAGGTTTTCCTTCGAAATGCCAACGCCCGTGTCCGAAACTTCAAGATGCAAAAGGTAGTTTTGTTCCGGAGTTTCTTCGGCGGAAGCAGTCAGCGTAATTTGTCCCTGATTGGTGAATTTAATCGCGTTGGTAATCAGGTTTATCAGGATTTGTTTCAGCCGGATCGGATCGCCCCGAAGTACCAGGTTTTTCTCTGTATTATTTCTGAAAATCAGTTCAATACCTTTTTTCTTTGCTGAATCTTTGTGCAGGGTGTGGACCTCTGAAAGAATTTCATCGGGTAAAAAATCAATTTGCTCAATTTTTAATTTCTGAGATTCGATCTTCGAAAAATCGAGCGTGTCGTTTACCAGCGCAATCAGGTGTTCGGCTGATTTATGAACAACCTCCAGATCGGCAGAAATTTCGGCTGAATCCGATTTCTGAAGCATCTGTTCGGTTAGCCCGTAAATGGCATTTACGGGCGTTCGCATTTCGTGACTGACCGTTGCCACGAACATTTCTTTGGCTTTGGCCAGACTTTCGGCCTCCGCTTTCGCTTTTCGCAGAACTTGTTGGTATGTTCTGTTTTTTTGGAGGTTCCGGAAAAACAAGGTCAGTACAACGATCAGGAGGATAACTGCTGCAACAGTGAAAATGGCCATTCTTTGGTAGGCTTGTCCCGCCATTGAATCGGCTTCCCGGGTTTTGGCTTCGAGCCGTTTTTGCTCGCTGTTTTCGATCCTGACAATTTGCTGGTCGAGAATTTTGGTCACTTCAATGTTCTTCTCAAGTAAAATCTTGTCTTTTGCCTGCAATCGTTTGGCTTGATCGGTAATGTTCTTCTCGGCTCCTGCAATTTCCTGCCTGATTGTTTCTTTTTCCTTGGTTTTGTCAATAATTATCGACCGTCTGGCGGTGTCTTTTTTACTAAACAACCGTTTAAAAAAACCTTTTTTAACTTCCGGTTTTATGGTGATGGTATCAGCCACTACAAGTACGGTATCAAGCTTTGAAAAAAGCTCTGAGAACGATTTATGAGGATTTGCTTTTGAACGATGCAGTGCCCGTATTTCATCCCATATCAGCAATTTACGACTGACAAGCAATCGGATGGAATCAATTTGTTGTATCTCATCAGAGCCTGGTACGGCATATTCCTGCAAGTTGGAAAGCTTTTCCTGGATAACGGAATTTAGTTGCTGATATGGTTTAATGAAGGTGGCATTGCCGGTCAGACTGTAAAGTCGGATTGTATTCTCAACTTCATTCAGGTCTGAAGCAATGTCTTTAATCAGGATTAATTTGAGGTCGGGCCGTGCTGCTTTGTGGATGGCATCAACAATCCTGGATAGGCTTTGATAAGCCAAATATCCTGAAACGATCACCGCTACAGCAATGCCGATGGTTAAAATTGTGACCTGTATTTCAATCTTTAATTTCTTCATCAGACTAAATATCGCAATTTACCTTTGAATTGGTTTAAAGGGCGGGCATTTTTTTGCAATCGTTTATTGATTGCCTGAAAATTGTATTTTGGGGGAACAGATCTGAAAGTTTTGCAAACTTTGTCAACGCCTTTTGTCCATCGTTCTCAATTTCAAGGTAAATTTTTGCCAGGAGGTAAGTTTTTACTGCATCGAACGATTTGAATTCAGGATTTGACATACTTTCAATTTTTTGAAGACTTAAGCGACATTTTTCCATATTATTTTTTGTCTTGAATCCATGATCGTTCAAGAACTTATATTTCATGAAGGTATTCGTTTCGTCCATCAGATTAAAAATACTAATCATAAATGAATCTGAATTTTTTATATTTTTCGAATCAATATTTTCCATAAAAAAATGGAACTTCAGTAAAGTTAGGTATTTCGAGAAATTTTTTTTTAAAAGATTTTCGTACCTGATCTGGTAAGTAAAAAATATTAACCGGTCAAAATTCTGATATCTATTGTTTTTATCAGGGTTGTTTAATTCGTTTAGAACGGCAACAAATTCAGATTCGTTTTGCTCAGACTGAAAGGAGATCATTTTCCACCAATGGTAATCAATTTGCAGATAATTAGCTATTTGTGGTGATATTTTCCTCAATTCTTCGATTTTTTCAGGTACTTCCTTGAAATCCAGGTTGTAAATATTTGAAACAATTTCATCAAATTTGGCGGCAGATTGGCCATATAATTCATGAAACGGCAGGATGAGAAATATGAAATAAATTATTTTCGGGTTTATTGCCAGAATTTTTTTCAATTGGCCGGGTTTTGCTGTGATTCGGTATCAATCTGGTGCATGATTTTCTGGTATATCGCGTTTCGTTTGCTCAATTGTTTTTCGAGGGCCAGTCGTTCTGCTTTGTTTGATCCGCCTATGTAATAGCGCTGGAACCAAGGCAAAATAACGACAATCGCTTCAACAAATGAATACTTAGTAGCAAATGAAACGGTCAGATAAACTAAACCACCAAGTAGAGCTGCCGAATTTATTGCTTCCTTATATTCTCCTGAATAAAACTGTCCGGCACCAGGTATAAATAAACTTAGCATCCATGCGGTATGAGGATTAAATCTCTTTTCTGATTTCTTTAACTCGGCAAATTCCTTCATAAAGGCACGACGAACTGTTTTCTCTGAATATCCGGCAACGCATTGATTAAAGGATGTTTCAGCTAAGTCGTCTTCATTTAATCCGAAATAGGCAATCCCTTTTAGGAAATTTAAACGGCGGTATTGATCATTAACATTTGTTGAATCGATATTCATCAACTCTGAAATGGCCAGCATGAAATTCTTTTCCAAAATAAGTGAAAATGATTTTCCTAAAACTGCTTCTGTTTTAATACTGTCAGAATTTGATGAAAAAAAAGCGCGGTCGAAAAAAATTGCACTTTGATCAAGCTTATTTAAGTTTAGATAGCAGTTTGCAATTTTCAAACACAATTGATCCTGTGCATTATAACTAAAAAATAATGCTCGATTGTATTCGTTTGCAGCCAACTCATAATTCCCTTTCTCATATTGTTGATCAGAGAATCTGACGATTTCATCTAGATTCTGGCAAAGAGCTGTTTGAACGGATAAAAAATTAATTATCCCTAAGAATAAAATCACGGGTTTTGCTAACCAATTCATCCTCTTTTTCTTTATTGTATTTATATGCTGCCTGCGTACTTCCATAAATATTTCCTGAATAATATACAACCGACAAGGTTCCCATAGCCCAAGGATAAAAACTTTTTGGGTTTTTATTGAACCCCCTAACCGCCATAAAGGCAGAAGTGGAGGTCATTAAGAATGAAATTATGCCATCTTTCCACCTTCCTGCATACGCCTTCCCCGATCCTGGAATAATAACCGATAAAAATCCTGCCAATGCTGGACTTTTCCTCTTTAATGCAAGGCCTTGGTTGGTGATTTCGGATAAAAAACTGCTTACTTGATTATTTCGTTCATTCTCAAATTTGCCGGCTTCTTTCCACTTTTTGCTCAACAAAATGGTCGAAAGTTTTAAATCGTTGTTTTTACTGAAGTTAATATCTTCGTTTAGAAAATAGCTGGCATCTTCATATTTATTATTCTGTATTAGCAACTTAAAGTATTCTGATCCAAAATCTGCATCCATCCTGTCAAAACTTGCTTTTCCTGAATATTGTTTATAGCAGGCATTTGCCTTGTCAAAAGCGTTTGTTTTGCGATAGATTTTAAACAAATAAAGAAAGGATTCCCTATCATCGGGCTTTAGAAATATACATCGTTCAAACTCTCTGACAGCCAGATCGTATTGATTGGAGTTGTACAGATATTCTCCAAATTTTAGAGAGTTGTCGTGATTATAAAAATCCTGAGAAAACAACCTTAATGAGGCAAACAGAAAAAGTGTTATAATTTTAGTTTTCAATGGGGTCAAAATATTTACCGGTTTTTTCATCAATTTTGTATGTGCCAGGAGATACTAACGGATGGCATCGCATCAGGCGGTCTGAAATTTTCATGAAGGCTATGAATTTGCTCTTTTCATGATGAATACATTCAATGGCATAAACAGAACAGGAAGGTTGAAAAACACAAGCGTCGATGTCTTGTGAGGAAATAAAATTTTTATAGAAAACAAATATGGCCGAAAATGTACCTTCAACCTCATTTTTGTTCCCTTTTGAGAATACTGAATAACTGGGTTTAACTGGAGGGACAAATAGCGTATCAACCCGGTGAACATACCTGGAAAGTTGTGCGTCACAACCTTTTGTCGTCCCCAAAATGGAAACAATAAAAACGATAAGTATTTGCAACCTCTTTATCATTTGTTTTTTGGTATCTGAAAATCATATTCCGGATCGTGCCCGGGTTCATTGATCAAAACCTTGTCAAATTGCATGATCTGATATGTTTTTGCCCCGTTGTAATAATTCACAGCAAGCATTTCCATGGGGATTTCGATGCCGTTTATAAATTTATACTTTTTAAATATTTGGCGACTTAAAATTGCACCTTTTTTATCGTAGATGATAACGGTCTCAAGTTTTTTGTCTTTGCTCGAAACAATTATATTTCCCAGCGGAAATTTTGGTGCATCTGGTGCGGTCCATTTAGTGATGATGAGATCGTTGGCTTTTTCAACATTTGTCGCTTTGTAACTTGAATTTCTTAACCCAAAATCAGAAATGTCATTGTTTAAGATGAAATGAAAAATGGAAAACTCTGGTTTTAAAGGACTTCCTTTTGTTGAAATTATTATTCCGTTTTGGAATTTGTAAATTAAAGTATCAATAGAAACATAATCTTCTTTTTGTGGAAACGTGATGTTGAAGATTATTTTTTTATAGTTTCTGTCGTAACGAACTGTTCCTTTTGTGAACTGGAATGTACTATCTCTGTTCCTGATTTTTATTGTAACATCAGCTTTAATCCGATAGGCGTTTTGGCTATACGATCCGACAAATAGAAAACAAAAAAAACAAATTAAAAAGAGGTTTTTAAGCATACAAGTTTCTATAAAATAATTAGTCAGTAGTACGAAAATACTACTGACTAATTGAATAAATCATTTTTCTGTTGAAATTAGTAATATGAGGGTGTAGTTGAAGTGGAAGCAGCTGCTGCAAAAACTACAACATATATAACTACCTCAACAACGGTTCCTACTATACATCCATATAACGCTTTTTTAGTTTGTTCCTTGTTGCTATCGGTCATTAAATATACGACCAATATACCCACAATGCCGAAAACACAGCCCCAAAGGAAGGAAGGTATGCCCAGTGCCAACTCGTCAGCAGAAGCGCTCATTGGCAAAGTCGTAGTTGAAGAGATTCCGTTTAGTAAAGTTCCGTTTTCCTGGCTAACATCAGCGAAAGTTTTGTTCTCATTCTGAGCCAGATATTGATCTAAATCTGAAACTTCAGCAAAGGCAGCATAAATTTCCGAATCATCAAAACCTGTTACCGACTGAATTTCGTTTTTTGTAATTGATGATGAAGACCTTGAATTAAATGCGAAAGTTTGGAAACTAAACATCAGCATTGCAAGGAAAACACTAAGTGATTTGAATAGGGTTTTTTTCATAATAGGATGAGTTAATTGATTAAATGATAAGTTTTCAATGCAATATAATTCTTTTCATTAAATTACACAATAGGTAATTCAATAAAATGAAAAATTTGGGTTCTTTCTTACATTCACTTTTTCAGAGGTTGTAACTTCATTTAAGGCAAAACGAACTTATCAATAATACTTTGCTTCCTTCAATGTTTCATAAATGGTGGTCGCCATCAGTAACATCAGGAATAAATACGAAAAGTCTTCTGCCGGAATATTCAGGAACCTGATGTTCAGGATGTGTGCCGGGTTGTATTCCACCACGGGTAGGGTGGTCAGTATTCCATTCACAACCAGGAAGGGCAGCACCGAAACAAAGTAGCTGAAATAGAAGGTAGTAAGGTGCGGATTAAATCTTTTTCTTAAAATGGTGTATGTCAGGTAAATGGCCGAAAGAAGAAACGTGAGGTACGTATAGGCCTGTTGCCTGAAGAAGTAGCTGATTAGCCCAAAACAGACAACCAGCACCAGGCTGAAAGTCTGGAATAGCCTGACGTATTCGTAATCTTTGAGGTAGTATTTCAGCACTTCGTAAATAAAAACACATGAATAGGGAATGACAATAAAGAAAAGCCATTCTTCGAGGGGCAACCCTTTGATTTGAGTGCCAAGGGTATATTTCGGGTTGAAGCTCCAAACACCGGCTTTTGTGAATTTAATGTCCCAAACCCAGAAGATCGCAGCGGTAAGGATGATGGCCGGAAATATATATTTCAGGTTTTTATAGTACTGCACTTTCTTGTCGAAACTCAGCAAAAGAGGAACAGCAATGGCTGCGATCAGTACAATCAGGTAAGTGAAATTTCTAAGTCCCATGGTTTCTCGTATTTGTCACGGAAATATGTTGCTGAACAAAGATAGCCCAATCCGGATTGGTTCTTCGGTTGAACAAAGAAGAATTTCTCCGGATTCATTCAGGAGAATAAAACAGGAAAGGTGCTTATTGCAACAACAAGCACCTTTCAGGAAGTTAAAAATCAAAAGTTAAAATATTTTGTAGCCTATGCCAATTGCAAAGGTAAAGGTGTCTTTCCCGTAGGTTTCGTTGTACGATTTTCCGATTGCTGCGGCATTCTGATCAAATGATGCGTCGAATGTTTTGGTATAGTCTTTATAAGTTGTAATCATCATACCAGCATCGAGTACCAGTTTTTTGTTCAGGTTCCACTGAAACCCGATTCCCTCAGTATGTGAGTCGTTGCTGTAGCTGAAATCGCTTTGGTAAGCCTGGCTAACGCCCATGTTTGAATTCAGGTATCCGGCACTCAGGGCAAAGTTGTCAGTCAGTTTATATTCCAGTCCAAAGGCTAACTCCAGGTAGTTTTTATCGATGGTGCGGGTCTGCATGTAAACGTTTTTTCCCCAGTTCACTTTTTTGTCCAGATATAAGTCGAATGAGCCTGAAACTTTCAGTTTATCGGTGATTTTATAGTCGGCACCACCGGCAACAATTGCAGGAATATCGCTGTTTGTCTTTTGTCCATTGGGGAAAAGGCCAGTGTCGTCAACTTTGGTTTTGTTTGTCAGTGGCAGTGCGGTTTTGTGCTCATATTTTAAACCAATATTCAGTTTGTCGAGGTGGATGTCAACACCAATGATTGGAGTAAAGCCTGCACCCGTTTGTTTGGTATCAACATGCTTGTCGCCAAGGGCTGCGCTGTTGGCCGTTAGCATACTTGAAGTTGCTGCCATATAAGCTGATGAAGTAGAGTATGTTGATTGTGCAGCAGCTATTGAGATTGCACTAATTTGAACTGCTGTAAGTCCGAGTTGTTGTAATCCACCTTCAATCTGAGCTCTTTGTGCTGCTGAAATCAGTCCGGCACCCTGAACCTGAGCCAAAGTTAATGTTCCTGCTCCTCCGGCAACCAATGGTTGCAAACCAGCGGCAGCGGCAGCTGTTGATTGGGCAGCAGCTGTTGCTGCCGCAGCAGCATTTGTTAAATATGTTTGACCGTTTACCAATGCACCTTTCGGTCCAAGTTGAATGTTTGTGATCGATCCGGTATATGTATTTACAGAAGGCAAATACCGGGCACCACCATAAACAGATAAAATATCGTTGATTTTATAGGTCGCACCCAACTGAATGCCCCAGAAAACAGAAGTTCCTTCAAACTGAATGTCAACATTGTATCCGGTTACCGGAAATCCCAGCTTACTTAGCCCTGAAAGAGCTGGTACCGAACTGGCAATCTGTTTTTCGAATGAAGGCAAACCTTTGTCGTATTTGGCGCTTCCACCTCCTCCATTGGGGCCAAACCCGGCTGAAAAAGCCCAGTTGTCGAGTTTATAAACTGCAAAAGCCGTTGGGAAAACTGGTGCGCTTACTTTTCCTTTGTAATCCGCATGGTTTAGAAGAGGGAATTCACTGGTAATAGTACGGTTTTGTGTAATACTCTGATTTTGAAGCCCAAAATAAAACCCGTTTTTCAACTGGGTCAATCCGGCTGGGTTGAAATAAACGGCATCCAGGTCGATGGAAGCATTTCGGGAGAGCATTCGCGCAAATTGGGCACTTTGATTGGTGTTTGTTAAAATTCCACCCGCAAAGGCAGTGTTCATTAACAAAACAGAACCGGTAATCAAAACAGCAATTTTCTTCATAATGGTTTTTTAAAGATTTGTTTAAAACAAAAATATAAATATTTATGACGTGTGAAAAATAATCTGCCTGAAAATCAATACATTGAGAATTTTCAAACAATGAACTTTAAAGTTCGAACAAAACAAAGCCCGATTTGTGCAAACCGGGCCTGAAGGATGAACGTTTATGAAAGTAATTTTACTCTATTTACTTTGAATTTTTTTATTTGGTTTTACAGGTGGATAACCTCATCGTAGGCAGCAGCGGCAGCTTCCATAATTGCCTCACTCATAGTAGGGTGCGGATGAATGGATTTGATTAGTTCATGTCCGGTGATCTCCAGTTTTTTGGCTACAACCAGCTCTCCGATCATTTCGGTTACGTTGCCCCCAATCAAATGTGCACCAAGCAATTCACCGTATTTGGCGTCGAAAATCAGTTTTACAAAGCCGTCTTTTTGACCGGCAGCACTGGCTTTTCCACTGGCGCTGTATGGGAACTTTCCAACTTTTATTTCGTAGCCGGCTTCTTTTGCCCTTTTTTCGGTCATGCCGAGTGAGGAAACTTCAGGATTGGTGTATGTACAGCCGGGAATATTTGAATAATCGATGGGATGTGGGTTCAGCCCGGCAATTTTTTCGACACAAAGAATCCCTTCAGCCGAGGCAACATGGGCGAGCGCAGGCCCGGCAATAATATCGCCAATGGCATAAACCGAATCGACATTGGTTTTGCAGTATTCGTTTACTTTAACTTTGCCATTTTCAAGCACAATTCCAAGGTCTTCCAGACCAATATTTTCAATGTTCGGCGAAATTCCTACCGCCGATAACACCATTTCAGCTTCGATGATTTCCTCGCCCTTTTTGGTCTTGACGGTCACTTTGCACAAGTCTCCCGAAGTATCTACTGCTTCGACCGAAGCATTCGTCAGGACTTTCATTTTCATTTTTTTGAACGAACGTTCCAGCGTTTTTGATACTTCTTCATCTTCGTTCGGCACCACATCGGGCATGTATTCCACCAGGGTAACAGCGGTCCCGATGCTTTGGTAGAAATAGGCAAATTCGCTGCCAATTGCGCCTGAACCAACCACAACCATCGATTTTGGCTGTTTTGGCAAGGCCATGGCTTCGCGGTAACCGATAATTTTCTCGCCGTCCTGTTCCAGGTTGGGCAATTCGCGCGATCGGGCACCGGTTGCCAGGATGATGTTTTTGGCCGAATGCAGCGTCCGGTTTCCTGTTTCGTCGGTTACTTCAACCGAGTTTTTATCGGCAAGCCGGCCGTTACCCCGAATGACTTCAATTTTATTTTTTGTAAAAAGAAATTGAATCCCTTTGCTCATCCCTTCGGCAACGTCCCGGCTGCGTTTTACCATGGCCCCAAAATCGGGTTTCACTTCTCCTGAAATGGAAACGCCATAGTCGGCGGCATGTTTGGCGTATTCAAAGGCCTGGGCGCTCTTCAGGAGCGATTTGGTGGGGATACAGCCCCAGTTCAGGCAAATTCCGCCAAGGTTTTCTTTCTCGACAACACCGACATTCATACCCAATTGTGCGGCCCTGATGGCGGCTACATACCCGCCTGGCCCGCTGCCTATAACCAATAAATCATAACTCATAAGTGATAGCTTCTAAAGATTAAATCAAACAGTACATTAACAGTTTGCGAGTATGAAAAGTTTTTATCCTGAACAAATTACTGATTTTAGTTTTGCGCTGGTGAAAATGAAAGAAGCCGCATGAAGCGGCCTCGTTCGATCGGATATTTTTTATTCAGGAATGAATATTTCTGAATTGCTGGCCGAAACTAATTCGGGAACAAAGTTTTCAGTTTTGCTTCCAACTGATCTCCCCTCAATCCTTTGGCAATGATTTTTCCATCTTTGTCGATCAGGAACGATTGTGGGATTGAGTTCACGCCGTATAAACGGGCGGCTGCATTTTGCCAGTATTGAAGGTCGGAAACGTGGATCCAGCCCAGGTTGTCGTCTTTAATAGCTTTTAGCCAGTCTTCTTTTGTGCGGTCGAGCGAAACGCCCAGAATCTCGAATCCTTTGGGATGAAATTCCTGGTACATTTTTACCACGTTCGGGTTTTCCTGGCGGCATGGACCGCACCACGAGGCCCAAAAATCGAGCAAAACCACTTTTCCGCGCAGCGAAGATAACTGCACTGGTTTGCCTTCCGTGTTGTTCATCGTAAAGTCGGGAGCTACTACGCCAACAGAGGTTTTCTTTTGTTCATCCATCATTTTTTTCAACTGGACTACATATTCAGATTTACTGATGTCAGCCGGAAATTTGCCGACAATTGATTCCAGTTCTGTGGCATCAATCTGGGCGGCCAGTTGATAAAGGGTAATGTAGGCCGAAACAACCGAACCCGAATGTTCTTTTACGAAATTCTTCGTGAAAACCGTATTGTTGTCAATCATAGCCTGATAGTCAATCTTTGCTTTGTCGGCTTCAGCGGTGTTGCCGGTTGACATTGCCGTTTGATAGCGTTGCTGAAGGGCTCCAACTTCCTTGCTTAGTTTTTGCATTTCGTTAATATAAATCTGGAAAACATCCTGTGTGGGCGAGCCGGTAATTTTTGTGGCGCGCAGGCTGTCTTTTTTTGCAGCTACCGTAACGTTTGCATTGTCAAGGAAAAATTGGGCAAAATAATCCTGTCCGTTCAGCCTGAGCAGCCGGATGTCGGGCATGTCCATTTTTCCGTTAAACGAAAATTTGCCTCCTGAAATTGATGTCGAATCAATCGTCACGGGTTTCCCCTCGACAATTTTTTGCAAATAAACCTTGCCAGTTTCAACTCCGGCGATTGAGCCATTGATCGTGAACTTATCTTTTGCCGATTGACACGAAATAACGGCCAGGGCAATTACCAAAAATGAGAATACTTTTTTCATCCGAATATAATTTGTTTTTTAATTGCCGGATGGAACTCGCATGTGAGATATTCATCCATGTTAGTGTTTAACGAACATGCTCGTTTCATATATCTGTGACTTTATAGTTATTAATTTTTTTTCCTGATTTGATCATACAGGTCGAGCAGGTTTTTGGCTGCCACAAAGGAAGATATTTCTTCCTTAAGAACCTTCATTTCCGATTCGGCCATCAATGTTTTTATTTGTTCGTTCTGGTAAAAATTGTTCCGGAGTTGTTCGTTGATGGTTTCGTACATCCAGAATTTCGATTGTTCGTTTCGTTTATGCTGAAAGTAATTGTTCTCTTTTACATGGGCCAGGTATTCGCCGATGGTTTCCCAAATTTCGCTGATGCCTGTTTTCAGGAATGCAGAGCAGGTGAGGACTTTGGGTTTCCATCCTGAATCGGTAGCCGGAAAAAGGTGCAGGGCATTCATGTACTGAACACGCGCCAAACCGGCTTTTTCGATGTTGTTCCCGTCGGCTTTGTTGATGGTAATGGCATCGGCCATTTCCATAATACCGCGTTTGATTCCCTGAAGTTCGTCACCGGCCCCGGCCAGCATCAGGAGCAGGAAAAAATCGACCATGGAATGTACCGCAGTTTCGCTCTGACCAACGCCAACGGTTTCGATAAAGATGTGGTTAAAACCGGCAGCTTCGCAAAGGATAATTGTTTCGCGGGTTTTACGGGCCACGCCGCCCAAAGAGCCGGCCGACGGGGAAGGGCGGATGTAGGCATTCGCATCGGTTGACAAATCTTCCATCCGGGTTTTGTCGCCCAGGATGCTTCCTTTGGTGCGCTCGCTGCTTGGATCAATGGCCAGAACGGCGAGTTTTTGGCCCTGGGCGGTAATGTATTTTCCCATCGCCTCGATAAAAGTGCTTTTCCCAACTCCGGGAACTCCTGTAATCCCGATCCGGATCGAATTTCCGCTGAAAGGCAAACATTTCACAATAATTTTCTGGGCAATTTCCTGATGTTCGGGTTTCGAACTTTCGACCAGGGTCACGGCCTGGCTTAGGATGGTGATGTCTCCTTCCAGAACCCCGTTTACATATTGTTGCACAGAAAGTGAACGCTTTCTTTTGTTCTTCAGGAAACGTTTTACAGAGTCTTCGTTCACCGATGGTAATTGTTCAATGCCTTGGTTTACATTCAGCGCCGAGTATTCGGGGTTGTTTTCGATATGATGGTGGGATTGGTCTCCAATCATTGTTCCGTAATTTTATGCGAATGTAACGATCAGGAAAGAATTTTGGGCGATCGGGTCTTGAAAACTTTTGAAATTTGTTGGGCATATAAAAAAAATAAGCCGGTCCGTGCGGGGGGACCGGCTTGTTTTTTATGTTTTCTGCGAATTACTGGGCCAAAATGTTGCTCGAAATCCGAAGGATTGTAGTTGGGTTTTTCGGGTCGTTGGTAATTACCGTAATGGTTTTATTCTGACGCCCGCTTTTTCCGGTGGTGTCGAATACAACTTTTATCGGAACACTTTCGCCTGAAGCCACCATGTTTTTCGAAGGAGAAACAGCGGTACAGCCGCACGAGCTTTTTACGTCGCGGATGATCAAATCTCTTTTTCCGGTATTTTTCATGTTAAAAACATGTTCAACTTTTATACCTGGTTTGATGTCGCCAAAGTCGAATGATTCTGAATCATAAGTCACAATTGGTGCATTTTTCAGCTCTTCAGGAGTTAATTTCGAGAAATCTTCTTCCAGTGTGGTGCTCACGGCAATTGAATTGCGGTAGTCGTCCTGCCCGTCGATATTGAGGTACATCCGGTGCATTACAAAACCATAAGCTTTAATTTTAGAAGCGTCGAAGGTTACAACGATATATCCTTTTTCTTTTGGGGCCAGTTTTGCCGGTTTGAAAACAGCGCTTAAATGAGGTGGTGGAGTTTTAAAACTCAACTCAACAGGCTTATCCGACATGTTAATGATTTCGTCACTGTCTTTCCTGATTTCATTTTCCTTGATTGCGGAAAAAGCAACATGATTGGTTTTAGCACGCAGCGGGCCAATTTGGTTCGGAAAATCTTCTTCGATGGTCCTTGCCCGCGGGGTTACGACTCCCTGAATGGTCAGGACAACATCAGCGTTTTCGGCATTCGAACTTACCCTGATTGTTTTGTTGAACACGCCTGGGCGGTTTCTGGGGTCGTAGCTCACTTTAATCGTTCCGCTAGCTCCGGGGGCAACCGGCTGCCGGGTCCATTCCGGAGTTGTACAACCACAGGATGCCTGCACGTTATTCAGGATCAACGGAGCTTTTCCTTCGTTCTTGAAATTGAAGGCAACTGTTTGTACACCAAGTTCTTCCTTAAATGTTCCGAAATTGTGTTGCATTTTTTCGAAGGTAATACGCGATTTTGCTTCTTGGGCAAAATTTAACATCGGAAGGCAAATCATTAATGCCAGCAGGAATGTAATTTGTTTTTTCAT
>JBBIHV010000030.1:26969-28250 GCA_037446835.1 Sunxiuqinia sp. | reverse complement strand
CCGCTGGTTATAGGCAGTATTGTTTGAAAAACTTGAATAGGACGAAGCCGACAATCGCCCCCTGATTTTCTCTGCGTTCTTTGATCCGGATAAAGTTTTGGCGGGTATTTTTGAATTCAATCCATTGATAGAATCTTTTTTGGGCGTGGAGAGTTCGGATGGAATGACATCTCTTTGCCGTTCTTTGATTGGCTTTCCTGTGTTCTTGATTTTTATAACTACTACATCCGAAACTTTAATGTCAAATTTTCCCAAAGGTTTTCCTACGCAAGAGGTTGAAGAAACAGATCCGGAAACAAACAGCGGAGTTAAAGTCTGACCTTTCCGGATAAAAATGGTGTCGCCGGGATGAACCAGGCCGGGAGTTTCAAATTTTGCATAGATATTCTGAAGGGTGATGTATGAAACGTTTCCTTCAGCAAACGGCTTATCTCCTTGTGCATAAAGTTTCACGATGAGTAGAAGTATCAATACGGTTAATCCAAATTTTTTCATCAAGACTTTTCTGTTATTTTCTCCAAACACTCCTAATATCTCCTAATTTGCACTACCTGTCGGATGGCAGCTATAACATCCGGTACTGCCCTGGCTTTGGTTGTGTGCATTGCCATGGCAGGAGGATGTTACGCACGAGAAAACAGTATAATTGGTTGGTGTCGTATGACATTGTGCACAACTGACATTATGCCTTCCACTCGATATTGGAAAATAGGCCGTGTGATTAAATGTTGACGGGACCCAGGCACTGACGGTGTGGCAGGTTGCACAATCGGTAGGGAACTGGGCGGTTTTATGGGCCGGGTTAGTTGTATTGTTGTAATCAGTGGCGTGGCAGGCGAAACAGTTAGTTGGAGTATTCGGATAAACTCCTTTGTGACAGGCCGCACAATTGTTGGCAATCGCTAAATGTGCCCCGCTAAGAACAAAATAATTGTTGTGAATCGGGAATGAAGCCGGTTGCCAGCCAGGCGTGGTGGTATGGCAGTCGGTGCAGGTAGCCGACAAACCCAACGTGGTATGATTGGGATTGGTCGTCTGATTATAATTCGTTTGATGACAGCTGTTGCATGCTGTTGATGTTCCGACATAACCGGTTGTGTGGCAGGTGGCGCAATCGACTGAAATGTGTGCCCCGGTCAGCGGAAAGTTGGTTTTCGAATGATCGAAGGTCGTTTTCAACCAATCGGTTGTGTTGTGGCACAAGGTACAATCGGTCGGGAACTTGGATGCGACATGCCCTTTGGCGTTGTTGTACTGAACCTGGTGGCACGAAACACAATC
>JBBIHV010000030.1:6746-26869 GCA_037446835.1 Sunxiuqinia sp. | reverse complement strand
ATGCGACATGCCCTTTGGCGTTGTTGTACTGAACCTGGTGGCACGAAACACAATCGGGTTTGGTTGTGGTAACCGAACCAAGATGACAATCGGAACACTGGATGATCGCCGTATGCCCTCCGGTCAGTGGGAAACTGGTTGTGCTGTGGTTGAACGACGAAGGCTGCCATGCGGTTGTCGAATGGCAAGTTTTACAGTCCACCGGAAGTCCGGCCTTGGTATGGCTTGGCGTTTGGGCATTGGTATAGTTTGCCTGGTGGCAACTGTTGCAATCGGTTGATGTTCCGACATAACCGGTTGTGTGGCAGGTGGCGCAATCGACTGAAATGTGTGCCCCGGTCAGCGGAAAGTTGGTTTTCGAATGATCGAAGGTCGTTTTCAACCAATCGGTTGTGTTGTGGCACAAGGTACAATCGGTCGGGAACTTGGATGCGACATGCCCTTTGGCGTTGTTGTACTGAACCTGGTGGCACGAAACACAATCCGTTGAAACTTTTTGATAGCTTCCTCCTTTGTGGCATTCCACACAGGTTATATTGTGTCCTCCGGTGAGCGGGAAGCTGTTGTGTTGAAAACTGCTGGCATTCCAACTGGTCGCTTTTACGTCGTGACACTCGATGCAATTGGTCGGAAAAAACAGGTTCTGATGATTGGGATTCGTGGTTGCCAAATACTCCGTTTTATGGCAATCGAGGCATTCAATTCCAAGTGTCTCGTACCTGAAGTTGGAGGATGATTTATGACAGGCTGCACAATCGGCCATCGCATGGTTGCCCATTAAAGGAAAGCGGCTCATTTGGTGCATCGTTTTCGTATCCGGAATGATCCATGCCTGTGTTGAATGACATCGCGTGCAATCCGGGCCCAGGGTATTTTGATGAATATCGGTATGGCAGGCTGTGCATTCCGGCTTTGCTTCCTGAAATTTCAAGGTTTGATGGCAGCTTCTGCAATCGGTAAGCGCATGTTGTCCGGTCAGCTTAAAACGGGTTGTGTTGTGGTCGAATGACATCGCAGCCCGGTTCACTTTCCAGTCTTTGGAAGTGTGACAAACAGCACAGTCGGTTTTGAATCCAGCTCCGTGTGGCGATTGGGCGAGCCCTGCTATAGCCAGCACAATCAATGCAATTGTAAATGACAGCTTGAACATAGCATTTGTGTGTTTTTGTACTGAATATAGGTAATTGATCCTGATTTCTTCTCCAGATGGCACCGGGTGCATTCCACTCCTTTGTGCCCGCCTTCAAGTTTAAACCGGGTTTGATCATGATTGAAACGATTTGCGCTCCAGTTCTCAAAACCGTGGCATCGGGTGCATTCGGTGGCCCCGTTTACGCTGAACTGGCTTTGGTGGATGTCGGTATGACATTCTTCACACCGACTACTCAACGTGTTGAACCGCTGTTCTTCAGTTCCTTCCTTTCCTTTTTTGAAATGACAATCCCTGCACGACTTTTCCCTGTGTTTTCCTTCCAGCGCGAACCCGGTGGTCTTGTGATCGAAATTAACTTTTCCCCAGGTCAGAACGGAATGGCAGTTTTCACATTTTCCTTCCGGAATATATTTTTCAGAAATAGAATTGAGGTGAACGTTTTTATGACAGGCCATGCAGTGCGTGTCCATGTTGCTGAAATTCCATTCATTCGTTTTTTTGTGGCAAGCAAAACAAGGAGTTGCAGCGTGGGCGCCCTCTAATTTAAAGTTGGTTTCACGGTGACGGTCAATTGAGAAACTTGAATTCCGGAAATCATTTTCATCATGACAGTCTTTGCAATCAGAAACGGACTTCTTCCGGATAAATTGCCCTTTGTGGTAATCGGCGTGGCAGTCGGAACAGCGGTCGTGCCTGATCGGGGTCGTGAAACTGCTTTTGTGGCATTTCTTACAATCGAGTTCCTGATGTTTTCCGGTCAGCGGGAAATTGGTTTTGCTGTGGTCAAATTTGTTTTGACCTGAAAGCTGATGAAAGGAAGTTTCGGTATGGCATTTCCGGCAATCGTTTCCGAATTTATTCTCGTGTACATCTTTATGACAGGCGGTACAATTCGAAAAACCAATACCGGCAAACCGCTGAAAGTCGGCCCCATTTTGTTTTTCCCGCGGATGACATTTTTCACAGGCCACCTCGGAATGTTTTCCCCGCAACGGAAATTTGGTGGTTTGGTGCTTAAAGCCGGTTGCCGGTTTGAACGATTCTAATCCATGACACGATTTACAGTCTTCGGGCAATGTTTTTTGGTGGTAATCGGTGTGGCACGACAAGCATTGGGTGTTCAGTCCAAGGAAGGTTTTAGCTTTCTTTTGCGAGATTTTGGTTTTGATGAATTCTGGCTTGTGACACGATTTGCAGGTAATGCTGGCATGTTTTCCTTTCAGTTCATAGCCCGTGAGCGGGTGGTTAAATTTCAGGGTATCGAAATGCACGATCTGAAAATTCCGGCCGTGATGTTCGCTGTGGCAGGTAATACATTCTTTTCCCGACACTTCCACCGAAGCGTGGTAGCCATTTTTGTCTTCAATTAATTTCCTGATTTCCTTGTGGCAGTCCAGACACTTTGAATTGTTGACCTTTTCGCCCAATTCGTGACAAGCGGTACAATTCGAAAGTCCTTCAAGCTTTTCGTGTGCAGTTGTTAATTTGCCGGGCGACAATTGAGCATAGCCATTGCCAATGCCAATAGCAAGCAGATGCAAAATCAGAACGATGAATTTCTTTTTTGTCATATCAGGGTCCAGGTCGATAAACGGTATTATCCGGTCAGGATTCGTGTTTCAGAATGGTTTCTCCGAATTTTTTCGTGATTTTAATTCCTGCATTTTCAAGGAACTGTGTCGGAAGTTCGCCGCCGGCGAAAATATAGACCAGGTCGTTTTCAAGTTCAGAAACATTTCCGGATTTTGAATCCAGGATCGTAACCCTGTCTTCTCCAATTGATTGTAGGTTTGTGTTGAACCTGACATCAATGTGGCGCTGCGAAATGGCTTCATTTATCTTCAGGTTATTTCCCGGTTTGATCCGTCCGAAGGTTTCTCCGCGGTACGACAAGGTAACCCGATTGCGGTCGCATAAAAGCAAGGCCGCTTCAATGGCCGAATCGCCGCCGCCAACAACAACAATTTTTTTGTCATCAACCAGTTCAGGTTCAAGCAGGCGGTAGGCAACCTTGGTGCTCATTTCGCCCGGGATGTTCAACTTTCGCGGAGTGCCCCGGCGCCCGATCGACAGCAGCACTTTCCGCGAAGTGAAGCGTTCGCGGCCAGCGGTTTCAACTACAAACCGGTTTTCCTGAAATGAGATCCGTTCAACTTTGGCATTTTCTTTAATCGCGATCTGGTTCTTTCCCAGTAACTCATTCCATAAATCCAGTAGTTCATTTTTGCTTGTTTCGAAAAGTTTCACTTTCCCGTGTAGCGGAATTTCCATGGGTGAAGTCATCACAATTTTTTTTCGGGGGAAGGTGTAAACGGTTCCTCCCAGCGAATCCTGTTCGAGTGTCAGCGACGAAATATTCAGTTTTTTTGCCTGAAGTGAGGCCGAAATCCCGGCCGGACCTGCTCCAACAATGATTACATCGAAATCGGCCTTCGTGTGTTTATCCAATTTCCGGGCTAAATTTTCAACGGCTTGCCTGCCTTGTTCAACGGCATTTTTAATGAGGCCCATTCCCCCGATTTCTCCGGCAATATAAATGCCCGGAACGTTGGTCTCGAAAGTCTGATTGACATGGGGCAGATCGACACCTCGCTTTTCCGTTCCGATACACAAGGTAATGGCCTGGGTTGGGCAGGCATGAAAACAGGCTCCGTGCCCCACGCAATGCGAGGCGTTGATCGTGGTTGCTTTTCCGTTCAAAATCCCCAAAATATCTTTTTCGGGACAGGCGGTAATGCAGGCTCCGGTTTGAATGCAGGAATTTACGTCAACAACCGGATGCAGCGAAACAGGTTCGTACAAGCCTTCTTCTTTGGCAATTTTTATTTTCTCTTTTACCAAATCCGAATTGCGTTTTTGCTTCCGGAGATAGAAATAGACAATGGCCACAAAAATGACCGCGATGATGGAATACGTAATTATATTTTCAGCTAATTCGCCCATTATAACCGGTTTAAAATATCCAACGGTAACCAAAAGTGAGCGTCACGATAACATGAACGATCATGACGATAAGCATCATCAGGGCAAAAGGCAAATGGGCCACATGCCAGTATTTGAAGAGGTTTTGCATGGTCATCAGCCGGTCAATTTTCCGGTTCAGTTTCAGCTCTGCCCGAATTAAACGCAGAACTTCCCTGATTCTTTTGCCTGAAATTTTTTGTTGCCTCAGAATGGTTCTGACTTCACGGATTGTTTTATGTTCGAAGTTAAATTTGTCAATACTTCGTTTTATGGTGTTCGTTTCAGTGCGGCCGGGTCGCTTTTTTACCGCTTGCACGATTGCATCAAGAACGCTTTCATCGAGTTGGTAAACCTGGCTCAGTTGTTTGTTCAAAGTATCCTTCATCTGGTTTATCTCTTGGAGGCTCATTTCCCGGCCCTCGATCGTATGCGGAATTTGCAGGTAAATGTAACGGCCAATCAGCCCGCTTAATACCACAGCAACCATGCTCCAGAAGCTTACAGCAACAAGACCTCCAAATTTGAATGAAGTATGAAAAAGGATCAGGATAGGCCCCAGGGTACAGAGAAAAATATGAAATTCGAGCCAGTGTTTGAGTATTCCCAACCTCGAAAATTTCCGGATTCGTTTGCGAAGCATGTAGGTTACAACCCCGACGAGCATCATCAGCGAACCAACAATGCCCAATCCGTGCCCAAGGGTTCCGCTTGATTTTAAAAGTTGGTGGTCGGGATTAAAAAAGCGGTCTTCCAGATTGAGGGAGTAATAAGCATAGCCGATGAAGGCCAGATAGGCCGTAACAACCAGGACGATCAGAACAAGAAAACCAATGTAAATTCTGTGAATGTTAATTCCTTCCATCAAAATTTAATTAAGTCATTACCATAGTCACCCTAAATTCACGGAATGAATATACAATAATTCTTGGTTTTTAATGAGTAGAACGAAGAATTGTGCTGATTAGTATTTGGTTACACAATCACTCCAGAATTTTGTCATGGTAATATTTAAGGGTTGTGCTTCGTAAATGATCAAATGTTCATAAAATAAATTTGGAATTCTGTAGATTTTCTGTTGAAAAACTGAATGGAAGTGGTCGTTTCGACGAATTCTGGAATCACCTTTCGATCCAAAGAAAATCGGCCCGAAAATTACTGTGTTAATTTGTTTAAAGTGTACACAATCAGTTAAATAGAAAATATTGCCTAATATTTTTAGAATGAACGTGGAATTGAACCCGGAAAACTGGTAGTAACATACAAAAGTCTGTTTTGAAAAAATTCAGTTCTGAAATGACCTTATACCGGATAAATTGGATTAAAATGCTCGTCGCGTAGTGTAAAATCAGGAAATTTCTTCCTGAATTTTTTTGAATTTCAAAACCGCTTCATCGGGAATAACAAAATAGCTTATAAATTGGAAGTGAATATTCAGTTTTTCAAGGCATTGTGTATCATTTTCTGCAAATATGCAGACATAAGTTTTGTTTACAATTTCTTAACAATCAGAAAAAGAGCAAAATAAATGTCATCGGTGTTGCAAAACATACCACTTTTAATTTGTAAGCAAACCAAGGCATATTTATTGTAAAAAGAAAGTTCGTTCCGGTTTCATTTCATTTTTATATTCGATTCAGGTGTTTAACTTCTAATTTTTTTTTCACGGTTTTGGGGATTCCTGAAAGCTGATTTTTGTGAGGATTTTGTGAACAAAAAGGCTGCTAGATTTGCAGCGTTCAAAACTTAGAAAACTGGAATTTTTACCTTTAAAACAAAAGAAAATGAAAACGAAAAATTGGTTTGTTCAAGTCATGCTGATAGTTTTTACACTGATTTCTACCAGCGTTTGGGCTGGAAATGACGGATCTTCTGCAATGAATTATAAGATCTCCCCCGATCTGAATTTTGCGCCGAATACCAATTTCCAGAAAAGTTGGGAAATTGCCTACGGTGAATCAAAAACACCTGTTCACGTTTATTTGAAAGAAACGCAAAAAGGACAGGAATATCTGGTTCGCACCAAGTACTTCGAAGTGAAATATGTAAATGGCGCCAACGGTTTTGGTGTGCGGACGGTTTATGGATCCGATTGCACCGTGAGCCAGGCACTCAACGACGCTGTTCTGAACGAGAGTCAGCTGAACGGCCAGAAATGTATTAGCAGCGAAGCAATTGCTGAAAGCCAGGTTTTGGAAACCATCGCCAGCTACCTTCCCGATTTAATCAATGAACAATACAACAGCATTCTAAATTAAACACAGCTTTGCACGATCGAGAGCCGTTTCAAGCAATTGAAGCGGCTTTTTTATGGACATCTGCCAATCACTTCTTTCAAATCAACTATCTTTACCGAAAGGAGTTTTTATTTCGGTTTTGCATGAAGAAGGTTTTAATCATCACGTATTACTGGCCGCCGTCGGGTGGAGCGGGAGTTCAGCGGTGGCTGAAGTTTGCCAAGTATTTGCCTGAATACGGCTGGCAGCCGGTTATCCTGACGGTCGATCCCCGATACGCCAGCTACCCGCAGCGCGACGAAAGCCTGGCAGCCGAAATCCATCCCGATTGCCTGGTTTATCACACCAAAAGCTTCGAACTTTACAATTTATATAAACTCATCTCCGGAAAGAAGGAAGTTCCGTATGGCGGTTTTGCCAACGAATCGAAAGAAGGTTTGCTCCAGAAGATCTCTAAATTCCTGAGAGGTAACTTCTTATTGCCCGATCCGCGCAAAGGCTGGAATAAATACGCCCTGAAAAAAGCGATCGAACTCATCCACGAATTTAACATCGAAACGGTGGTGACTACCAGCCCGCCACATTCTACCCAATTGATCGGACTGAAACTGAAGCAAAAACTCAAACTTCGCTGGATTGCCGACCTGCGCGATCCGTGGACTGACATTTATTACTACAATCAGTTTAAACACACGGCGTTGGCCCGCAAGATTGACTTGAAATACGAGCGGCAAGTCGTTGAAAATGCCGACCTGCTGATCACGGTGAGCGAAGATGTGAAACGCATTTTTGCCGAAAAATCCGCACTCCCGGTGGCCGCGAAAACGGTGGTCATTCCCAATGGTTTCGACGAGGAGGATTTCTCGATAAGCAATATTCCGGCGGAAACGCAAAAAATAATGACCTACACCGGAACCATTTCAGAATCCTACGACGTGGATTGCCTGATGGAAGCTCTTTCCCGGCTCGATCAAAAACTGAAAGCGCAATTGCTGATTCGCTTTGTAGGGAAAGTTCCACAATCTGTAGTGCAAAAATTTCGCTCTTCCGGAGTTGAATTGGAGTTGGTTGGTTATGTCAATCACCCCAAATCCATTGAATATTTGCTTCGGTCCGACCTGCTTTTGCTGGTCATCCCGAAGGTGGCCAATAATCGTGGAATACTTACCGGAAAGTTTTTCGAATACCTGGCATCGCGAAAACCGATATTGGCCATTGGGCCAACCGATGGCGATCTGGCCAAAATTATTCAGGAAACAAACTGCGGCAAGCTTTTCGACTATTCCGACACGGAAGAAATGCTCCGGTTTGTTTCTGAAAACCTGGATCATCCGGGTCAAATTTCAGATCAGGAAAGTGCCGGTTCCTATTCGCGACGAATGCTGACCAAAAAGATTGCCGGTATTCTTGATTCAAAAAACTTTCAGGCATGAGCAAAACTGTCCTCATCAACCGTTCGCTTTCAGAAGCTGAAGTTGCCGAAATTGCCCGGCTTGCTGAACAGGGAGCGCAGGTTTTTAGCCTCTCCGGCGGAAATCTGAAGAACGTGGCGCAGCGAATTGAATGGAGCGCCGACGAAAAACGCGAAATCAATTACGCTGTAATGGCCGAAGTCCTGCAATTTGGCGATGTACCGGTTGGCGATCGGACCGTTGCGGAGCTTTTCAGTTTCGATACGGCCAGCGTTTGGCATTATCATAAATTCAGGGTTTATTTCGCGGTGCGCAACCTGATGTATTTTTTGAAACCGGTTCAGCAACAATTCGGTTCGTTTGACGATCATATCTGGTTCGTTTCTTCGGAAACCAAGCCGTTGCAGCGGCTGTTTCCTGAAGTCGATTTCCGTTTTCAGGCCGGAAAGAAGAAAAACAAACTCAACATTTCCGATCTTTTCAGTTACGTCGTTCTGACCAAATACCGGTTTTTCAAGCAATTGTTTTCGACCAAAAAGAAACCGGAGTATTTGCTTTACCTGACTGAAAAATATTCGACCATTTTGGATCCGGAAACGCTGAAAACCAAACCGGGCCATCACATTCTCGAATACCTGATTGGCCGGCTCGACAAACGTTTTGCGCTGCTCACCGAAGTTTTGATGCCCAAGCCGAGGGGAAAATCAGACTACTCGTTTTCGCAAAAACAATATCATTCGGAGTGGAACGGATGCCCCAAATTGTTTCTGGAAGGTTTTCTGATTTCAGGACTGCTTCATTCCGGCGTAAGAAAATCGGTCAATCGTGCACGGCAAACGTTGAAACTGGCATATCCGGAGGTACGGAAGGCGAATCTCTCGATGGTTCAGCGCCTTTCGCTTGAAATTTTTGAGTCGCTCGACCAATCTTCGGTTTTCTTCTTGTTCCGTTATTTCGCGGCGCGTCAATTTTTTGCCGGTTCAGGAATAAAAGCGGTGATTGCTGCCGACGAGAACAGCCCGCTCACCAAGTCGATTCTGGATGCCGCGAAATACTGCGGAATAAAAATCATCGGGCTGCAACATGGAACCATGCACGATTTGCACCCGGCCTATCTTTATACTCCGAACGACCGCAAAAACCGGGTGATGCCCGACCAAACCCTGACCTGGGGAAAATACTGGGAAGATTTCCTGGTTGAAAAGGGCAATTATCCGAAGGAGTCGGTGGTTTCGGTCGGACAAATCCGGACAGATATTATTCCAATTTTGCTGAAAACTGAAACACAGAAGAAAGTCGGCCCGGAACAAACAATTGTTTTTGCCTCGCAGCCGCAGCGCGATCCGGAACTGAGGCATCAGGCTGCTTTCGATGTTTTTCAGGCTGCCCGGAATTTGCCTGAAGCGCGGTTAATTGTCAAACTTCACCCGCGCGAATTTGCCGATTCCGAATATTATTCACGCGTTGCGAAAGAGGCTGGTTGCACCAATTTTGCGTTTGATACCACGTCTGATTTGTACCAATTGATTGCTTCGTGCGATGTGCTGATCACTTGTTTTTCGACGGTTGGCACCGAGACTGTTTATTTTCACAAGCCGCTGGTTATCCTCGATCACCTCAGGCAGGACATCATGAGCTATGTTGCTGAGGGCGTGGCTTTTCAGGCAGTCGATGCCGTTAGTCTGACCGCAATTCTCAACGGAATACTCCGTGGATCCCTGAAAATTGATCGTGAAAAGTACGATTCATTTATCCGGAAATATGCTTTCAGGATTGATGGAAAAGTGGCAGAGAGGTGTGTGGAGGCGATTAAAAATGTCTGTTAGTTATCGTTTCCTGCTATACTTTCTCTTCGGACGTTTGTGCGAATGGAAAATGTGCAGTACGAAAATTGTATGGTCACCGGGAGAATACTCGTATATAATAAGATAGGGGAATTTTCGGATGGATGCTTCCCGGAATTCATTCTTTTTTCTCGGAAAACTTTCCGGATAAAGCTCAATGATTCCTAATACACGATCAACAAAATCAATAAAACGAACTCCAAGACCAGGTTCCAGATTTTCATACCATTCAAATGTTTCCTGAAGATCTTTGGCAGCACGTGTTGAGAAGATGATCTGACAGGGCATCAGGAGTTTTCTTTGGTAAGTCCATTTTTTAAATCAGCCCACGCAATTCCTTTCTCTTTTCCTGATTTTAAATCTTCTGAACGTTGCCCGATTTCGGCAAGAAGCTCATCATCTTTCCACCATTCATTAACCTGATCGATGTCGCTTTCAATGATGGTGTAAATCGCTTTCACTTTTTTTTCGTCTGCCAAACGTATGTAATCGTAAAGTTTTTGCCTGATTGTTGCTGTATCCATAATCTTCTATTTTGCACAAAGTTAAGGAATTACCTCAAAAATTTAATATCTCCGGGCGGTAGCATCAATATATTTATTGATGGCCGTTTCCAACAGGTTTTCTTTTTCGAGCAGAACTTCAACAAATTCGCGGAAAGCCCCGTCTCCGCCACTTTTATGCAGCCTGATTTGGGCGTATTTTTCCATGTAAGTTGGTGCATTGGCCGGAATGGCACTGAAACCAACTGCTTTTAACAACCTGGCGTCATTCAGGTCGTCGCCAATGTAGGCTACTTCCTGAAGTGAAATGTTTAGCTCCGAACAGAGTTTTTCAGCAACTTCGAGCTTGTTTAACACGCCCATAAACAGGCGGTTAATCTTTAACTTTTCAGCACGACGCTGAACGATCTGGGTATTTTCACCGGTGATGATCCCGAGCGGAATTTCGAGCAAGCGCAGAAAAACCACTCCGGCGCTATCGCTGGTATTGAATTTTTTCAGTTCGTTCCCGGTTTGGTCGTAATACATTCCGCCATCAGTCCAAACGCCGTCGATATCGGTTAGTACAAGTTTAATTTTCATCATGATTTTACTATAAAATTTGAAAGCCTCCCCTAAATCCCCTCCATAAGAGGGGACTTAAAAAGTCTCCCCTTGTGGGGGAGATTTAGAGGGGGCTAATCATTCCCGGATAAATAATTTCGTTGGCCGGAATGCTTTTCAAGGCCCTTTTCCCGATAATTTTATCACGGTCGGCCCACTTAAAACCATCGCCCGGACTGAGCAAATGAAGATCACTCTCTGCAATGGTTTCACCCGCAGCGATTTCGCGCAAGGTGGCCACCGAACGTTCCAATTTTACGCGGGTTGCAGCAACGGTGTCGCTGGCAAAGATGCCGTATTCGCCAATTGCGTACTCGGTGTTGCGGATGTCGCGCACCATTCGCCAAATCCCTTCCGGTTCGAGCGATCCGCGGTGATCGGTGCCTTTCATATTCCGGTCGAGCGTAATGTGCTTTTCGATGATTTCGGCGCCCATACCTACGGCCACGGCTGGCATCAAAATTCCGATGGAATGGTCGGAATAGCCAATCGTAAATTGTGGATAATGTTCTTTGAGGTAAGGAATTGTGAGTAAATTAATATTTTGATATTCAGATGGATATTGCGACAGGCAGTGCAGAATGCTGATGTTTGAATGCTGTTTTGTGATGACTTCAAGCGCGTCATCCAATTCTTTTTTGCCGGTCATGCCGGTTGAAAGGATCATCGGAATCCGGGTTTCGGCCATGGCTTCTAGCAACGGAAGGTTGGTCAGGTCGCGCGAGGCCACTTTCAACCGGTCGGGAATAAACAACCGGAGCATCGACAGGCAGCCTTTGGCGCAAAGGGTTTCAACCACTTCGAGGCCCTTGGATTTGGCATATTGGTAAACTTCAAAATGCTGTTCGTCGTTCAGTTCCAGAAAGGCGCGGTGTTCGCCGTAAGTTTTCCCGAATGAATTCGGATTTTCGTAAGGCCTGAACATTTCGGAGGCCGAAAGTTCCTCGTTCAGATCGCGGCGGGTCATTTTCACCGCGTTCATCGGCATCAGTTTCTGCCCGAAAAGCTTGTCAATCACGGGTTCGGTGATCACGTCGATCAATTTTTTGGCAATTTCGACTTCTCCGTTGTGGTTTTGGCCAATTTCGCCAATAATATAAGTTGGTTTTAGCATGTCAAATATTTACGATTATTCAATTTACTATTTACAATTTGGTAAACGCCGGCAATAAATAGTCCATCAGATGTTTAAGATGGTTCTTATTTCTGATTTTTTACAATTTCTTTTTTCATCATTTCCAGTATTTCCGGGTTCCGGTCGAGCCAGTTCACGATTTCAGGAATACCAAAATTAGGGTTTTCCTTGCTGATTGCGACAAATATTTCCTTCTGAATTTCAAAATCTTCCGGAGTATCCAGCGTCATCCGGATGTCGGTACGCGAAAAAACCAGCGAATCAGCGGTCAAAAACCGAACATTGAATAGCTTCGGATTACCATAAATGAAATTGGTAACGTGTTCGTGGTACAGTTTTTCGTTGGATAATTCCTGCGCTTTTTCAAGTGCATCAAGGCGTACAGCTTCGGTCCAGAACCCAAAATGAGTGAGAATCGAGGGTTTTTTGTCGGCAAGCTGAAAACTCAGGTAATCGGCATCCGATTGTTCAAATTCACTAATTAAGGTTTGTATTCCGGCCCGGTCTAAAAACGGATTGTCGGCACAAACCCGGATAATTTTACTGAACCCAAACTGGCGGGCCGCCTGAATGAAACGGTCGAGTACATCGTTTTCCGAACCTCTGAAAACCGGGACCTGATGTTTTTCAGCCTGTGCGCAAATCCGGTCGTCGGAAGGATTGACGGTAGTGGCCAGTACCACCGGGACATCAAGCTTTTTCACCTTTTCGAGAAGCAAATCCAGAATAGATTGTTCGTGGTAAAAAGGCAGGATTACCTTTTCGGGCATCCGGGTGGAGCCGGTGCGGGCTTGCAGGATAATTCCTAATCGCGACATGGTTATTTTTTAATTCGTTGAATCCTGAAAAATTTATCTACGATCTGGTTCAGATCGTCCGTAACATGAAACAGATAACTCAATCCGATAAATACCACGCTGATGGCCGAACTACGGACGACCAGGTCAATCAGGAAATGATAGGGCAGTACGGGCATGATTTTGCCAACAGCAAAAGCCAGCAGTCCGATTGCGATAGATTTGACATGGGTAATCCGGTATGGGAACAGGTTCATACTCCGCTTCAGGTAGAAAACCCGTAGCAGGGAAGCTCCTGAAACCGACAACAAAGAACCGAGTGCTGCGCCGTTCATTCCCCAAAGCGGAATGAAGATCATATAAAAAATAACAACCAGAACCAGCAATACTCCCATCGAGTAGGTTTGAATTTTGTATTTATGCGAAGTCCCGATTATCTGGACACTCGATCCGGTTGAAGCCACGATGAGGTTTGAAAGTGAAATCAGGATAATGACCCATGCTCCTGAACTGTATTCAGGTTTTAAGAGTTTAAAAATATTGTGGAGATTGGTGACCATCAGGATAAACAGCAATAAAGCGGCAAACAACTGATTGATGCTGCTTTTATAGTAAATGTCTTCGATGGTTTCCATATCCTTGTCTTTCCAGGCATCGGCAATGATGGTCGATGAGATTTTACCGAGTGCCTTGCTCGGAATCAGGATGATTGTTCCAAAGAAAAAGCTGATCGTGTAAACACCCGTGAGCGAAAGATTATAATACCCATTCAGCATAACGGTGTCGATATTTAGCAAGGCCACACTGCTCAACCCACCGATAATTCCGTAAGCCGAAAGGCTGATCATTTCTTTCCGTAGATGAGGTTGTATGAATTCAAGATGTGGCTGTAAATTAAACTGTTTCCGGTAAATAAGCAGACCGGCAAGGTACACCGCCGGAAAACTAAGGAACACGACAAAGCCAAAAATGAACTGCGAAAAATTAATCCAATTCACGAAGAACGCCCCAAGCAGAAAAAGTGTGCCCACACGGTAAACAAAATCGGTAAGAATTGATCCGGTAGTCGCATCGAAAAGCATTTTATTATACGTGTCGAGCATCACCGAAAACATCCTGAAAAAAATAAGCGGGACCAGGTACCAGATGTATTTTGCCAAAAGTGGCACTTTTGCCTGATTGCTCTCAATAATATAGGGTTTCAATATAAAAAAGGTGGCCAGTGAAAGTACAAAACCAGCCATCCCGACAGCTATCGTAAGAAATACAAATCCGTTATGTTTTTTGTCCTTATCCCTGAAATAGGGAAAAAGACGCTCAATCACTTTCGTGAACCCAAGCGTCGAGAATTGGGAATAAACAGCTGAAACTGCAACCAAAATGGCTGTAAGCCCAATTTGTTCCGAAGAGAGCAGCTTGATCGACAGGATTGTGTAAAAGAACCCAATGGCAACGCCCAGGTAAGAGTACACCGAACCCCTGATTGTTTGCCTTTTAATTACGCCCATTTATTTTAGTTATTGACTTAAAAAGGTTTATTTTTGCTTCGCACGAAAATACGAATTTAAAATTTACACCTATTAATAATATGGATACAAAAAACCTCCTTCGCAAATCGGGCCCGTATATCCTTGCTGTTGTGCTGTTTATGGTGATCAGTGTCATTTACTTTTCACCTGTTTTGGAAGGGAAAAAACTTCAAAGTTCTGATGGAACTCAGTTTAAAGGAATGGCCAAAGAAATTGTGGATTACCGCAATGCCACCGGCAAAGAAGCGCTTTGGTCGAACAACATGTTCTCCGGAATGCCAGCTTACCTGACTTCAACCATCTATTCGGGCGAATTGCTCTCGAAAATTCAGAAAGCAGTCACAGCCATTTCGCAGCCTGTGATGATCCTGACCTTCAGCTTTTCGTTCTTTTTTGTCCTTTGCCTGTTGCTTGATATTGCCGTCTGGCCAGCATTTGCTGCCAGTTTGGCTTATGGTTTCATGACTTTCACCTTTGCGGTAATGGTCTCAGGACATTTAACCAAAGCTCATGCGTTAACCTACATGTCGTTAATCGTTGCCGGAATTTTGCTTGCCTACAAGAAAAATAAGATTGGCGGAAGCCTCCTGACAGCCCTTGGCCTTAGCTTCATGCTGAGCGCCAACCACCTGCAAATGACTTATTATGTGGTTATTCTGGTGCTGATCCTGGGAATTACTTACCTGATTTTCGCCATTCGTGAAAAAACACTTCCGGAGTTTACCAAAGCCACCGCTTTTTTAATACTTGCGCTTGTGTTTGCTGTGGGGACCAACTTTTCGCGGTTGTACACCACCTACGAATACGGAAAATATTCGATGCGAAGCCAGTCAGAATTAACCCTGAATGGTGAAAACAAAACCAGCGGGCTCGACCAGAATTACATTTTGGATTACAGTTACGATTTGGGCGAAGCCATGACGGCCTTCATTCCGCGCTTCAAGGGTGGCGGCATGAGCGAGCCGCTCAGCACCAGTTCCGAAACCTATAAATTTTTGGAGAACGCACAGGGAGCCGAAAAGGCCAAAAAAATTGTTGAAAGCGGAATGCCGATGTACTGGGGCAGCCAGCCTATTTCGGGCGCCCCCTTCTATTTTGGAGCCGTGCTGTGTTTCCTTTTTGTTTTCGGAATTTTTGTAGTTCAAGGCAAAGACAAATGGTGGCTCGTGGCTGTTTTCGTCGTTTCACTGTTACTTTCGCTCGGAAAAAATTTCTCTTTCCTGACCAACCTGATGCTCGACTATTTCCCCGGATACAATAAATTCAGGGACGTTAAAAATATCATTGTCATTCAGCAATTTGCAATGGCTTTGCTGGGCGTACTGGCCATTCGGGAAGTTTACCTCCGGAAAGTCAGCAACGCCGGGTTCATGAAAGCGCTGAAATATTCATTCGGGATTGCCGGTGGACTGGCCTTGATCTTCGCTGTTTTGCCTGGCTTGGCAGGCACTTTCTCTGGAAGTACCGATTCGCAGTATTTGCAGGCGGGCTGGCCCCAACAATTGATTGACGCACTGATTGCCGACAGGCAAACGGCCCTGCGGATTGATGCTTTCCGCACGCTTGTCTTTGTATCGCTGGCCGCTGGTGGTTTGTGGGCTTACTGGAACAACAAGATTAAAGCCCAGTATGCCATTGCTTTATGGGCAGTCTTGGTTATCGCCGACATGTGGCCGGTGAATAAGCGGTATTTCAACAACAACAATTTTACTTCGCAAAGAGAAGTTGCCGTACCTTTCCAGATGATGCCTGTTGACAAGGAAATATTGAAAGATAAAGACCTGTATTACCGGGTGCTGAACCTCCAGAACCCGTTTGCCGATGCACGCACTTCCTATTTTCACAAATCGCTGGGTGGTTATCACGGGGCAAAAATGAGGCGGTACAACGAGTTGATTACCTACCAGATTCAACCTGAAATGCAAACTCTGATTGCCGGTTTTAAAAAGCCGCAGTCGATCGATTCGGTGATGGCCACTTTGCCGGTAATTAATATGCTCAACACCAAATATTTCATTTATAACCTGAACCAGCCCCCATTACCTAATCCTCATGCTTTGGGCAATGCCTGGCTGGTGAAAGATGCCAAAATGGTTGACAATGCCGATCAGGAAATAACTTCGCTGAAAAATTTTGACCCGAAATCGACGGCCATCCTCAACAAACGATTCGAAAAGGAACTGGATGGTTATAAATCAGGTTCAGGAGAAGGTGAAATTAAGCTGACAGCATACCAGCCCAACGATTTAAAATATGAAGCCACCGTGAACAGTGGCCCGCAGTTGGCTGTTTTCTCAGAGATTTATTACCCGAAAGGCTGGAAAGGTTTTATCGACGGAAAGGAAACGCCCATCATGTCGGCTGATTATGTCTTGCGGGCCTTGATTGTTCCATCCGGAAAACATCAGATTGAATTCAAGTTCCAACCACAGTCGTATTACTTGGGGAACAAGGTTTCGCTGGCCAGTTCGATCCTGCTGCTTTTAGCCATTGCCGGATATGTGTTCTACATTTTCAAACCAAAAAAGTAAAAAATAATGACCGGCAAAGCGCAGCCCCAAAAACTAAAAAAACGCATTTTTAAATCATACCTGACTTCAACTATCAGCATTTCTATGATTTTATTCCTGATCGGAATGTTGGGGATTGTGTTGCTGAATGCAGAGCAGCTTGCCCGGCATGTGCGCGAAAACATTGGTTTTACACTGGTGCTGAACGACGACATTCAGCAAAAAGATATTGATGATTTACTTAAATCGCTGAAAGCTTCCGACTTTGTTAAGTCGGTTGAATATGTTGACAAGGAAACGGCCGCCCAACGGTTGAAAAAAGATCTGGGCGAAGATTTTACGGGCTTCCTTGGTTACAATCCGTTGCTTTCAACGGTTGATGTAAAACTTCAGGCCAATTTTACCACGCCTGACAAACTGGTTGTTTTGGAAAAGAAACTGATGGAATATCCGCAAGTGAAAGAGGTTTCTTATCAGCGCGATATTGTGAGCATTATTAATGATAACGTTCAGAAAATAGGGCTGGTACTGGTTTTCTTCTCCGGCTTGCTGCTGCTTATTTTCTCGGCGCTCATCAACAACACCATACGCATTTCGATTTATTCGCAGCGTTTTATCATAAACACCATGCTGCTGGTTGGGGCAACACACCGGTTTATCCGGGCGCCGTTCATCAAGCGAAGCATCAAATATGGTATTTTGGGCGCTCTGGCTGCCAATTTGTTGTTGTTTGTGTTAATGCTGTCGTATTCTTCGGAGCTTTCAGGAATAATCGAAACCGACGATTTGCGAATCTTTGGACAGGTGTTTTTTGCCGATCTTTTTCTTGGCGTACTCCTTTCGTGGGGATCGACCTATCTGGCTGTAAATAAGTTTATAAGCCTGAAATTTGATGAATTATTTTACTAAATTTCAAGCCTAAAGTTTATAGTCTGAACTTTTCAATTAACTTTACAAAAAATTTTTACGTTATGGCAAAGCAAGATTTTGATGATATGAAGGGATTTGCCCTGGGCAAGGAAAACCTAAAATTACTGGTCGTCGGGTTTGTGATTATTTTGGTCGGATTTGTCTTGATGTCGGGCGGCAAAAGCGCCGATCCAAAGATTTTTAATCCTGAAATATTCAGCTTCCGACGGATCACGCTAGCACCGGTTGTGGTTCTTTTCGGCTTTCTCTTCGAAATTTATGCCATTATGAAGAGGCCAAAGTCAGAAAAATAAACTTCTGAATTTCTGTAGGTTACTAATTATATTTATCTTGATCGGCACTTTTTTAAGGATGGCCTGTTTTTTTATTTGAATTCATTTCCTTGTTTGTTTTCGTTTCAAATTGGCCTGCCTGAACATAAATGTTACCTTTTTGTTTTCATTATCTTATCCTTCCTTATTTTCAGGGCAAAATAGGTTCATTTTCAGTTCGAATTGCTATATTTGCGGCCTGAAAAATCAGCCGGTAACTTTTTACAAATCTCTTATTTTAAAGCATTTCAGGATGGCTAAATCCTTCGGGGAATATGATTTTCAAAAAGGCGAGATACTTCTTTTTGACAAGGATTTGGATTGGACATCCTTTGATTTGGTCCGAAAGCTGCGAAACTTCCTGTCCCGTAAAACAGGCATTAAGAAGCTGAAGGTCGGTCACGCCGGAACGCTCGACCCCAAAGCAACCGGCCTGATGATTATCTGCACCGGAAAAGCAACCAAGAATATAGATTTGATCCAGGCGAAGGAAAAAGAATACGAGGCAACCATTAAACTGGGGGCAACAACTCCGTCGTTTGACCTGGAAACGGCTGAAGATGAGGTTTTTTCAACCGAAAACATTACCCGGGAGCTCGTCGAATCCACGCTCGAAAAATTCAAGGGCGAAATTGATCAGGTGCCGCCGGTTTTCAGCGCTGTAAAAATTGAAGGGAAACGGGCCTACGAACATGCCCGGAAAGGCCACGACATTGTCCTTCAGCCAAAGAAAATCAAGATTTCAGAACTGGAAATCATTAACTTTAAAAAGGACGAAATTGTATTACGGGTTGTGTGTAGCAAAGGAACTTACATCAGGGCATTGGCACGCGATTTGGGTATTGCATTAAATTCAGGGGCTTATCTGGTTGGTTTGCGCCGAACCCGGATTGGCGAGATGAAACTGGAAGGTTCCTGGAAAGTTCAGGATTTTCTGGAAAAATTTCAGGAGACTGAAACTAATTGAAGATTGATCCGTACCACGTGGTTCTGTCGAGGAACAAAATCCGGAATTTGAAAAAGAGTAAAAAAATTAATAAAAATATAGAATGAAACTATCAAAGTTTAAGTACGATTTACCCGAGGAACTAATTGCACTGCATCCAGCCCCCAATCGCGACGAGTCGAAATTACTGGTTCTGAACCGCACAACCGGCGCCATTGAACACCGGATTTTTAAAGATATTGTTGATTATTTTGGCGATAAAGATGTTCTGATTTTTAATGACACCAAAGTTTTTCCTGCCCGTTTATATGGAAATAAGGAAAAAACCGGGGCTGAAATTGAGGTTTTCCTGCTTCGTGAGTTGAACCGCGAACAGCGCCTTTGGGACGTTCTGGTCGATCCGGCACGGAAAATCAGGATCGGGAACAAGTTGTATTTTGGCGAAGACGACCTGCTGGTGGCAGAGGTGATCGACAACACCACTTCGCGTGGTCGAACGCTGCGGTTCCTGTTCGACGGGCCATACGATGAATTTAAGAAAACCCTTTACAGCCTGGGAGAAACTCCCCTGCCCAAATTCATTAAGCGCTCGGTCACCCCTGAAGATAAAGACCGCTATCAAACCATTTTTGCCAAACACGAAGGTGCGGTGGCCGCGCCAACTGCCGGGCTTCATTTTAGCCGCGAACTGATGAAAAGGATGGAAATTCTAGGCGTCAACTTTAGCTATGTGACCCTACACGTGGGGCTTGGAAATTTCAGGAGCGTTGACGTGGAAGATTTGACCAAGCACAAAATGGATTCGGAACAAATCTGGATTTCGGAAGAAGCCTGCGAGATTGTGAATGCCGCAAAAGATGCACGCAAAAATATCTGTGCCGTTGGGACCACCGTGATGCGCACCATCGAAAGCTCGGTTTCGACACAAGGCCACATGAAACCGTTTGAAGGCTGGACCAATAAATTTATTTTCCCACCCTACGAATTTAGTGTTGCCAACCGAATGATTACCAACTTCCATTTGCCTTTGTCAACCCTGCAAATGATGGTTGCCGGATTTGCCGGTTACGACAACCTGATGCGCGCCTACAAGGAAGCCATCAAGGAAAAATACCGTTTTGGAACGTATGGCGATGCCATGCTGATTCTGTAAACGACTTTATACTGAAATGAAAAATCCCCGTTGACTTGATGTTGGCGGGGATTTTTTTTGAAACTCCAGATTTTTATATGCTGACTTCAGCCTTAAAAA
>JBBIHV010000030.1:0-6646 GCA_037446835.1 Sunxiuqinia sp. | reverse complement strand
TTCCGGCTTCTTGCCCATTCACCGCTTGCAGCGCATTTTTCAGCAAATTCAGCAAAACCTGAGCAACCAGGTCTTCGTCGGCAAAAAGGTTCAGATCCGGAGGATTCACCGTAACCGAAAGCTTCACCCGATCGCTGTTTTCAAGCGAAAAGTAGAGCACTTTTATGCGGTTAACCAGCGATTCGGCTTTGAACAATTTCTTTTCAGGCTTGGGCAGACGGGTCAGTTTCCGGTACGACTCCACAAACCGGATCAATCCGTTGCCCTGTTCGCCAATCACGTTCAATCCGCGAACGGTTGTGCGAATGGTTTTTTCGTCAACCGCCTCCGGAAGCACCTCGCGTCCGCCGATGGTAAAAAGCTGACTCAAACTCTCTGACAGAGAAGTAATTGGGGCGATTGAATTCATGATTTCGTGCATCAGCACCCGGATCAGTTTCATCCACGAATCCAATTCCTTTTCGTCCAGTTCGTTCCGGATATCCTGAATAGAGAGGAGAACCAATTCTTCGTCGTGGGTTTTAAACGACGAGGCTTTCAGCGATAAATCGACCGTTCCCCGCTCGTTCGCGATCGAGACCAGCTTTTGTTCAAACGGTTTGATATTCAACACCGCCTGATGAAGGTTCCGGTTGATCCGCTCCAACTGCTGAATATGAGTCAGCACTTCAACCGAAAGCATTTTCTTCACGGCCGAATTGGCATGCAAAACAAATCCCTTCGAATTGTACGTAACAATTCCGGTTGCAACGTGCTCAAGTAAAGTTTGAAAATATTGTTCGCGCTGCTGATTTTCAATTTTCAGATGCTGAATCTGCTCGTTAATTTTATTCAGCCCCCGGTACAATTCGCGAATGGATTTACCGGAGATGTCACCCGGGAAAAGCAGGGTCGAATCGTTGTTTTGAACCGATTCGAGAAAATAGCTGATTTTTCGGTTCGTCGTATTCAGGTAGCTGATCAGGTTAGAAACTACGGGAATTTCAATAAATAAGCAAACCAACGTTAGCATTACGGACGATTTTTCGGCATAAAACCAGGCCGCTGCGAAAGCAATAGCAACAATCGTCAGAACCCTGAAAACGATTTGAAAATAGAGGTTTCGGCTAATCATTGTCCTGATTTTTTCATTTTGTTATAGAGTGTCTGCCGGGTAATTCCAAGCTGGTCGGCTGCTGCGCTCAGATTTCCTTTGTTTTTTTCAATGGCCAGGTTAATCATTCGCCTTTCCATTTCTTCGAGTGTCATTTCCGGAGTAATATTTTTTCCTGAACTGTTGGGTTTCATGAAAAAATCTTCGGGTTTCAGAACGTTGTTTTCACTCAGTATGACCGCTTTTTCGATGGTATGCTGCAATTCACGGATATTGCCCGGCCAGGCATATTTCAGGAGTTTCTCCTGGGCCTGCTGATTGATCTTCAGGTTTGGCTTGTTGTACTTGGAAGCGTATTTTTTCAGGAAAAAATCGGCCAGCACCAGCACGTCGTTGCCACGTTCGCGAAGCGGCGGTATTTCAATCTGAATGGTGTTGATGCGGTAAAGCAGATCTTCGCGAAACAATCCTTCCTGAACCATGTTTTCGAGGTTTTTGTTGGTGGCGCAAATCAGGCGGATGTCAACCGCAACCGATTGATTGGAGCCGATGCGCGAAACCTGCCGGTTTTGAATTGCGGCCAGTAATTTAGCCTGAAGGTGAAACGAGAGGTTCCCGATCTCGTCGAGGAAAAGGCTGCCTTTATCGGCGACTTCAAATTTACCGGGACGATTTTCGCGGGCGTCGGTAAAAGCGCCTTTCACATGGCCAAATAGTTCGCTTTCGAACAATGTTTCGGTGATGGCGCCCATATCCACGCTGACCAGGATTTCACTCGCACGGTTCGAAAGCCGGTGAATTTCCTGGGCAATCAGTTCTTTTCCGGTGCCGTTCTCGCCGGTAATCAGTACGTTGGCGTCGGTCTTTGCCACTTTCCGGACGAGGTTCAACACATTCATCAGTTGCGGCGACGAGCCGACGATGAATTTCTGTTCGCGGTTGATTTCACTTTTCAGGCCTTTTTCTTTTTCTTTCAACTGCACCACTTCTTTCTTCGACAGGTTGAGCTGGAGGGCCGATTTCAGGGTTGCCAGCAACTTGGCATTGTCCCAGGGTTTCAGCACAAAGTCGGTGGCGCCCGCTTTCAGGGCTTTCACCGTCAGTTCAACATCGCCATAGGCGGTGATCATCACCACCGAAATTTCCGGATTGGTTTCTTTTATTCGGCTCAGCCAGTAAATACCTTCATTCCCCGTGTTAATTCCGGCCTTAAAATTCATGTCGAGAACAGCCAGATTGTAATCATTTTTGCGCAATTCGGTCGGAATCTGGTTCGGATCGGAAAGTGTGGTGATCGATTGAAATTCGGGAGTCAGCAGAATTTCGAGTGCACTCAGGATGCTTTTGTTGTCATCAACAATCAGAACGTTTCCTTTTGCCATTTTTTTGTTTAAAGGTACAGGTCTGAAAATCCAAAATCAATAGAGTGTAAACATTTTTGACAATCCTTTGTCAATTATTTTTACCTCCGGAAGAATACTTCTTCTGTAATTATATTGATTATCTGATAGATGTGTTTTTGGCATTATTCTGGCACAGCCTTTTTCAAAATATCAGAAAAATGAAACGAACAGGTTGCGATAATGATTTTCAGTGCCGAAACACAAAAAGAAACGAAATTGAGGTTTTTTGTATATATCTTCTTCGTCGGACTGTGAAAAGCCACTCATTCACCTTTTATTTATTCAACTATGTCAGGGTGAAACGTCCGACAGGATATTTGGTATTCCTGATTTTGCTGATGTTTGGATTGCAGGTGGGCGCTCAGGAAAAATGGACGCTGAACGATTGCATTTCGTTTGGCATTAAAAATAACCTGAACCTGCACGATGCCGATCTGACCGAACAGATTGCCGGACAGAATCTTAGGAAATCGAAATGGAACCTTTTGCCGGGCGTTTCAGCCGGAAGCGATGCCGGAATGAATTATGGCCGGTCGATTGACCCCAACACAAACGGAATTGTCAACACCTCGTTTTTCAACAATTCATACTACCTGGGCGCTTCGGTCGATCTTTTCAACGGGTTCAGGTTTCAGAACCAAATCAGTTATCAGAAATTCAGGAAAGAAGCCGCCGGGAGCAACCGCGAAAACACCACTGACGACCTGGCTTTTCAGGTGATGAATGCTTTTTATTCGGTCATTTATCAGCAGGAACTCCTGAAAATTGCAAATGAGCAAAAGGCGATTTCAGAAATGAATGTAAAGAAAACCGAAATATTGGTAGCTACCGGGTTGAAGGCACGGGCCGATTTGCTGGAAGTGAAGGCCAATTACGAAAAAGACGAACTTTTTTGCATCCAAACTTCCAACAATATTGCTTCAGCATGGGTCAGCCTGAAAAAGGCGATGAACCTTCCTCCTGACCAGGAAATTACTTTGGCCAAAACCGACGAAGATCTGGGGGCAGGTGAAATTTCAACCGATGTGGGCGAACTTTTCAAGCAAACGAGCCAATGGTCGCCCTACATCCGAATGTACGAAAATGATTGGAAAGCCAGTTTGAAATTAGTAAAAATGGCCAGGTCGGGGTTTTTTCCATCCATCAGGTTACAGGCAGCGTGGAACACCGGCTTTTACGAAACAAACAAGAACGCCGCCAACCAAACCATCGCCTTCAACGACCAAATCAGGAACAACCGCAGCCAGTTTGTCGGCGCCAGCCTGAGCATCCCAATTTTCAGTAAAAATGCAGTCAGGAGTGACGTACGCCAATCGAAACTTCAATCGGAGCAGGCCGAGACACGGCTGAACGAGGCCAAACAAACCCTGATTTTCGAAATGGAACAAAATTACAACGAATTGACCGCGGCCTGGAAAGAATCTCAGCAAGCGGGGAAACAACTCGAAGCCGACAGCCTGTCTTTTCAGGCCGCCCAGAAGAAGTTCGATCAGGGCCTGATCAGCGTGGTGGAGTTTTACACAGTTAAAAGTCGCCTGGCGAATACAAGCGCCCAAGTGCTAAACTCAAAACTGACGCTTGAAATCAAGAAACGCATTCTTGACTTTTATAAGGGAACAAGGTTTTGGGAAAGCCCCCTCTGACTCCCCCGAAGGGGGAGAACTGAAGAAGCTATTCCCAAAACAGATTAATGGTATCAACGTATTGCAAATAAATTAGATAAATAAATATTAAAACAATTTAAAACACGACAAATTTCGACGGATGGGATTCTTGCTCCCCTCCTTCGGAGGGGTCGGGGGAGGCTCTATGGGAATGGATAAAGTAATTGAAAAGAAAAAAGGCATCAGGCCAAAACACATCCTCTGGATTGCAGGAGGTTTGGCATTCGCCTTTCTGTTATACAAAGTTGTTTATTCGGAAAGCGGCTCAACTTTCCGCGCCGAAAAAGACAAGCTGACGATCAGCACAGTGGAAAATGGTTTGTTTAACGATTACATCACGGTAATCGGTAATGTTGAGCCCATCACCACCATTTACCTCGATGCCATCGAGGGCGGAATGGTTGAACAACGCCTGATTGAAGAAGGCTCAATGGTAAAAAAAGGCGATGTGATCCTGAAACTCGAAAACCGCCAGTTGTACCAAACCATCCTGAACAGCGAAGCGGCCCTGGCCGAAAAGGAAAACTATTTGCGCAATACGCGGATTGAATTTGAAACCGAGCTGATCCAGTCGCGCAAAAACCTGCTCGACAGCCGTTACCACCTGAACCGGAAAAAACGGACCTTCGAGCAAAATCAGGCCCTTTATAAGGAACAACTAATTTCGAAGGAAGATTATCTTCAGGCAAAAGAAGACTTTGAATACGAAGGCAACATGTTGGAAATTAACAAGGTGAAAGCCAAAAACGATTCACTCATCCGGCTAACTTCTATGCAGTCGCTGGAAACCGACCTGGTAAAAATGCGCCAGATGCTGGTGCTGGTCCACGAACGGCTCGACAACCTGAACGTGAAAGCTACGGTTGACGGACAATTGGGAATGCTGGATGCCGAGGTCGGCCAGCGCATTAACGAAGGGCAGCGCATCGGCCAGATCAATGTGCTCGACAACTATAAAATTGAAGCGCAAATCGACGAACATTACATCGACCGTGTGGTGCGCGACCTCCCGGCAACCATGGAACGAAACGGAACCAACTTCAATTTGAAGGTCAGAAAAGTTTACCCGGATGTGCGCAACGGGCAATTTAAAATCGACATGGTTTTCGTTGGCACTACTCCTGACAACATTCGCACCGGACAGACGTACCACATCAAGCTCGAACTGGGCGAATCGGCCAAAGCGGTCATGTTGCCACGAGGCGGGTTCTTCCAAAGTACTGGAGGACAATGGGTTTTCGTACTGAACAGCGACGGCACCGAAGCCACCAAGCGAAACATTAAAATTGGCAAGCAGAATCCGCAGTATTACGAAGTTCTGGAAGGGCTGAATGCCGGAGAACAAGTCATCACTTCAGGATACGAAATGTTTGGTACGAATGACCGGATTGTGCTGAAGTAGAAAGAAGCCTCTCCCTAACCCTCTCCAAAGGAGAGGGAACTTCGAAAAGGATGTGAGGAAAGGTATTAGAAATGAAATATTCAAGACGTTGAAAAATTAGATATTTTTAAAATTATTAACCAAAAGCTCCAGCGAGCATTTAATATTGTTCCTGGGGTTAAAATTCCTCCCCTTCGGGGAGGTTAGGAGGGGCTTTATGATACGAACAGTAAACTTAAGCAAAGTGTTCCGCACCGAAGAAATTGAAACCAGTGCGTTGAGCCAGGTGAACCTGCACATACAAAAAGGTGAATTTTTAGCCATCATGGGACCGTCGGGCTGCGGCAAATCAACCTTGCTGAACATCATTGGCCTGTTGGACAACCCCAGCGGCGGCGAGTATTATTTCGACGGACAGGAAGTCGGCAGCTTTAAAGAACGCAACCGGACCCTCCTCCGGAAAGGCAACATCGGGTTTGTGTTCCAGAGTTTTAACCTCATTGACGAGCTGAACGTTTATGAAAACGTGGAGCTTCCGCTCATTTACCTGAAGTTGAGCGCAAAAGAACGCAAAGAAATGGTCGAAAAAGTGCTGGAAAGGATGCAGATCAGTCACCGCAAAAAACATTTTCCACAGCAATTATCCGGTGGGCAGCAGCAGCGCGTGGCCATCGCGCGTGCCGTGGTTGCCAACCCCAAACTGATTCTGGCCGACGAACCGACCGGAAATCTCGACTCGAAAAACGGGCTGGAAGTGATGAACCTGCTGACCGAACTGAACCGCGAAGGAACCACCATCGTGATGGTGACCCACTCGATGCACGATTCGGAATTTGCCCACCGCGTGGTCAACCTGTTCGACGGACAAATCATTACCGAAGAAGTGAAACGGCAGCGGATGGAAGTACTGATGTAAAAAGTAGTCTTGAACTATGATTAAGCTGATTAAATGATTATTATGATTTTGGAAACAAGAATAACCAAAGTTTATCGCCTCAACCAGGTGTATAAAAACCTGTTCCGACACGTCGGAAGTTCAGGCTAAAGTTGGCTTCGCCGACGCCGGATAAACCATTGAGTGTACCAATAAACTTAACTACAAACC
>JBBIHV010000029.1:15570-28374 GCA_037446835.1 Sunxiuqinia sp. | reverse complement strand
CAATGGCTGGTATTTCAAAACCAGTTCGACAAGGGATTTCCAGATTGAACAAACAGCTTCGTACATCGCAGATGAGTTCGCAAACCGTAATTTTTTCCTGCTTCAGCAAAACGGCGGGAGTTCAGGTTCCGGTGAAGAAAGGCTTGCCGCTTTGTGCAAGGAAAAGCTGACCCACAAACCGGGAAAAAACCGGTTCCACGAATACAATTTCCAACAGCAGGACGTGAACGACATAGAGCCGCTGCTCGACAAAGAAGGCGAAAATGTATTTTTGATCCCGACCGATAACGAAGCTCAGGTAAGTGTTGCCGTAACAAACCTGAATGCCCTGGCCGAAAATTACAACATTGTGCTGATGGGGACCACCGCTTTAACCAAAATGAAAAGCATCCAGACCGAGAACCTTCACCGGGTCAGGTTGCGGTTTTTGTCGCCTTATTTTGTCGATTACAACAAACCGCTGGTTCGCCGGTTTATTGGCCGGTATCGCGATAATTTTTCAGGCGAACCCACACCATACAGTTTTCAGGGGTTCGATGTTTCCTTCTATTTTCTCAGCGCACTTTTTCGCTATGGGCAAGATTTCAGGGCTTGTATCCCCGACTACCCGATGGAACTGACCCAGATGGATTTTCAGTTCAAAAAAGCCGCACCAATGGGCGGGTTTGTGAATCACGGCTTGTACATCACAGCCTATGAACGTAATTTTGATATTTTGAATTACGGTGTTTACAGCGATCAGAAGTTCAGGTAATAAATCTGATTCTTCTCTAAAATTCTACTGTATTCTTTGGCTCGTATATATCAGGTTGAAGACTAGGGGCAACGACCGTAACTTTAACCGGATTTTTATAGTCGGTTGATCCCGTAATATACCAGCAAAGGGAAATTTTGCAGTTTGGTGGGCACGGAGTTGTTTCTACATGAAGTGTGGACAGATTACAAGGACAGGTGTAAAACGGCAGGAGTTCCTGGATTTGGTTCAAAAATTTCAAACAAAACCTGAGCTGGCTTTAAAGTTGGTCATGCGAGCTATTGATTCAGGAATAGAATTCGATTTTATCGCTGGTGATGGACTATACGGGCAAAATGTTGAACCGACAAGGGCATGAGATGATTTGGCTCAATTTTATGTGTTGGACGTTCATAAAGACGAACTTGTTTTCCTGACAGAACCTACGTTTTCGGTACCCGAACGTAAGGCCAGCCTTTACATCTTAACTTTAAAGCTTGAAAATCAAGAGGAAATGCCTCTGCTAAGTGTCCGAGTATTTCAGCCAGACTAAATTTCTATTTTTTCTTTTTGTTCTGTTCTTCGTTCGAAATGGCTTCGCGCATCGACGTATCGGCCATAATGTTTTTGTATTTCATGTAATCCATAATTCCGAGGTTGCCGCTTCTGAAGGCTTCGGCCATCGCCATCGGGATCTGGGCTTCCGCATCAATAACCTTGGCCCGGGCTTCCTGTGCTTTGGCCTTCATTTCCTGTTCGAGGGCTACGGCCATGGCCCGTCGTTCTTCGGCTTTTGCCTGGGCAATGTTTTTATCAGCTTCGGCCTGGTCCATCTGCAGTCCGGCGCCAATGTTCTTGCCGATGTCGATATCGGCAATGTCGATCGACAGAATCTCAAAAGCAGTTCCGGCATCGAGGCCTTTGCCCAGCACCACTTTGGAAATTGAATCGGGGTTTTCGAGCACCGCTTTGTGGGTGTGCGACGAACCAATGGACGAAACAATACCTTCGCCAACACGGGCCAAAACCGTTTCTTCGCCGGCGCCCCCAACCAATTGCTTGATGTTGGCGCGAACCGTTACCCTGGCGCGGCAAATCAGCTGGATGCCGTCTTTGGCTACTGCAGCAACCGGGGGCGTGTCAATGACTTTGGGGTTCACCGACATTTGAACGGCCTGAAAAACATCGCGTCCGGCCAGGTCGATGGCGGTAGCCATTTTAAACGAAAGTTCGATGTTTGCTTTTTGGGCTGAAACAAGGGCGTGGACAACCTTTTCAACATGCCCTCCGGCAAGGAAGTGAGCTTCGAGTTCGTTGCGGTTAAGCACCAGTCCGGCTTTTGTACCTTCAATCATGGCACGGACAATAACCGAAGGGGGCACTTTCCTGAACCGCATCAGGAACAATTGAATCAGCGAAATACGAACATCGGAAACCAGGGCCGAAAACCAGAGCCCGACGGGAATGTAATACAGAATAATTATCAGGAGGATAAAAATCCCCGCGATTAAACCAAATACTCCAAGACCTTGAATTTGTTCCATTATTCTAAGTTTAAAGGTTCGACAGTTATTTGCGATTTCTCAATCTGAATAATCCTGACTTTTTCGCCCGGATTTACAAAAATTCCGGTTGAGCGCACTTCAACGACTTCTCCGTTTACTTTAATTTTCCCCATAGGCGCCAGTCTTCCAATGGTAACCCCAATCTCTCCTACTTTCACTTTTTCCTGATTAATTTCGTTGGTTGTCCCGGTGAGGACAGTGTTGAGTACCATCTTCTTTCCGGTTTTTCCCTTAAAAACATAGATAATCAACAGGGGCGATGCAATCAACACCACGGCGAGGGTCAAAAACCCAACCAATGATCCGTAACTGCTGAAAGCCAGGTAAATACTGTAAGCAAATAAAAGGAAGCCCCCTACTCCGGCAACGGTTATTCCTGGTAAGATTGTGAACTCGATCAACAATAAAACAATGCCCAGAATAATCAGGAAAACAATGATCAGAAGGTTCATAAACAGGGATTAATCAATGGTTGCTTTCAGGTCTTTTTGGACCAGCGCGTTTTTCATCGGTCTAAGATAAGAAAAACTTCCCTTCTTGACGTCGCATTTTCCTTTATAATGAACCAACAGGGTGCATTGTTCCGCCTGGGTCAGATCGTGGTTACAAATTTCAATGAGCGCATTGATCACATAGTCGAAGGTATGGTAGTCGTCGTTGTGCAATACCAAAAACTTATCGAGACTGGTTTTGTCTTCTTTATCTTCGTGTAATTCTTTTTGAGGATGTTCTTTTGATGTCATAGCTCATGAGTTATTTTTCGGGCATCGTTCACCGCAATTTTCTTTCCGTTCTGGTAAGCAATTACAGTCGGGTTTTTAACGCCTTCCTGTTTCACCTGTTTTTGCATGGTAACGGCTTCCTTCCAGGTACTTAGATTTCCAGTGGTATAAATAGTAACGCCTTTTTCGTCCAAATAGTTTTCGATTTGACGGATTATGGATAGTTTTTTAATAAGTTTCGCTGCCGAGGGCGGAACCTTGCCTTTGTACGCTCCAATTTGTATTTTGTAAACTATTCCGGCCGGTTGTTCGTTCTTAATTTCCTGAACCTTTGGCGCTGGTTTTGGCAGGATTATCGTATCCGGCACGGTTTTAACTGCCGCTTCCTGCTGGGCTTTTAACCGGCTGGCAGCCTGGGTCAGACTATCTCTGAACAAATTTATTTTATCCTGAAAACGGGTCAGTTCATCAGCCGGGGCCGATTTCCAGAAATCGTTTTCAAGGTGCCTGGCATTTTGGTAAAGTGGTGGAATTTCCTGGTTCAGGACCAGTGTTTTGGCTTCGTTTTTCAGGATTACCGAGGCCAGTTCTGCCTTCCTTTCATCAGATGAATTGGCGTAAATGTTTCGCAAACTGTCAGTTTCAGCCGAAAGGGCGGCTGATTCCTTTTCTTTCATCCAGGCCTGAAAAAACGATTTTTTTGCTTCCTCGCGCATGAAATTCCTGAAACTGAGGTAAGTAATGTCTGAATTGATCTGGAAATCGATAGGCTGATTCGCCAACCGGGCCGGGATCAGAAATTTTTCATCCGGAACGGAAGTATTCTTTTCAGGAACATTTCCGGGTTTAACAGTATCTTCTGAAGAAAAGTAAAAAGCGTTGAAATCACTGGAAACGGCGTGAACAGGGCTTGTGGTGAATTTCTGATTTTCCGTATTATTCAATTGGGCAGCAGAACTCCTGCCCGCACAAAAAATCATACCGGCCAGCGAAAACAATAGGAACAGAATGCTTGTTTTTATCCTTATTTTAATAAAAATTAACATATTGAATTCAATATTGATTCGGGCTTAAAAATACAAAAAATGTGGTAAGCTTGGCGTATGTTTCGATCGGTTTATTTTAGAATCAACTCAGATGGCAAGCAAAATTGTTCAATATTTCAAGTATATTTGTCTAACTCAAAAAAATGACCGAAATGGCGAATTTAGGCAAAGGCGACCGGGCTCCGGAATTCTCGGGTTTAAATCAGAAAGGCGAAAAAATTTCATTGAGCGGCTTCCGTGGTAAAAAGCTGATTGTATATTTTTACCCGAAGGACAATACGCCGGGGTGCACTGCCGAGTCGTGCAACCTGAACGATAATTACCATTTTTGGCTTGCGAAAGGCTACGAAGTTGTGGGCATTAGTCCCGACAGCGTCGTGTCGCATAAGAAGTTTGCCGATAAATTTCAGTTCGGGTTTAACCTGATTGCCGATCCTGAAACTGAAATCCTTCAGGCTTATGGCGTTTGGGGCGAAAAAAGCATGTACGGGCGAAAATACATGGGCGTATTCCGAACTACTTTCGTCATTAATAAAGAGGGAGTTATTGAAGAAATTTTTGATAAAGTTGACACCAAAAATCATACAGAACAAATCATTAAAGTATTAGAAATCAAGTAATATGGCAAACGACGAAAAATTAAACCAGAACAAGGAAAAGCTGAAAGCACTGCAGTTGACAATGGATAAAATCGAGAAGAGCTACGGCAAAGGCTCGATTATGAAGTTAGGCGACCGTGTGGTTGAAGAAGTGCCATCCATTTCTTCAGGGTCAATTGGCCTCGATATCGCCATGGGCGTTGGCGGTTATCCCAAAGGCCGGATCATCGAAATTTACGGGCCTGAATCTTCAGGAAAAACAACCCTGGCCATCCATGCCATTGCCGAAGCCCAGAAAGCTGGCGGCATTGCTGCCATTATTGATGCGGAACACGCTTTCGATCCCGGTTATGCCTCGAAACTTGGAGTAGATATCAATGAATTGCTGATCTCGCAACCAGACAATGGCGAGCAAGCCCTGGAAATTGCCGACAACCTGATCCGTTCAGGCGCTGTCGATATTATCGTGATTGACTCGGTTGCAGCCTTGACACCCAAGGCTGAAATTGAAGGCGAAATGGGTGATTCGAAAATGGGCCTTCAGGCACGTTTAATGTCGCAGGCTTTGCGCAAACTAACGGCCAACATTAATAAAACGAAAACCTGTGTCATCTTCATTAACCAGTTGCGCGAAAAAATCGGGGTCATGTTTGGCAATCCTGAAACAACTACCGGCGGGAATGCCCTGAAGTTCTATGCTTCAGTTCGTCTGGATATTCGTCGCATTGGGCAGATTAAAGACGGCGAAGAATCGCAGGGAAACCACACCCGCGTTAAGGTTGTGAAAAATAAAGTGGCCCCGCCATTCAAGAAAGCTGAGTTCGACATCATGTACGGCGAAGGAATTTCTAAAACCGGCGAAATCATTGATCTGGGAGTTGAACTGAATATCGTTAAAAAGAGCGGATCGTGGTTCAGTTACGGTGAGACCAAATTAGGACAGGGGCGCGAATCGGTAAAATCAGTCCTTCACGATAATCCGGAACTGGCCTCGGAACTCGAAGCTAAAATACTGGAAGCGGTCAGCACCGCAACGACGTTAAATTAAATAAAGATTAAAAAAACAGTTTTGGTCCGGGTGTGACAGCTGTGCTGTTTCACCCGGATTTGTTTTAATGGTATCTTTTGACCCGTATTTGGAAGGTTTGTCTGAATTTCGGGTTTGTAAAATCAAAATTGAAATCAGGCGGCCTGAAAAACGATAAATTGAAGGCTCCGTTAATTGATAAGTTATGAAACGAGCCATGGCGAAAATTTTGGTATATAGCAGGATGATTATCATGGCGAGTTCCATCTGGCAATTAAAAAACAAATTATAGACAGATGAAAGTTTTAAAATTTGGCGGTACTTCTGTTGGAAGTGCCGAAAACATTCAGAAGGTAAAAGAAATCCTGATGCAACAAGACGATGATGTGATCGTTGTGGTGTCGGCTCTGGGTGGAATTACCGACAAAATTTTGAGTGCGGCAAAAATGGCTGCGATCGGAACCGGTTACTTTCAGGCTGAATTAACAGAAATCAGGAACCGCCACCACCAGGCTGCCGAAAAGTTGTTTTCAGGCGAAAAACTGACTGAAGTCAGTGCCAAAGTCCAGGTTTTGCTCGACGAACTTGAACGGATCGTTCAGGGAGTTTCGCTGATTGGGGAACTGACGCCAAAAACCCTTGATAAAATTATTGGTTTTGGCGAAAGGTTGTCGTCGCTCATCATTTCAGAATACATTCCATCGGCCCAATGGTTCGATTCCAGTAAGTTAATCCGCACGAACAGCGATTTTGGAAAAGCCATCGTCAATTTTAAGAAAACAAACGAACTGATTCGTTCTGCTTTCCGTTCATTCTCCGGAATTGCCATTGTTCCAGGTTTTATTTCGGCCAACGATGCCGGAGAATATACCACACTCGGACGCGGTGGCTCCGATTATACAGGCGCCATCATGGCTGCAGCCCTGAATGCCGGTTCGCTTGAAATATGGACCGATGTGAACGGTTTTATGACAGCCGATCCGCGTGTGATCAGCAAGGCATACACCATTAAAACCCTGAGCTATTCGGAAGCCATGGAGCTTTCGCATTTCGGAGCCAAGGTCATTTATCCGCCCACTATTTTGCCGGTTTACCAGAAAGGTATTCCCGTCAGGATTAAAAATACGCTGGAGCCTGAAAATGATGGAACTTTAATCACTGAGAGCAAACTCAACGGGAAAGATTTGCCCATCAAGGGAATTTCTTCCATTTCAAACATTACTTTAATTACCGTTCAGGGCTTGGGAATGGTTGGTGTTACCGGAATTTCGGCACGACTTTTTGGCGCGTTGGCCCGGCAAAATATCAATGTTATTCTGATTTCACAGGCATCGTCCGAGAATTCAATCAGTTTTGCCATCGATTCGTCGAGCGCCACAAAAGCCGAAACGGCGATCAGGCAAGAGTTTGAGCGCGAAATTCAGCTCGACCAGATCAATAAAATTACCATCGAGAATGAGCTGGCCATCGTGGCTATCGTGGGCGAAAACATGAAACATGCCACCGGTGTCGCCGGAAAGCTGTTCAATACCATCGGCAAAAACGGGATTAACATCATTGCCATTGCCCAGGGCGCTTCGGAACTCAATATTTCGTGGGTTGTGAAGGTTTCAGATCTGCGTAAAACCCTGAATGTGGTGCACGAATCGTTTTTCCTTTCTGAAAATGTTGAACTGAACGTTTTTTTGTTGGGAATTGGGCTGGTTGGAGGCAACCTGCTGGAACAAATCCGCCAGCAACAACCGAAATTGCTGAAGGAGAAACATCTGAAAATAAAACTTGCCGGAGTGGCCAATTCAAAGAAGATGCTTTTTGACCGCGAAGGAATTGAAATTGCATCTTTTCGCGATAAGTTAATGAAGGAAGGGGCGGAATCAAGTCTGGCAAAATTCAAAAACGAGATTATCCGGCTAAACATGTTCAATTCCATTTTTGTTGATTGTACGGCCAATGATCAGGCAGCGGGTTTGTATGCCGAATTGCTGAACGCCAACATTTCGATTGTTACAGCCAATAAGGTTGCGGCTTCGTCGGAATACGAGAACTATGCCATGCTGAAAAAAATAGCCAAAAATAAGGGCGTTAAGTTCCTGTTTGAAACCAATGTAGGGGCCGGATTGCCGATTATCACCACGCTGAACGACCTGGTGAATTCGGGCGATACCATTTTGAAAATAGAAGCTGTGCTTTCGGGTACACTTAATTTCATTTTCAATACCATCAGCGAAACAGTTCCGCTGAGCCAAACCATCCGGATGGCAAAGGAACAAGGGTATGCCGAGCCAGACCCCCGCATTGATCTGAGCGGGGTTGATGTGGCTCGAAAACTGCTGATTCTGGTTCGTGAGTCGGGTTATCGGTTCGATATGAAAGATATTAAAATTAATACGTTCATTCCTCAAAAGTATTTTGCCGGAAGTGTGGATGATTTCTGGAAAAATATTCCGCAGGTGGATGCCGAATTTGAAGCTAACCGGAAAAAACTGGCTGAAGCTGGTCGCTTCTGGCGTTTTGTCGCAAAGTTCGAGGAAGGAAAAGCCGAAATCGGGCTTCAGGAAATAGCAGCCGGGCACCCGTTTGCCGATCTTCAGGGATCGAACAACCTGGTGATGTTTACCACCGAGCGGTACCATGATTTTCCGATGATCATCAAAGGGTACGGAGCTGGCGCTGCTGTGACCGCCGCCGGGGTTTTTGCCGACATTATCCGGGTGTCGAATATTTAAGAAGTGTTGTCATTTGTTTCATGTCATTTTTTATATTTTGATTTAACAATGAGTGACCGTGTAACTGCAAATGACTAATAATTAATACTATAAAATTCAACATTGAACAGCATGCTATGAAATACATAATCGTATTGGGAGATGGAATGGCCGATGAGCCGCTGGAAGAATTTGGCGGCAAAACGCCGCTTCAAATGGCCGAAAAACCAGTAATTGACGATTTGGCCAAACGGGGAAGGACCGGGAGGTTAATTACCGTTCCGGAAGATATGCACCCCGGAAGTGAAATTGCCAACCTGTCGGTTCTGGGTTATGATGTGCACACTGTTTTTGAAGGCCGTGGTGTATTGGAAGCCGCCAGTATCGGCGTTACGCTTGAACCGGGCGACCTCGCTCTGCGGTGTAACCTCATTTGCATCGAACATGAAACTATTAAAAACCATTCAGCCGGACACATTTCAAATCTAGAGGCTTTCGAACTGATTGAATTTCTGAATCAGAAACTGGGGAACGACACGATCAGGTTTTATCCGGGAGTTTCTTACCGGCATCTGCTGGTCATAAAAGGTGGGAACAAACAGCTGAAATGTACGCCTCCACACGATGTTCCGGGGAAACCATTTCGTCCGTGCCTGATTACACCCGAAAATGGAGAAACTGCTGAAACGGCCAAATTGCTGAACTACTTAATTCTGCGATCGCAAGCATTGCTGGCCGATCATCCGGTTAATATCCGGAGAAAAGAAGTTGGAAAAGATGTTGCCAACAGCATCTGGCCCTGGTCACCGGGCTACAAACCGCAAATGCCTACTTTAAAAGAACTGTTTGGAATTGAAAAATCGGCGGTTATTTCGGCGGTTGACCTCATTCAGGGAATTGGCGTTTATGCCGGGATGGATGTTATTAAGGTTGAAGGCGCCACCGGTTTATATGATACCAATTATGAGGGAAAAGCAAAGGCAACAATTGATGCTTTGAATACGCATAATTTCGTATATTTACATGTGGAAGCCAGTGACGAAGCAGGTCATGAAGGCGATGTTGAACTAAAAACAAAAACAATTTCATATCTCGATAGCCGGATTGTAAAATATTTGGTTGAAGAGACTGAAAAGATGGATGAACCGGTCACCATTGCAGTTTTACCCGATCACCCAACACCATGTGCAACCAAAATTCATACCCGCGATGCGGTGCCGTTTATTATTTACAGGCCAGGCGAAACACCCGATGAATCGCGTTTTTACGATGAATTTGAAGTTGCCAAAGGTTCCTACGGTTTGCTTAAAGGAAATCAGTTTATGATTGCACTATTAGGATTGAATATTAATTAATCAATAAGACTTAAACGGCTTGTTGATGTATTTGCGTTCAATAGTTAAATTTGAAACCGATCCTTGATTTAAAAAGATGAAATATTACAGCACCAATAAATCAGTTCCTCATGTTTCATTGATGGAAGCTGTTACCAAAGGTCTTGCAGGCGACAACGGATTGTTTATGCCTGAACGGATAGAGGAGTTCCATCCTGATTTTTTCAAACGGATTCGCCACCTGAGCTTTCAGGAAATTTCCTTTGAGGTTGCCAAAAAATTCTTCGAAGAAGATATTCCAGAAAATATTCTTAAAGATATTGTTTACCAAACACTTACATTCGATTGCCCTGTTGTTAAAGTCAACGATTCAATTTATTCGCTTGAATTGTTTCATGGGCCAACGTTGGCATTTAAAGATGTTGGGGCGCGTTTCATGGCCAGGCTGCTTGCACACTTCCTGAGTGGGTTCAATAAAGAAGTGAATGTTTTGGTAGCCACTTCCGGAGATACGGGCAGTGCTGTTGCCAACGGCTTTTTGGGCGTTCCCGGGATTAAAGTTTATGTGCTGTATCCCAAAGGTCTGGTGAGCGAAATCCAGGAGAAACAATTTACCACGCTGGGCAAAAATATCACAGCTCTCGAAATCAACGGTAATTTTGATGATTGTCAGAACCTGGTGAAATCCGCTTTTCTCGATCAGGAATTGAACGATTCGATGGTGCTGACCTCTGCCAATTCGATTAATGTTGCCCGTTTCCTGCCGCAATCTTTCTATTATTTTAATGCTTATGCCCGACTTATAGAACAAGGTGTGGTGGAAGACCTGGTATTTTCGGTGCCAAGCGGTAATTTTGGAAACCTGACTGCCGGAATATTTGCCAAATTTATGGGGCTGCCTGTAAAACGCTTTATTGCAGCCAACAACGAAAACGATATTGTTTACAAATACCTGCGTACCGGAAAATATAAACCACGTAAGTCGGTTGCTACGATTGCCAACGCAATGGATGTTGGAAACCCGAGTAATTTTGCCCGTATCCTTGAATTGTACAACCAATCCCATGCTTCAATTTTAGACGATTTGACCGGGCGCCGTTATTCCGATGCTGAAATCCGCGAAACCATGAAACAAGTGTTTGCCGAAGAGAAATACCAGCTCGATCCTCATGGCGCTGTGGGTTACCGTGCTCTAAAAGATGACCTGAAAGAAGGAGAAATTGGCGTTTTTCTGGAAACTGCACATCCCGCAAAATTTACCGAAACGGTTGAAAGTGTTTTAGGAAAGGGTACGGTGAGGATCCCTGAAAAACTCGAAGCCTTTATGAACGGTAAAAAACTTTCAGTAAAATTAAGCACCGAATTTGCCGATTTTAAACATTTTTTGCTGAGCAAATAAGATAAAATCTTGATCCTGAGACCATTTACAATAATTTCGGGAACGGTTCTCTTTATCTTGAAACCTGATTGCACCCCGACTTTTCCTCTTTCCCAATGCCTTAATCTTCTTTCCCTAACCACATTCAATCCTTCAACTTAAAGTGCATATCGGCAAATTTGAGGTACTGGGTCCAGTCGTATTTGGTCAGACCGTGTTTTCCGGAGCGGATATGGTAGCCAATCGTGCCCATTACCGGATGGTTTACTTCGGGCATCTCACTGGCAGGAAGCCCTTTCAGTCCAAACAATTTATAAACTACAGAAGCATATTTTGCCGATAGGAACTCGCCTCTCGGATCTGCCCATTTGTCGTCTTCAGCACTGGCCACATATAGCGGCCGTGGGGCAATCAACGCGAGCAATTCATGCTGATCGACAGGCAATAAGTCCTCATTATTGTTGTATTTCTTGAAATTATCGCAGAACCAGTACGGAAAAGTGGTATTGATTGCCTTGACGGTTTCGCCAAATTTACGGCGCGAAAGGGCTGCACCGCCACAACCCGATTCGTTTGAAATAACCATCGCAAAACGCTGATCGGTTGCCCCGGCCCACAGGGCTGTTTTGCCCAATCGTGAGTGCCCAAGCACCGCGACACGACTGGCATCGACCAGCGAATCGGTTTGCAGGTAATCCATCACGCGCGACAGTCCCCAGGCCCAGGCTGCGATTGATCCCCACTCGTTATCTCGTGGCCTGGTTTGGTTTTGCTGATAAAAAAATGGTTGAATGCCATCCGACAAATCATCCTTATCCGGATCAACATCGCCATAGTAAACGGTAACCAAACCATATCCCGCCTTGATAATATCTTCAACCGGCCACGAATCTGAATCAGATCCGCGCGACTGCTCGGTAACCTGGTTGTTGATTATTCCAACCGAAGGATTGTCGCTGACCCATGAATCCGTCAGCCGGATGTTCGGATCGTTCGAAATTGTATGGTTTCCTGAGAAATTATAGGCCAGAAATACCGGCGATTTTTTATTCGATTTGGGCAAATACATCAGCACATTAACCTCAAGGCTTCTTCCATTCTTCCTGAAAAACAAAGACAATTGTTTGCGCACGGCCAGATCGTTGACCGCATGATCAGAAGTTTCCCAAACATCCACCTTATCAATGCCCAATTCTCCGGGGACTTTTCCATATACTTCATCGGTAAAAATCCGGAGGATTTCGGGTCTTTGTTTTTTCAACCAGACTTTTTCTGACCGGACCTTCTGCCCGTTAAACCGGGTCAGTACATCGGGTAATTTGTAATCAGGAACCTGTGATTCTTCGTAGATAACATTGGTCTGCTGTGAATAAGCAGGAACAGCAATCAAGGATGAAAACAGGAAGAAGAAGAAAGCAATTCTCATGGCTAAGAATTTGTTGGTTTTGTGGATAAAGTTAAAAATCTTTATAAAAACTTTTCTCCTGAACAGAACATGAAAAAAGGAAATAAAGAAGAAATATAGAAAGATCATTCCGATTTCAATCCGATTTCATCCTGATCATTTAACTTGTCTGCATCACCAACCTCAACATATTCAAGCAAATCACCCGGTTGACAATCCATTACCTTACAAATTGCATCAAGGGTTGAAAAACGGATCGCTTTTGCCTTTCCGGTTTTCAATATAGAAAG
>JBBIHV010000029.1:0-15470 GCA_037446835.1 Sunxiuqinia sp. | reverse complement strand
AAAATGATCGTTTCTATAATTGAAAAAGCAAGCTGCAACAGACACCCAGTAATGATTGCAAGTGCTGAATGTCTTAAATAGAGCGCATTCTGGCGATTAAAAAGTCGATTCTCAATTACCGATTTAGCAACGCGAATTAAAAGATTCAATACATAAAGCCCAAGAATAAAGGAGATCATTTTATACAATATCATCCATGGAATTACTACTTTAGGAGGCTCACCGTCAAATCTCACAATTATGTCTGTAATTACTAAAGGTGTTGGACTTTGTACTTTTAGCAGTTGAGATGGCTCCCCGGTATTTTCGGTTTTGAACCAACAGTAAGGCATTAAAGAAGTAAATTTTTTGGACACATTGAATATTGAAGACGTAGCATCAACAACAAAAATCAACATGGATAAAATCAGTATTATTCTGGAGAATTTAAGCAGCCAGGTAATTGTTTTAATTAAGGTTTTGTTTTTCATCGTGGTGAATTTATATTATAGCGCAAAGATAGTTCATAGATTCAAAAAAAACAATAAATATTTATTGATATTCGATAAATATTTATTGTTTTAGGAATATTTTGACTAAATCAAAAAAAATAACAGTTGATTTAATTCGGATATTCCAGGGGTTCAATTTCGCCGGTGGCCACACGCAGGGCATTCATGGCCAGCGCTTCCAGTTCATCTTCGCCGGGATAAATAAATACCGAAGAAATAAATTCAACTTTTGAAATGATGTATTGCGTGAGGTATTTGTTGTACGCCAATCCTCCGGTCAGCAGGACGGCATCGACCGAACCGTTGAGCACAACCGCCATTTCGCCAATTGCCTTCGCAACCTGGTAGCCCAGCGCATCCTGTATTTTTTGTGCCTTTTGATCACCACCGGCGGCCCGGTTCTCAACTTCCAGCGCATCGTTGGTTCCCAGATAGGCCACATATCCGCCTTCACCAATGACCATCCGGCGAATTTCGTCTTTCTGGTATTTGTGGCTGAAACACAAATCAATGAGCTGCCCCGCAGGCAAAGTTCCACTGCGCTCCGGACTGAAAGGTCCTTCGCCATCGAGCGCATTGTTCACGTCAATTACTTTTCCCTTTGAATGAGCGCCAACTGATATGCCGCCGCCCAGGTGTGCCACAATCAGGTTGAGTTCTTCATACCTTCGACCCGATTTTTTGGCATGAAGGCGGGCGATTGCTTTTTGGTTCAGCGCATGAAAAATAGAACGGCGCTCGAATACCGGGTGGCCCGAATACCGGGCAATTTCGTCGAGTTCGTCGGTTACCACCGGATCGGCAATAAACGCCCTGGCACCTGGAATCTGGAGCGCGATGTAATCGGCAATAAGCGGGCCCAGGTTACTGGCATGCTGTCCATAAATTCCGGCCCGGGCATGTTCGAGCATCCGGTTATTAACCAGGTAAACGCCTGATTTTAAGGAATAGGTTAAACCACCGCGACCAATAACATACTTAATTTTATCCACCTCAAAACCTTCCTCAACCAGCGAATCGATGATCAGGCCTTTCCTGAATTCAAACTGATCGATGATGTTGTTATACAGCGATAAATCCTCGATCGAATGCCGCAAGGTTTTTTTCAGCCTGCATTCGCTCCCAAAGTAAACGGCAAACTTGGTGGAAGTTGAGCCGGGATTAATAGCCAGTATCCAGATATCGCTCATGTGGAAATTTATTTACTTAACAGCGCGGCAAGCGCAATGGAGTTCAGTTTTGTACGGATGCTGTCGCCCCGCGACGACAACACTACCGGAACATTCGCTCCCATCACTACGGCTGCCTGATCGGCATTGCATAATTTGGTGTTCGTTTTATAAAATACGTTTCCGGCATCGATGTTTGGAAAGAGCAGGCAATCGGCATCGCCGGCCACTTCCGAAGTGATGGATTTTATCCGTGCCGATTCAGGGTCAACGGCCACGTCGAGCGCCATTGGGCCATACACAATTGCCGGTTCGAACTGCCCGTTTTCGGCAGCCTTCATCACTTCAACGGCATCGGTACACGAAACCAGCGACGGCAAAACCTGTTCGGTTGGGGTTATCAGCGCTATTTTGGGTTTGGCAATCCCGAGGTCCATGGCCATTTTCTTAAGGTAATGCGTCATGGCTATCTTTTGCAAAACGTTTGGATAGGGAATGATCGCCACATCGCTCACGAGCAGCAATTTGTGATAATTTGGATTGTCGATAACCGAAACATGGCTCAGAACCCCACCGGCAGGCAACAGGCCGGTTTCCTTATTCAGGATAGCTTTCAGGTATTTATCGGTATTTATCAAACCTTTCATTAAAAGGCTGCCTGAAATTTTCCGGGCCAGTTCAACTGCTAACCGGGCGGCATCCTCCTCGGTTTCGGCATGGATTATCCTGAATTTTTCCGGATTTAGATGGGCCATTTTGCATTGCTGACGAATTTCCGGCTCATTTCCGGTTACAATAGCCGAAACAATTTCGAGTTCTACGGCTTCGGAAATTGCCTCAAGACTGTGACTGTCGATGGCATTTACGGCTATTAAAGTCCTCTTTTCGAGCGCTTTGGTAAATTCAAACAAGTCAGCTAAGCGTTCCAATTTCATACCTGAGATTTATTTACACGGTAAAAATACCATTTCAGTAAAGATAAATGCACAACAAAAGTCAATAGCTCAAATGTTTTTAAACTCGTGAAAAACAAAACGTCCGATGTTGTTCAACACCGGACGTTTCAATGCCTTCACGCGAAAACCCGATCGCTTATAAACCGCAGGGCACGTTTAATTTTACCTTACGATTTATCAGGCCCAAAAACAATCGATTTGGTATCCAGGGCAATCATCAGTTCCTCATCGGTTGGGACCACAATTATTTTAACTTTCGATTCGGGCGTGCTGATCAGGCCTTCTCTCCTGAAACCTATATTTTTCTCATAATCGAGCGAAATTCCCAGAAAATCCATTTCAGAGCAAACACCTTTGCGGGTGGTGTCGGCATTTTCGCCAATTCCGCCGGTAAAAATCAGGATGTCGCATCCTCCCATAGCTGCGATGTACGACCCAATGTATTTTTTAATCCGGTAGTTATATATATCGAGTGCCAGGGTTGCCCTTTCGTCGCCTTTTGCCGAGGCCATTTCAATTTCGCGCATGTCCGAAGAAATTCCTGATAGCCCGAGCATTCCGGAGTGTTTATTGAACAATGTGCTGGCCGACTTTAGCCCGATTTCTTCTTTTTCCATGATGTAGTTAACCACGCCAACGTCGAGGTCGCCACAACGGGTACCCATGATCAGGCCTTCGATTGGGGTAAATCCCATGGAAGTATCGAACGATTTACCATTTTTTACTGCGGCTACCGAAGCTCCGTTCCCCAAATGGCACGAAATAATTTTCTGCGTGTTGTAGTCAACTCCTAAGATTTCGCTGGCGCGTTTAGACACATACCGATGGCTGGTTCCGTGAAAGCCATAGCGACGGATGCCATATTTTTTGTAAAGGGCATAAGGAATGCCATACATGTAGGCCTTAGGTTCCATCGTTTGATGGAAAGCGGTATCGAAAACACCAACCTGCCGGATACCGGGAACCAATTCTTCCATGGCGCGGATGCCTTTTAGGTTTGGTGGATTGTGGAGCGGGGCGATATCGATACATTTGGTCACTTCTTCCAGAACTTCTTCGGTTAACAGAACGCTTGAATTAAAACGTTCGCCCCCATGGACAACACGGTGGCCGACAGCATCCAATTCATCGAGCCCTTTCAGGCAGCCATGTTTCTGACTGGTAAGCACGCCCAAAATGTATTCGATACCAATTTTGTGATCAAGGATTTCTCCTTCAAAAATTATGACTTGGCCATCCTGGCGGACATGTTTCAGGAAACTACCTTTCATGCCCAACTTTTCAATTCCCCCTTTGGCTACTACCGAACGGTCGGCCATGCTAAAAAGTTGATATTTTATGGAACTGCTCCCGCAGTTTAATACAAGAATCTTCATCCTACCTGGGTATTTAAATTATCGTTTGAAGTGAATCAGCAAGTTTTATTTTCAGGAACAATCCTTTTCCCTTTTTCGTCGTATTTATAAAATCCTTCACCTGATTCTATTCCCAAATGCTTGCCACGGACCAGTTTCCTGAGATATGGATTGGGTTTGTAACGGATATCCCCAAACTCGTTATAAATATTGTCCATCCAGCGGACAACTTTATCGAGCCCCATTTTGTCGGCAACTTCGAATGGCCCCATGCGCATGCCAAAACCAATTTTCATGGTCTGATCAATATCTTCGATGTTCGAAATGCCTTCCATCAGTATTTCGCAGGCTTCATTCAGCCAAACAACAAAAATGCGGATGCTCACCAATCCGGCCGATTCTTGTACGGGGACCATTTTTCGGTTAATGAGTTTCACAAACTGGCAAACTTTCCGGTACGATTCATCCGAAGTATATAAACTGCGGACAACTTCAATAATCCGGGCTTCCTGCGACGAAACAAAGAAATGCAGGCTCACGCATCGGTCGCGGTAAACCAGGTCGGACGAAAGCTCGGTAATGATGATGGTTGTCGAATTGGTTGCTATGATACAGTCAGGCTCAACGATTTCCTCAATCCGGTGGAAGATTTCCTTACGTTCTTTGATTTTTCCGCCCCGGTCGATTGCCCTGATGGCCTCAATCACAAAATCACAACCTTTCAGGTCTTTATAATCCATGGTCCCTTTTATCCGCGACATAATTGCACGGTTCTCGCCCTGTGTCGAGCCCCAGTGTTCAATCCTTTCGTCCAGAACTTTTTCGATGTTTTTGTAGGCTTCGGAAATCTTTTCTTCACTAACCTCGATAAAAACAACTTCTATTCCGTAGAAACTGGCAACTCGGGCTATATTTTGGCCAACCAAGCCACACCCAACAATTCCAATTTTGGAAAAGAGTGTCCTGCTGGCATTTTTTTTACTTAAACCGAATTCTTCAATTGGTTCGTAAATAACTTCACTCGGCATTTTATTTGGTATTGATTGTTTTTTATTCGAAAAGTGCAGCGGCCTGATTGGCTGTAATGGCCACCATATTAACTATATCGCTCACCGAACATCCTCTTGAAAGGTCGTTTATCGGGGCAGCCATGCCTTGCAGTACCGGTCCGACTGCTTCAGCTTTTCCAAGGCGCTGGACAAGCTTGTAACCAATATTTGCCGATTCAAGCCCCGGAAAAACCAGGATATTTGCACGGCCTGCCACTTCGCTGTTTGGCGCTTTCAGCCGTCCGACTTCCGGGATCAGTGCGGCATCGAGCTGCATTTCACCGTCGATTTTTAATTCAGGGTCCATTTCGCGGGCAATGCGTGTGGCATTCACCACTTTATCTACCATCGGGTGCTGGGCGCTTCCCATGGTTGAGAAACTCAGCATGGCAACTCGCGGGTCCATTCCGACAATTGCTTTGGCCGTTCTTGCTGTTGTTACGGCAATTTCAGCCAACTGGCGCTCGTCGGGATCGGGCATCACTGCACAATCGGCAAAAACCAGGATACCGTCGTGGCCGAAATGCGGATCGTTAACAAACATCAGAAATGCTCCGGAAACCACACTAACCCCGGGCAATGTTTTAACATATTGAAATGCAGGACGCAACACATCGCCAGTAGCATTAATTGCACCGGCCAGTTCGCCGTCGGCATCGCCGCTTTTAATCATTAACGGGGCAAAATAAAGCGGATCGTTAAGCAATTCAAGGGCAGCTTCATTGTTTAAACCTTTTTCTTTACGGATCTCACACATTAAAGCGGCGTATTTTCCACGTCTGGGGTCAGTCTTTGGGTCAACGATTGTTGCACCGTCGATGTTTACACCGGTTTCGATGGCTGCTTTGCCAATTTCTTCAGGATTCCCCAAAAGAATGATCTGGGCCAGTTTCTGGCTGAGGATTATTTCAACTGCACGTAATGTTCTTGGTTCTGCCCCTTCAGGCAATACAATCCTTTTTTGGTATTTTTGAGCGTTTTGGAAGACACGTTTTAAGATTTCCATCGTTGATCTAAAGTTTAAACTTTAAGGTAAAAAATTCGATACAAAAGTACTGAAAATATACAGCGGTGCATGCCCTGACCTAAAAAAATATAATGAAACCTGATGAAATTCATTTCTGTAAAACGAAAATCAATTGTCTATTTGTTTTAAAAACAATCGATTGCATTACCCTTCAAAAACGTTAATTTCCTTATTTTTGAAAAACTTTTTTTATGAAACTTCCCGATCCATTTTTCCCGCTCAAGCAATCACTCGATGGCGACGTGTTTACCGATCAGGTGCAGCGGGTGATTTATGCCACCGATGCCTCGTCGTACCGCGAAATTCCACAGGCGGTCACCCGTCCGAAAAACAAGGAAGACATTCGTAAAATCATCGGTTTTGCCCGCCAGATGGGAACTTCGGTAATTCCACGTGCTGGGGGAACATCGCTTGCCGGCCAGGTAGTCGGTTCAGGAATCGTGGTTGACATTTCGAAATACCTGAATAAAATCGGTGAAATCAATGTTGCTGAACGCTGGATTGAAGTGGAACCGGGTGTAGTTCTGGCTGAACTGAACCAGTTTCTTTCAAAACATGATTTGCAGTTCGCTCCTGAGACCTCTACAGCCAACCGTTGCTGCATCGGCGGAATGCTGGGAAACAACTCGTGCGGGTTACATTCGCTCATTTACGGCAGCACCCGCGAACACATCCTGGAAGTGGAAGGCATTCTGGCCGATGGCTCTGATGTGACATTCAAAGCGCTTTCAACCGATGAATTTCAGGCCAAATGCAATGGAAATCCTGAATCCCTAGAAACAAAAATCTACCGCAACATCCAGGAAACATTGGAAAACCCCTTCAATCAAACAGAAATACGCAATGAATATCCTGATCCTAAAGTGACCCGCCGAAACAACGGCTATGCGCTGGATATGCTCCTTGAAACCGATCCGTTTACCGGAAACGGCAAGCCGTTTAATTTCTGTAAACTGCTGGCCGGATCGGAAGGAACGCTTGTGTTTGTGACAAAAATTAAACTGAACCTCATTCCGCTGCCGGCCAAATTTCAGGGATTGGTTTGCGCACATTTCAATTCGCTTGAAGATGCATTTTGGGGAAATATTGTCGCGCTTCGGCACCATCCCGATGCCATTGAACTAACCGATGAGATTATCCTGAATTGCACGCTCGAAAACATTGAACAGCGCAAAAACCGCTTCTTTATTCAGGGAAATCCGAAAGCCATTTTAACCGTCGAATTCTCGTCCGGTTCAGAAGCAGAAATTCAGGAAAAAGCCAAAAAACTGGAAATCGATCTCCGAAACGAAGGTTACGGTTACCATTTCCCGATGTTTACCGACAAGGAAAGCATCAAAAAAATATGGGAACTCCGAAAGGCCGGGCTGGGCTTGCTTTCCAACATTCCGGGCGACAAACGCAGTGTGACTGTTATTGAAGATACCGCCGTTGCACCCGACTATTTGCCCAAATATATCCACGAATTTAATGAGATAATTGCCCGGTATGGCCTGAATTGCGTGTATTACGGCCACATTGCTACCGGCGAACTTCATTTGCGACCTTTACTTGACCTGAAAGATACGGAAGATATTAAAATTTATCGTTCACTGGCCCGGGAAGTTGCCCTGCTGGTAAAAAAATACCGTGGTTCGCTCAGTGGCGAGCATGGTGATGGCCGTTTGCGCGGCGAGTTTATCCCGCTCATGCTTGGTCAGCACAATTATGAACTGATCCGGAAACTGAAATTTACCTGGGACCCGCAAAACATTCTGAATCCCGGAAAAATTGTTGATACGCCACCCATCACACAAGATTTGCGTTTGTTGATGGGACAGCCTGCGTTAAAGGCGAATACGCTGTTTCAGTACGAACACGGCGATTTATTGCGCTCCGTTGAAATGTGCAACGGTTCGGGCGACTGCCGAAAAAGTGTATTGATTGGTGGAACCATGTGTCCAAGCTACATGGCCACCCGTGACGAAGACAAGTCAACCCGTGCCCGCGCCAATGTTTTGCGCGAATACCTCACCAGGCCTCAAAATGCGGATGTTTTCGATTCGGAGGAAGTGATGCAGGTTTTGGATTTGTGTTTGTCGTGCAAAGCCTGCAAATCGGAATGCCCGTCGAACATCGACATGGCCAAGTTTAAAACCGAATTTTTGCAGCAATATTACGACAAGCACGGTTTCCCGATGCGGTCGTTACTGATTGCCCATTTGCCGAAAATCAACCGTTTGGGAATGCTTTTCAGGCCATTTACTAATCTGATTACCAGCAGTAAACTATTCAAAAATGCCATTGGGTTTGCTCCTGAACGGAAGGTTCCGGAACTATCAGCCGAAACACTTCTAACGTGGAACAAGAAAAAAACATCTTCAGGAAAGTATCTTAAAAAAGTATATTTGTTTGCCGACGAATTTACCAATTACAACGAAAGTCACATTGGGATAAAAGCCATTTTACTCCTGAATAAACTTGGATATGAAGTTGTTATACCTAAACATCGGGAAAGTGGCCGGACTTATCTGTCGAAAGGATTACTGCGCAAAGCCAGGCAGATTGCCGATTTCAATGTCAGTCAACTTTCAGAAATGATTACTCCGGAAACGCCGCTGATCGGAATTGAACCATCCACGATCCTGACTTTCAGGGACGAATATCCGGAGTTGGTTGAAAAAACGCTTCAGGAAAAAGCCAGGGAATTGGCAAAAAATGCACTGATGCTGGAAGAATTTTTGGTTCGGGAGATGGAAAAAGGGCAGATCACTTCAGCGCAGTTTACCACTGAAAAGAAAGTCATAAAGCTTCACGGCCATTGCCAGCAAAAAGCGGTGGCTTCGACCCTGCCCACCCGAAAAATATTAGAACTGCCTGCCAATTACTCAGTTCAGGAAATGAAAACCGGCTGCTGCGGTATGGCCGGCTCGTTCGGGTACGAAAAAGAACATTTTCAGCTAAGCATGCAGATTGGCGAGATGGCTCTGTTTCCGGCTGTCCGGGAAGCATTTCCGGATGAAATCATTGCGGCTCCCGGAACTTCGTGCCGCCACCACATCGAAGACGGAACCGGAAAAAAAGTGCTGCATCCGGTTGAGGTACTTTGGGAAGCCATGCTTTAAAGATTTAGCCTCCGCACTTTTGAAAAGATCAGATCTTAAAAACAGGCTTAAACCAGATTGATTGATGCGATCATTTCCTTAAACGAATTTTTGTAGTTTTCGCCAACCGGAACAAAAGTTTTACCGATTACAATCCGGCTTCTCTGTATCGAATCGATGTGGGGAAGAGACACAATAAAAGACCGATGAACCCTGACAAAACGAGACTCAGGCAACATTTCCTGGAGTTTTTTCAGGCTGTTCAATGTCAGGATGGTTTTTCCCGGCAGGTGAATTTTGATGTAATCTTTTAGACCTTCGATGTATAAAATATCTTTCAGGTTAACATTCAGGGTGTTGTAACCTGTTTTAACCATAATAAAATCAGACTGGTTTTGCTTCTCAGCAACTGATGCAACCCGTTCGGTTGCTTTTTTAGTTAGTTTGTTCTGGGCATAAGCTTTATTTACAGCTTTCAAAAAACGTTCAAATACAATGGGTTTAATCAGGTAATCGGTTATTTCGAGGTCGTAACCGGCCAAGGCATACTTCTCGTAGGCCGAAGTAAAAATAACCAATGGCTTTGATTGCATACATTTAACAAACTCAATCCCGCTTAAAAATGGAAGTTCGACATCCAAAAAGACAAGGTCAACTTTATTTTCCTGCAGATACCCTAAAGCTTCAATCGGATTTGTAAATGAACGTTCCAGCTCCAGAAACGGGATTTTCTCAATGTAGTCTTTAATAAGATCCAAGGCTAAAGGTTCGTCGTCAATTGCTATGCAGTTCATTATTTCTAAGTTTTATTGAAAGATTAATTTGATATGAATTTTCAAGGCGTACATTTTCCATTTTAAAGTTTTCAGGATAGCACAATTCCAAGCGACGGATGACGTTGTTTACGCCGATCCCCATGCTGCCTTCCTTGCTTAATTTTTCGAGCAATACCGGATTGCATATTTTAATAAACAACCAGTCGCCTGCCATGTTTATTTCAATTGTAATGGTTGATTCTATTCCTGATAAAGCGCCGTATTTAAAAGCATTTTCAACAAGTGGATTTAAAATAAATGGTTCGATAAGATAGTTCGCGCTTACATTCTGCACCTTAAATTCGACATTGATTGCATTTTTCATCCATAATTTTTGCAGGTCGATGTAGTTTTCGATCAAGGCAATTTCGCGCGTAACCGGTATTTCGTGCCCCGGGTTCTCGCTTAACATATACCGAAGAATGGCCGAAAGTTTCATGATCGCTTCCGAAGTCAAATCGGATTTCCTGTTTGCAAGGGAATGGATATTATTCAAAGAGTTAAACAAAAAATGTGGATTAACCTGTTGCCGCAACATCATCAACTCGGCATTCAGTTTTTCGTTCTGGTATTGTTGATTGATCATTTCTTCATGTTTTAACTTCTGGAAAATACGCACCAATGAAGAAAAAGACAGAAAAGTGAACAACAAAAAAAACATCCCATCAGAAATTTTGGGAGGGAAAAACCGCACATGCTCATCCTGAAAAGGTACACGCATATTGCGGGAACCCTTCTGGATAATATCGTGCGTCAATACTTGATGAAAAAAGGGGTCGATTACAAACAACGAGAATAAAACAATAATCAGGATAAAAATTGAAAACTTATAATATTTTTTAGGCAACAAAAAACGGGGAGTAAGAAAGAAATAGTTCAGGTAAAAAATAATGAACCCGTAAAAATATAACAGGACAACAAATTTGGGAAAACTTTCGTGCCGGTGAAGCGACAACAACGAAAATGCCAGAATCAATATAAGCCAAACCAAAAGATGGACAAAGAACAACAAGCCTTGTTCCTGTCTGATATTTTTGATGAATAGTTTTGCTTTATGTAAATGCTTCATTCCTTAACCGTATGCATTACTAGATGGTATCGCCCCAATTAACACAATTTCTTGAAAATTACAGCAATTTTTTGCATAAAAAATCATATAAAATTCATATAAGCTGAAGCTGTAAAGTTGGACATTTGGAAGTAATGATGATAGTTAAAACATTAATAAAAAGGTTAATTTTCAATAATTGCCTTAAAGTGGTTGAAATAGTTTAGTGACTAAATTGTATAAAATAAAAAAAACTGCCCCTTTTCAGAAACAGTTTAAATCTTTGAGTATAACAGAAGTATCAAAAAACCTCTGAGAATCAGAATATTTTAGTCGTTTTTATTGTATGCAGCAAAAGGCTGGAATTCGTAAACGTCATCGAGATAGTAACTGGCAGATTGTCCGGTAGCAACAATTCCTTTTCCACTGACAACAAAAGCAACAGCATTTGTTCTGGCAGCACCCTCAAAATTAGTTTTCTGTGTCCAGGTGTCAGCAACAAAATTATATTCCCAAACATCGCTTAAAGCAGCCGATTTCTCACCAAGAAAAACATAGCCTTTATCACCCATTACAAACGAAGAGGCATTTTGCCGGACTATTGTCCAGGCAGAATTGGAGTCGAGGGCAACCTTTTTGGTCCAATTGTCAGCTGTTGGATCATATTCCCACATGTCAGTAAGAAAAACGCCATTGTTGAAACCCGAACAAACGTAAGCTTTGTTGTTGTATGTAAATGCTGTTGCACTACGCCTTTTCGAGCCGATACTTTGCACTTTGACCCATTGGCTCCCGGCAGCAGCGGTTGGATCAAACCGGTAAAAATCGACTTTATCAACCAAATCATCCCCATAACCAGTACCCACATAACCAAAATTATTGAGTGAAAACCCGACGGCACTATAACGTCCACCGCCAATGAAATCATCTTTTTGAGTCCAGGTATTTGAAGTTGGGTCATATTCCCAGAAATCTTTCAACTTATTATTTCCATCGTAACCTGTTCCAACATAACCTTTACCATTCACTGAAAATGCAACCGCTGCGTTACGGGCATTTCCCGGAAAATTAGCAATTCGATACCATCTGTCCATTGATGGATCGTACCTCCAAAAATCTTTCAGGAATCCATTGATATCAAAATCAGTATTGCTGATGGTTAAATCACTGTTATAACCCAACCCCAAGTATGCCATGTTGTTTATTACAAAACTAACTGCGGCACCTCGTGGCAGGCCTTCAAAATCCGATTTTTTTACCCAGTTCCCAAGCGGGGAAACATTACTTTTACTGCACGCAAGCAAAAAGAACAATCCCAAAACTATTGTCCGCCAAGTTTTCATAGCTTTTCTGTTTTTACATATTTAAATTTCAAAACTACTCGCCTTCGTAGAGGATAAAAAGTATTTTCATTCAGACTAAGCCAAATAATCGACGAACTGGATATTTTTATCTATAAACCCAATTTATCGAATTTTAAAAAATGCCATGCAAATACAAATCAGTATTTATTTTTTTAATTATCAACAAAATGAATCGTAAAAGTGTAATTTCGCGGTAAGTTTATATCGAGTTAAAAATGGCGTCTGTATATTTTAATTCCTGAAATTCAGATTCACATCTACATTCGCTAAAATATTGCCAAAGGAATGAACCTGAATGATTATTGACCACACGAAGGACTGAAATAAAACTTCAAATAATCAAGCTCATACAAGCCATTCTGAATGGACATGAAAACATGAAAACATATACATGAAAACTGAATGAAAACACTTCAATTACTAAGCGTTATGCTGCTGCTTTTGTTTGCTGCCTGCACCAAATCTCCAATTCAGGATTTTGTTGTTGGCGATAATTTTATCAAAAGCCAGACGGGAGTAGTTATGATTGACACGTTAACCCTAAAAAGTTCAACCGTAAAATTCGACTCCCTGATCTCCAATTCCTCGGGCCGGTTACTTCTTGGATGCAACTATAACCCATTTTCAGGTTATGTTCATTCCAATACATATTTCGAGTTGAAATTTGACGATGCCTTCAACTATACCAGCTTCGTTTACGATTCGCTATGCCTGATCCTGAACTATGACAAATATTTTTCGGGTGACACAACCGTCACACAAACTTTTAACATCTATCAACTAAGCCAACAAATGGCATTGAATAACAACTATTTATACACCACGAGCCACTTTAAAAATTATGAAATTCCAATTGCAACGGTTAATCTGACCCCACGGCCAAAAACGCACAAGTCTATTAGCATCAGACTTTCAGATTTATTGGGAAACCGTTTGTCGGAACTGATAAAGGATAAAAGCGATACACTTGGTACGCAAGGCATATTTCAGAGTTTTTTTAAAGGCCTTGTCATTCAATCGCAACCAAATGCTAAAGGGGCTGCGTTCGGGCTCAGCGTTGCTGCGGCTTCAACCGGGACTACATCGACAAGCAGCAATGTAGCAAAGCTGCCGCAAATGAAGCTTTATTTTCATCTGAGCCCAAATCCGACCGATTTAAGAAATTTATCCTATACATTTTCTTTTATTACCGACGGGATTTATTTCAATCAAATATCGGGAAACTCTTCAAACAGCTTGATTGACGGTATCACGAATTCAAAGAATGAACGGGATTCAAAACTGACTGACAACACGATCTTGGTGCAATCAGGCATTCAGACTTATGCGAAAATCAAAGTTCCTTATGTTGATAACTTATTATGGATGGGGAATAATTCAGGATTGATTGGTGCTAACTTAAAGCTGTATCCAGTTAAAGGAACTTACAGCAGTTCCATAAATTTACCTGATTCATTGTATGTATATAGCGCCGACAAAGGTAACAAACTTTCAGGCCAGGTTACATTGCCCGGAAGTACAAATTATGCCTATGCCATATTAAAAATTCAAAATGATGTAGAAAAAACAGTTTATTATGAAGCGGACATAAGCAGCTTTTTGAGTACTGAACTTAAAAATGACCTTCAAACAAACAATTCGCTTATGATTGGTTATGGTTCGGCAACTGCCAAGAAAACTGTTGGGCAAGTCATTTTGGGCGGCGTTAATTCAGGATTATTCTCGCCTAAACTAAACGTTTATTACTACCACAATTAAAAACACCAGGCATGAGATTTAAGATAATTTTTGCAGCATTCATGATATTCATTCCAGGTTTCACGTTAATTGCCCAAAACAGCACCAGTTCACCATACTCCGGATTCGGGATTGGCGAGCTTGAAATAGCTTCAGGCGGAAGAAGTGCTGCAATGGGGCAAGCAGGGATTGGGCTCCGATCAAATTTATTTTTAAATACCGAAAACCCGGCCTCATTGACCGCAATTGATCCGCAGAATTTTCTTTTCGATATGGGCATAAACCTCAAATACACGCAATTGGCAAATGCATCAAAAAGTGTTCATGTTAACAGCGGGAACTTAAGCTGGTTGCAAATGGGATTTCCAATTTCAAAAAAACTTTTTGGCGGCTTGTCACTGAATCCGAAAAGCAGTGTCGGTTATAGCATTTATACTTCAAAAACAATTGACGGAACTGCTATAACTTACCCAGCCATTTACGACGGCACTGGCGGGCTGAGCGAAGCGTCTGGATTACTGGCATGGAAACCATCACAATACATTTCATTTGGAGCAAAAGCCGGTTACATCTGGGGCAATGTCACTCAAACGCTGAACCAGGGAATTGGCGTATCAACAACAATATACAATATAGCACAGGAGGAGAAAATTCACTATACAGGAGGTTATCTAAATTTTGGCACTCAAATTAGTATCCCGTTATCTTCGGCTTCGAGCTTGGTTTTTGGTAGTGTGGCCGGAATAAGCAGCAAACTGAATTCGTCAACTTCAACAACCATCACAAAAACATACGGTAGCTCGTCCGAAACATTGGCAAGCAACGTCATGTCATTCGGTTCAACGAAACTACCGCTGGATCTTGGTTTTGGGGTCAGCTATTTGTTTGGCCCAACATTCGTGGCCGCATTCGATTATAAACAGAGCCACTGGGAAAATGCCACCTTGTTTCTTAGCTCATATCAACTGACTACAAATAGAAGTTACCGTGGCGGCATTGAATTTGCCCCGAAAAACGACCCGAAATTCATCCGGCAGGTAGTGAGGTATCGATTAGGATACCGCTACGAATCGGGATACCTGGTCATGTACGACAACCAGATTCATGAACAAGCATTGACCATGGGCGTTGGAATCCCAATCAAGAAAGATCGCAGCTATGCCAATTTCTCGCTCGAATTGGGAATGCAGGGTACTAAAGCGGCCCACCTTGTTCAGGAAAAATTTATCAAACTGAATTGCAGTTTCAATCTCTGGGACCGTTGGTTTATCAAGAGGCAATACGATTAATCGTTGCTAGTTTTGAGTGCAAAAGCAAAAAGTAAGGATCCGGTTTTTAAAAAGATTGGATCCTTACTTTTTTCTAAAATTAGACAA
>JBBIHV010000028.1:14917-29366 GCA_037446835.1 Sunxiuqinia sp. | reverse complement strand
GCCTGGATATTATCTGTAAGAACGAATTTTCTGAAATTGACATCCGATATTCCAAACAGTTTTCTACGTTTGTAAACCAACCTGACTAAACAACTAATCACATGACTACAAAGGAGAAAAATTCCTCAGCCCCGGCATCCACATTGGGCGAACGGGTAACTTCCATTGACTTTTTTCGCGGTTTCACCATGTTCCTGTTGATGGGAGAAAGCACAGAGCTATACCGGCACATCAGTTCGGTTGACAATGGTTTTATGCATTTTATTGGAACTCAGCTCGACCATCACGAATGGCACGGACTGCATTTCTGGGACCTCATCCAGCCATTCTTCATGTTTATTGTTGGGGTAGCGATTCCGTTTGCCGTGGCCAACCGGCTAAAAAAAGGGGCAAGTGAGAAATCCATCAGGAACCATGCGCTGAAACGCTCGCTGACTCTGCTTTTGCTGGGCTGGGGGCTATACTGCATGGGTTCGGCTCACATCGTTTTCCGGCTTCAGAATGTGCTGGCACAGCTTTCGGTGACTTACCTGGTGGCTTTTCTCATCCAACGGAAAAGTTTTTCATTCCAATTGATTTTTACCCTGATAATTTTATTACTGACCGATCTGGCGTACCGCTTTTTCCCGCTTGAAGGATTCAACCATCCATGGGAAGCCTTTCATAACCTGGGTGCATGGGTTAATACTAAAATTGAAGGTACCAGCGAAACCAGCATCTGGGCTTCACTGAATGCCATTCCAACCATTGCGCACACCGTTTGGGGCGTACTTTGCGGCAAGCTGCTGATAAGTAATAAAACAGCCAACGAAAAAATAAAACTTCTGGTGATGTACGGCATAGCAGCGCTGGTCATCGGCTTTTCGCTCGACTTGCTGAATATTACTCCGATAATTAAAAAGATTGCCACCGCTTCATTCGTGTTTGCCAGTGGAGGCTGGGCCATTCTCGCCCTCGCTTTCGCGTACTGGCTCATCGATGTTAAAAAGATGTTTCTAAAAGGTTCCAGAATGTTTATCATCGTTGGAACGAACAGTATTTTCATTTACATGTTTTTTTCGGTGGGCGGCGCCGGCATTATTTCCAGAGCATTTACCCCGATTGTCAATTCGCTCTTTGGATGGTCCGGACAACTTACGTCCGAAATACTCACCAGCTTTTCCGTTTGGTTTGCCTTGTGGTATCTGACTTACTGGTTGTTTAAGAATAAGATTTTCATCAAAATATAAGCTCAAGAATCCTGATTCGGAATTTTTTCTCACGATCAAATTTCTGACCCCGTTTACAGAAATAATTCGTTAACATTCGGGATGTTCCGTAACATTTTTTTAATCAGTTCTCAGAATAATACTGGAGAAAGAGTTTGATAAAATGGTTTTTATTACTTTCGTCGATTAAAACAATCCAAAATACCGATCCATGTTTAGCTCTCACTTCGAAATCGTTTATGCCCAGCTTGTTGAGGGTGTGAAAATCAAGATTTTGCATCAAGATGAGTCGATGATCATGACAGAGTTTGTACTGCAAAGAGGGGTGCGCCTGCCTGAACATTTCCACCTGAGCAATCATTCGGCCTTTTTGCTCCAGGGAAGTATCCGCCTGATTACTGCCGACACGGTACACGATTTCATTAAGGGCGACAGTTGGAGCATGAACCAAAAGATTTGCCATTTAACTGAAGCGCTGGAAGATTCGGTACTGCTCGAAGTTTTCGATTCGGAACGCGAAGGCATTGGCTTTCACGTGTCAGAGCGATCCAATGTAATCCAGATCTGACCTTCATTCAGGGCTCCGCAATCGGCAGCATGGTTTAGATCTGTAATTGCTGACTTTCAGGCAAGTTCAAACCAAAATCATCACGATGAAACACGCATTTCCTTTCTCGGTTGTTCTGTCCCTTTTTTTCGGGCTTGGCATTGCATGGATCGATTCCCGACCAACCTGGGACGACACTGGAATTACAGTCTTCATGGTGCTGATCTCCGCCTTTGCCTGCGGGTTTATCGCCTCGCGCAAACCTTGGCTGATTGCAGTGTTGGTTAGCATTTGGATACCGCTGGCAGGACTTGTTTTAGCCCAAAACGCCGGAGGGATTCTGGCCCTGGCCCCGGCATTTGTGGGAGCTTATGCCGGTTTTTGGTTCAAACAGATTATTACCAAACCCTGAATTTTTCGCCAATTGCCTTTCCGCTCGCAATTTTGCCGGGTTTGCTGATATCCTTTCATTTATGGTGCTTTCAAAAAAATAGTCTTATTTTTGGGTAAGAATAGAACTTAAAAACCCAAACACTTTCAGTTTGAAGCATGAAGTCAACCGGTCTCAAATCCAATCAACTTCGCAAAGACATGCAAAGCCAGGGCGTTACCGGGATCGAAAAGTGGAAATGTACATGTGGATCGTCTTCAGTAAAAGAAAATAGGACCGGGGTTCAATCCGGCAGTGCTTTTCAAGGCTATTCCGAAAGCCAATTTGATTTTTTTTTGAACCTGAAACTTATTCTAAATGGCCGATTATCACATAGAAGTTGATGTTCATCAGTTGAAGCGCCACGGGCAGGTTGTTTGCGGCGATGTTTTTCATTCCAGGCAGATCAGGGCCGAGGGGCGTACAATTTTGGTTTTGTCCGACGGGATCGGCCACGGCGTAAAAGCCAATGTGCTGGCCACCCTCACTGCTTCTATGGCCCTGAATTACACTTCATTCCATACAAAACCCGAAGTTGCTGCCAATATTTTTATGCGCGCCCTGCCCAAAGCCCGCGACGGGAAGGAAAGTTATGCCACCTTTACCATCATCGAAATCGAGGAAGGCGGGCAAGTCAGGATTATCAACTACGACAACCCGCGGACCCTTATTTTCCGAAGGGGGCAACCGTTTCAGCCCCTCGAATTTCAAATCCCGATCAGAGGGGAAGAAAACATTGGCAAAATACTACGGATCAGGGAATTTACACCCATTCTCGAAGACCGGATACTTTTTATGACAGACGGCGTTGACCAATCGGGTTTAGGGAGCAAACGCTTTCCGACCGGATGGGGACTCGAAAACATCGCACATTTTGCCGAAAACCAAATGGCCCGTGAAATGGAAATCTCGGCAACCAAACTGGCCCGAAAAATCCTGAACCAGGCTTCGATTAACGACTCGTTCGAGATACGCGACGATGCCAGTTGCGGGATCGTCTATTTCAGGCAGCCCCGCGAATTTATGCTGATAACCGGCCCCCCATTTTATAAAATAAAAGATACCGATTTTGTCAGGCGGATCCTCGAATTTCCTGGAAAGAAAATTATTTGCGGCGGAACAACAGCCGAAATCATTGCCCGTGAGCTTGACCTGGACATTAATATCCAGCACCGTTTTTCGGAAAAGACTTTGCCACCTGCCGCAAAAATGGAAGGGTTTGAAATGGTTACCGAGGGAATCCTCACCCTTGGCCGCGTGGAAGAAATACTTGAAAGCTACACCACCGAAATGCGCCTGGGCGACAGCCCCCCTGAAGAAGTTGTGAAGCTTCTCACCCAACACGATACGATCCAAATTATTGTAGGGACACGTATCAATTGGGCACATCAGGACCCTGACCAGCCGGTGGAGCTTGAAATGCGCAAGTTTGTGGTCAAGCGGATTGTCCGGTTGCTCGAAACCCGCTTCTTTAAAAAAGTAACCGTCGAACTGGTATAGAAATTATTAGGAAAAGGGGAAAGGGTATTTTAGTGAGATTTAGTAACCTGGTGCTTGACGTGGGCATTTTTTCAGAACAAAAAAAACAACAAAAACGGTAAACAAAAATCAGGCGGGGCACAGGATTGATAAATGGCATAAAATGGTTGATATTTTGCCTGTTGCCGCCGACATAAATTAACTCAATTATTCTAGTTTTACATCATATTGTATTTCCTACAATAAATTAAACCTAACCCTTGACACTATGAAATCATTTGTTTGGCTAATCACCTTAGTTTTTGCCCTGTTCCCCGCAACGTTTTTTGCACAGTCCAAAAGCATTTGCCTCAATTCGCTGGGCTATTTGCCGCAATCTTCAAAAAATGCCTCCATCGTTGGCGACTCCAAATCGTTTGTAATCAGACGTGCCAGCGATCGGGCCGTAGTTTTTAAAGGAAAAATTTCAGCCGCTGTTTCCCAGAAAGATGTTGACCAAAAAGTAGGGCTGGCCAATTTCTCATCCTTTTCAAAAAACGGCAAATATTACCTCGAAACTCCTGAAGGCACCAAATCGGTTGAATTCGAGATATCGCCAAAAGCTTACAATGAAGCATTCTATACCAGCATGCGGGCTTTCTACCTGTGGCGCTGCGGAACTGCCGTTTCAGGCGACCACAACGGAATTCATTATGCACATGAAGCCTGCCACCTCGACGACGGCTACGAAGATTACCAGGGCAAACCCGGCGAAAAGCGCGACGGGACAAAAGGCTGGCACGATGCCGGTGACTATGGCAAATACGTGGTCAACGCCGGAATTACAGTCGGAATGATGTTCATGGCCTGGGACCAATTTCAGGATAAACTGAAAAATTTCTCGCTCAACTTGCCCGAAACAGCGCCAGGCTACCCCGATTTCCTGAAGGAAATAAAATGGGAAACCGATTGGCTGTTGACCATGCAATACACCGATGGCTCCGGAAAGGTATCGCACAAACTGACACGTAAGAATTTCGAGCCTTTTTGCAAACCCGAAGATGATAAGGAAAAGCGCTATTTCACCGACTGGAGCTCAGCCGCAACCGCCGATTTTGTGGCCATGATGGCGCAGGCTGCCCGATATTTCGCACCTTACGACAAAGCTTATGCCCAAAAATGCCTGGTTGCCGCACAAACGAGTTATAATTTTCTGAAAGCAAATCCTGAAGACAAAGGCTTTGTCCAGGGCGAATTCAAAACCGGAGGTTACCAAACCACCGATCCGGACGACCGCTTGTGGGCTGCTGTTGAAATGTGGGAAACCACCGGCAACGCCGAATTCCTGAACGATTTTGAAAAACAGGCAACCGCATTAAATTTCAAGATTGAGGAAGACTGGGATTGGGGCAATGTATCGAACCTCGGCATGTTTGAGTATGCCTTATCAAAAAAAGCAGGCCGAAATCCCGAAATCGTTAGGTCCATCAAAAGAAATATCATTGAAGTTGCCAAAACCATTGCCTTAAAAGCCGCTGCCGACGTTTACGGACGGCCTTTGAGCCGCTATTATTGGGGCTGCAACGGAACCATCGCCCGTCAGGTTTTAAACCTTCAGGTTGCCAACCTGCTTTCACCGGAAAAAATTTACACCCGCACTTCGCAGGATGCCATTGACCACCTCTTTGGCCGCAATGTTTACAACCGTTCGTTTGTAACCGGACTGGGCATCAACCCGCCCTTGAACCCCCACGACCGCCGTTCCGGATCGGACAACGAAGTGCAACCCTGGCCGGGGTACCTGGTGGGTGGCGGCCATACGGCAACCGGATGGCACGACAAACAGGAAGATTACAGCACCAACGAAATTGCCATAAACTGGCAAGCCGCCCTGGTGTATGCACTGGCCGGATTTGTGGAATAAACAAGAAGCCTGCCCCCGGCACCTTCCACCTGAAGGGGAGCAAAATGCCGAAGCAACATCAATTGGTACACAAAATCATAATTTCAAAAAAAATATCGGACCAGAAATGAGAAATACAAAAATCTTCGAATGCCGGGCCTTTCTCCGCTCCATTTGGAGGGGCAGGGGAAGGTTCCTCTTGTTGGCATTACTTGTTTCCGCTTTTATGCCATCAATCGCCGGCGCACCATACAGAAACTTCAAAGTTGCAGTGTATTCCAGGGCCTACGAAACAGCCAAAATGGGCGACTACAACTGGCTCGCCCCGATCTGGGACGAAATATCCCGGCAAGTGCATGTGGATAAAATTTATCTTGAAACACATCGCGACCTGCTGTTGGTTGATGAGGCAACATTGATGAAAGCCAAAAAATTCTTCGAAAGCCGCGGTATTGAAACTGCCGGGGGAATTACCCTGACCGTTAACGAAAGCAACAATTTCGAAACCTTTTGTTACAGCAATCCGGAGCACCGCAAAAAAATAAAAGAAATTGCAACGTTTACCGCCAGGCATTTCAACGAACTGATACTCGACGATTTCTTTTTCACCAATTGCAAATGCGACCTGTGCATCAAAGCCAAAGGAAATAGGAGCTGGACCGATTTCAGGCTCGACCTCATGACCAAAGCGGCCAAAGAACTGATCATCGAACCCGCTAAAGCGGTGAACCCGAACATAAAAATTGTGATTAAATATCCGAACTGGTACGATCACTTTCAGGGTTGCGGGTTCAACCTCGAAACAGAACCTCAACTATTCGACGGCATCTACACCGGATCTGAAACCCGCGATCCGTCGGGCAACCAGCACCTTCAACAATACCTGGGCTACCTGGATTTCAGGTATTACAACAACCTGAAACCCGGCAAAAACGGTGGCGGATGGGTCGATCCGGGCGGTTTAAAGTACATGGACCGTTATGCCGAACAACTTTGGCTGCCCCTTTTTGCCAAAGCTCCTGAAGTTACCCTTTTCGACTTCCGGCAATTGCAGCGTCCACTGCAAAAAAACGATCGCGCCGACTGGCAAAACCACGAAACAACCAGTTTCAATTACGATGAAATGATGAAACCCATTGCCGATAAGAACGGCAAAATGGAGCCGCCAACCACCATCGCCCGTGCCGCCGGTTATACTTTTGAGACAATTGATCAGCTTATCGGACAGCTCGGAAACCCGGTGGGCGTGAAAACCTACAAGCCATTCCACTCGCTCGGCGAAGATTTTTTGCCCAATTACATGGGAATGATCGGCGTCCCGATGGATATTGTTTCTGAATTCCCGACAAACCAACCCATCGTTTTTTTGACTGAACAAGCAAAATTTGATGACGACATCATTTCAAAAATAAAAAAACAACTGGTAGCGGGCAAAGATGTGATGGTAACTTCAGGATTCCTGAAAGCCATGCAGGACAGGGGATTGAGCGACATTGTCGAGTTGCGGGCCACCGACCAAAAGGCTTTTGTGAAAGAATTTTCAGCCGGATGGGGACAGCACTCTTTCGCAGACCAGGAAATGATCATCCCACAAATCAAGTACATCACCAACGATTCGTGGGAAGTTGTTTCGGCATTCGATCATACCAACGGCTGGCCCATCGTTCACCGGGGCGATTATTCAAAAGGAAAATTATACGTGCTGACCATTCCTGACAACCCGGTTGACTTGTACCATTTCCCGGTTGATGTCCTTACGAAAATAAAAGAAATACTTACGCCAAACATGCCCGCATTGCTCGAAGCACCGGGATATACCAGCCTGTTTGTTTACGACAACAATACGGTTATCGTCGAATCGTTTGCCGACGAGACACGCCAGGTAAAACTCAGACTGGCCGAAGGTTTGACGAAAGCCAGGAACCTGGTTTCAGGAGCTGAAATTTCAGGCGAAAAGAAAGAATACTTTCAGGGAAGGCGCCAACCTCCGATCAGCAAAACAGTCTTGAACCTGGAATTGAAACCACATTCGTTTGTGGCGCTGAAACTGGAATGATCACCGATAAATTATTTTATGAAACCCATCTCGATCATACCTTTAGTTTTTTATTTTTTGAATCGGTATTACACCATCGGATATTTCCTGAAAATTTCTTCTGATTTCATCAGGATATCAACATATTGAGCCCGTTGGTACATATATGGATCTTTCAATGATTTCCGCGAAAGTTTTCCACGGAAGCCGTCCAGGTTTTTATACCCTTTTTTGTCCATCCAGGCTTCCAGTCCGGAGAGCATGGTTGCAATCCAGGCTGGCTGGTTTTTGTAAACTGATGAAACGGTTTGAACTACATCAGCTCCGGCAAGCAACAAACGGATCACATCTTCCGACGTGTAAATTCCGCGGCTGGCACAGATGCTGCCTTCGATGTTCCCGTGAAGCAACCCTGCAAACCGGAGCGACAACTGGTGATCGCGCGATTCGGTCAGTTCCCATGGGAAGTTGAATTCTTCGGTTTCGATATCAATTTCAGGCTGGAAGAAACGGTTGAACAACACGAAGCCATCGACACCTGCCTCGTCAAGCTTCTTAATAAAGTTAAGCGTATTGGTGTAAAACGGGCTAAGTTTTACACTCACCGGAATCTTTACCGCTTTCTTTACGCTCTTAACAATCTGATACTGTTTATCTTCAATTGAAGCAGCCCCGATTTCAAAATATCCGGGTGTGGCATACAGGTTCAGTTCCAGCCCATCGATACCGGTTTCTTCGAGTAATCTGGCATATTCAATCCAGCTCGGTTCGTAAAGCGCATTCAGGCTGGCAAAAACTGGCAACGTAGAACTTTGCCTGAGTTTTTTCAGGTTAAACAGGTGTTCTTTCGGGCCGGCATGTTCAATATCCGGGAAAAGCCCGATCATTTCTGAATTCCGGTTGGCATATTCATTCAGGTCCTCTTCAAACTGAAGGTTCTCAAGCTGGATCTGCTCTTCGAAAAGCGACTTGTAAACGAGCGCCGCAATTCCGGCGTTTTCCAGTTCTTTTACTACTTCAGGTTTGGTAACGAGGTTGCTGGCGCCCAGTATAATTGGGTTTTTCAATTTGACGCCCATGTACGTTGTTGACAGATCGGCCATATTCTTTGGTTTTAGTGTTTCCGTTTATCAAATAAACTCAATCCGCACCGCTTTTGTTCAGCAATTTATTAAAAAAGTAGAGGCTTTCCGAAAAACAGAAAGCCTCTTCAAGCCACAAATTATAAGTAATGGTTAATCGCCGTTTTTAATCCTCATTCGATAGAACGATCGCCACACGAAATACATTGAAATAACGAAAAGAATGGCTGCAACAATGTGGTGCGACAACCTGTACCCTTTTACCCCATCCACAACCGTTGACATGGAAACGGCAATTTCAACAGCCAGTAACCCGAATAAAGTGGAGAACTTAATGATCGGGTTCAACGCCACCGAAGTGGTATCCTTGAACGGATCGCCAACGGTATCGCCAATGATGGCGGCGTCGTGCAGCGGGGTATTTTTCTCTTTCAAGTCAACCTCCACCATTTTTTTCGCGTTATCCCAGGCGCCACCGGCATTGGCCATGTAAATAGCCTGAAACAAACCAAACACAGCGATGGAAATCAGATAGGCCACGAAAAAATTCGGATCGAACAAAGCAAAAGCCAGGGTTCCGGTCAGTAAAACCAGGAAGATGTTCCACATTCCATGCTGTGCATATTGGGTACAGATTTTAACAACAGCAATCGAGTCTTCGACATCAGCAGTGGTCTTATCTAAACGCATGGTCTTTTTGATGTACGATACCGCACGGTAGGCGCCGGTTGTTACTGCCTGAATGGATGCGCCGCTGAACCAGAAAATCATGGCACCACCAGTTATGAAACCCAGCAATACCGGGGCCTGCGTTAATTCAAGGTTTAACATTCCTGCCTTTTTTAGCAACAGGATGATGGAGAAAATCATGGTTGTTGCCCCAACAACTGCGGTGCCTATCAAAACTGGTTTTGCCGTGGCTTTAAATGTATTCCCGGCCGCATCGTTTTCTTCCAGATAATGTTTTCCACGCTCGAAGTCGGGTTCAAAGCCAAAATCGCGAATGATTTCTTCTTTGATATTTGGGATCTGCTCGATTTGAGAAAGTTCGTAAATCGATTGCGCATTATCGGTTACCGGGCCATAGCTGTCAACCGCGATGGTTACCGGCCCCATGCAAAGAAACCCGAAAGCGACCAGACCAAAAGCAAAAATACTGGCATATTGAATCTGCTCCATGCCAGGCATTTGGCTGATAAAATGAGCCACCGACATTAAACCTACCATGAGCATTCCAATCCAGTAAGCCGAAAAATTTCCGGCAACAATTCCTGAAAGTATGGTCAGTGAAGGGCCTCCTTCGCGCGAGGCGCTAACAATTTCATTAACATGTCGTGATTTTGTGCTGGTAAAAACCTTGATGAATTCAGGAATTAAGACAGCAGCCAGGGTGCCACAGCTAATAATGGTCGCAAGTTTCCACCACAGTCCCATAGGTAAGTCGCCAATCAGGAAGTAGCTCATGATAAAACTAATTGATATAGAAGTAATTGCTGCAATCCAAATCAGTCGGGTGAGCGGTTCCTCGAAATCGAAATCCAATTTGTCGCCGTACTTCTTTTTCGAAATTGCCTGGTTAATAAAATATGAAATTCCTGAAAAGATGTCCATCAGGAAACGCATCCCAAAAATCCAGACAATCAACTTGGCCTGCAAACTAACATCGGTAATTGCAAGTGTGATAAACGTGATCAGCGCGACACCGGTAACTCCGTATGTTTCGAACCCGTCGGCAGTTGGGCCAACGCTGTCGCCTGCATTGTCGCCGGTACAATCGGCAATAACACCGGGGTTGCGCGGGTCGTCTTCGTCAACTTTAAATACGATTTTCATCAGGTCTGAACCAATGTCGGCGATCTTTGTGAAGATACCACCGGCGATGCGAAGTGCCGAGGCCCCCAGAGATTCACCAATGGCAAAACCAAGAAAACAGTAGCCAACAATTTCGCGGGGAACAAAAAGCAAAATGAAAACCATCATAACCAGTTCAAGCGAAATCAAAAATAATCCGATGGAAATACCTGCCCGTAAAGGGATATTCACGATGTCCCAGGGGCGTTTTTTCAAAGAGGCGAAAGCTGTGCGGGAATTGGCGTAAGTGTTCAGCCGCACGCCATACCAGGCAACGGCGAATGAACCACTAATCCCGATTGCCGAAAAGAGCAGCACCAGAACAATCGTAACCGCAGTTGGAATGGCATTTGTTCCCCCAGGGTTCCGGTTCGCCATGATCAGGTAAAAGATCATCGCCACGGAGACAATTCCAAACAGGATGGATAAAAACTTTGCTTGCTGAATGAGATAGGTTCTGCAGGTTTGGTAAATCGTTTCAGAAACTTCGAGCATCGACCGGTGTGCGGGCAATTTTTTAATTTTACTTCGAAGAAAAAGGCTGATGCCTAAAGTTCCGACAATTACCCATGAGCCGTAAAACAATAGTTGCCAGGCTGATAGGTTAAAGAAATATGGAAAATGTCCTTCGTGCAAATCCGGAATTTTCAGATCTGCTTCGCTGGCCCAAAGGGATCCCGACATAAACAGGAAACCCAATAAGAGAAAAATTTGTTTTATACGTTTCATAATAATTAATAAAGGTGTGTAATCGGTTTTTTTGTTTTAGTTTATATTTTGAATGAATCAATCTTCCCATTGCCGGAACTGTCCAACCACTCCAAAAATGCTCCCGTCTTACAGCAAAAAATGGCAATTTATAGTCATTCAGAAGTGATGTACATCTAAGAACTACCTACTTCCCATCAACAAATTCTTGCCAATCTAAAAGTAAAATCTTATTCAATGGCAATTAAACCGGCAGAACCCGCCAAACGACCACTTGCCCGTATTTTCGTATCCATCGACCTTGTTAATTCCTAATTATCAGCAACTTTAAATTCATTTTTGCAAATACTGTTTTACAACAAGAAACCCTAATTTAATATTCAATTAACATTAAGCGAATATTTAAAGCCGACCTGCCAGAAATTTATACTTCCAGCTTTTCAAATTTCTTTCGGAACCAATATGGCTCCTGTCTGTCGCGGGGCATCCTGTTCTTTTCAGGCACAAAATTCGCCGCTGCGCCCCTACAAAAAAAGAGGCCGCCCCAAATTGCTTCGAGACGACCTCTTCTAAAGTTAATGAACAAAATCCTGAAATCAATTTCAGGGCCAACCGGGTTGTTTCACATGAAACTGTATGCAACGGTCAATCCGGCCATGACAATTGAAACCATGCTCATTAGTTTGATCAGGATATTTAACGACGGGCCTGAAGTGTCCTTAAACGGATCGCCAACAGTATCGCCGGTTATAGCTGCTTTGTGGCAATCAGAACCTTTTCCGCCGAAGTTACCTTCTTCGATGTATTTTTTGGCATTGTCCCATGCCCCTCCGGAATTGGCCATGAAAATGGCAAGGATGAAACCGGTTGAAGTTCCGCCTAAAAGCAGGCCAACTACTCCTGAAACGCCAAAGATAATGCCGGTAGCAACAGGGATAAAAATAGCCAGCAGCGAAGGGAACAGCATCTCTTTCTGGGCGCCTTTGGTTGAGATTTCAACACAACGGGCATAATCAGGTTCTGCTTCGCCGATTAGAATACCCTTAATTTCGCGGAACTGACGGCGAACTTCTTCGACCATCTTTTGTGCGGCGCGGCCAACTGCATTCATGGTTAGCCCGCAGAACAGGAATGCGGCCATCGAACCGATAAATGTCCCGACCAAAATACGTGGGTTCATAATGTCGAGGTGCAAATACTGCATCATTTCGGGGATACTTGCTTTATGAATATCGGCACTTACAAAATTATTTGAATGGGCATATTCAGTGAACGCAGCAACTTTTTCAGGAATACGGGCAATTGCAATTTTAATTTCTTCGATGTACGAAGCCAAAAGTGCCAAAGCGGTCAATGCAGCCGATCCGATAGCAAAACCCTTTCCGGTTGCGGCAGTAGTATTTCCAAGGGCGTCGAGTGCATCGGTACGCACGCGGACTTCGTGGGGTAAACCACTCATTTCAGCATTTCCCCCGGCATTGTCGGCTATGGGGCCGTAAGCGTCGGTTGCTAAAGTAATCCCTAAAGTTGAAAGCATCCCAACGGCAGCAATTGCAATTCCGTAGAGGCCAAAACTGATGTTACTAAAATTGAAATTGGAGGCAAAAAGAAAAGCCAGGATGATTGAAGTGCCAACAATAAGTACTGGAACGGCAGTAGAAATCATCCCGGTACCAATGCCTGAAATAATTACGGTTGCCGGCCCTGTTTTTGTTGATTCTGCAATTTTTCGGGTAGGCTTGTATCCTGAAGAAGTATAGTATTCGGTAATTTTACCGATGCCAATACCGCCCAGCAAACCGGCCATCATTGAGCCCCAAATTCCAAGGAAATTAGGAATGTTAAGGTACCACAGGATCAAGATAGAGAAAATGGCAATCCCGATAGAACTGATGTTTACCCCGCGACTAAGCGCTGCCAGTAATTGTTTCTGCGTTGCACCTTCTTTGGCTTTCACCATGAAGATGCCCAATATGGAAAGGATGATGCCAACCGCAGCAATAACCATTGGCGCAATTACGGCATTAAATTGTATCGTAAAACTATCCGCCGGATTAACATTGATCCCGATAGCCGTCAAATTTGAAGCGACAAAAGCAGTAGCCCCAAGTGCTGCAGTCGAAAGAACGGCGCCACAATACGATTCATACAGGTCGGCGCCCATACCGGCTACGTCGCCAACGTTATCGCCCACATTGTCGGCAATGGTTGCCGGGTTGCGGGGATCATCTTCAGGAATACCGGCTTCAACTTTACCGACCAGGTCGGCGCCCACATCGGCTGCTTTGGTAAAAATACCGCCCCCGACACGGGCAAACAATGCCTGAGTCGAAGCTCCCATACCAAAGGTAAGGGTTGTGGTTGTAATAATGACCAACTTCAACGATGGATCGTTAGCGATGATGCCATTGGTGGTCGGGTCGAGCGCTCCGATGATGAACTGCAGGGCATAAAACCACATCGAAATGTCGAGCAATCCCAGTCCGACAACAACCAGGCCCATCACTGCCCCTGAACGAAAAGCAATCCGCAACCCGTCGTTCAGCGAACGTTGAGCCGCATTGGCAGCGCGGGCTGAGGCATAAGTCGCAGTACGCATTCCGAAGAATCCAGTCAGTCCGGAGAAAAAGCCGCCGGAAAGAAAGGCAAAGGGCACCCAGGGATTTTGAATTTTTAATACGTAAGCCATAATGGCAAACAACAAGGTCAGGATGATGAATACCCTGAAAACGATTTTATATTGTTGCCTCAGATAAGCCATTGCCCCATCGCGTACATGCTTGGCAATTTTTTTCATCGTATCCGTACCTTCACTTTCCTTCATCATTTGTTGAAAGAAAAACCACGCAAAAAACAGTGCCAGGGCAGAACTGACAGGTACAAGCCAGAAAATAGGGTTCATAGTTTATAGATTTTATGCAACCAGGTTGCGGTTAGGTAATTGTGCGGACTGTGAACTGCAATTTCCTAAGTTAACAATTCTAAACCAAACTACCGACCAGGCTAAAATGTTTTATGACAGAAACCCGCCATCTTTTCGCTGCGCTTGAAAACGTCGTTTCCCCAAAAGCCTCTCTGCCAAAATATTCAAGACAATCCATAACCTCTGCCGGGGGTTGTAGTCCCCAACAGGGATTAAACTGTAAAAACATTAACGAAACGACATTGAAATATAATTGAAGAAATGTAGGATATTGCGTACTTTTAAGACACTTAAACCTATTCAT
>JBBIHV010000028.1:10025-14817 GCA_037446835.1 Sunxiuqinia sp. | reverse complement strand
ATAATTGAAGAAATGTAGGATATTGCGTACTTTTAAGACACTTAAACCTATTCATTTTTAATCCATGGAAAAACACATCAACATTGTTGCGGCCCTTCAAATTGGACTAAGCATTTTTAATTTATTGCTGGTACTGCTCCTCTTTACTGTTCTGAGGCTGATTGGCGGTTTTATCGACGACCCTCAGGGTGGAATGATCCTTTCGATCGTGGCCAATGTGGTCACCATTGTCCTGACCATCGTTTCCATCCCCGGAATAATTGCCGGGTTGGGCTTATACCGGCGCCGGGAATGGGCACGAATTCTGACCCTGGTCCTTTCAGTGATCAGCATTTTTAATTTCCCTTTTGGTACGGCCATTGGCATTTATTCCATTTGGGCGCTTATTCAGCCCGAAACCGTTGCCGCCTTCAGCCACCCTGAAAATCGTGCGACTTATTAGCAGCTTCGGATAGCCACTCGGATTTGAAGTAATATTCTGAAATTTCAGACTGTTTTCAATTGATTCGTATGCAAACAAAATCGGTTTTCCTGGTTATTGGCGGACGGGTTCAGGGCGTTGGTTTCCGGTATTTCGCCAGCTATAAAGCCGCAGAATTGCACATAACCGGCTGGGTAAAAAATACGCCTGACGGAAAAGTTGAAATTGAAGCTGAAGGCGAATCACAAAATCTGGAAACCTTCGTCGATTGGATGAAAATTGGACCTGCAAGGGCAGTCATCCGTAAGTTTTCCGTTTCAGAAATTACGCCGCCCCACAATTTCACCAACTTCAATATCCGATAAATTTCCCGCTTCCGTATTTACTTTTTACTTTTATCTTACTTTATGAAAAACTATCACATGACGCCTGAAGAATTCAGGATACACGGCAAACAGATGATTGACTGGATTGCCGATTACTATGAAAATATTGAAAACTATCCAGTCCTTTCGCAGGTCAAACCCGATGAAATACTGAAAAAGCTTCCGAACGAGCCACCGGCCGAGCATGAATCGTTCGGCCAAATCATCGCCGATGTGAATTCGATTATCATGCCCGGAATCACGCACTGGCAGTCGCCAAACTTTTTTGCATATTTCCCCGCCAATGCATCCGGGCCCTCCATCCTGGGCGATCTGCTTTCTTCCGGATTGGGTGTTCAGGGCATGCTTTGGGCAACGAGTCCCGCCTGCACTGAGCTTGAAATTAAAGTTCTCGACTGGCTTGCCACAATGCTCCAGCTTCCTGACAAATTCAAATCTGAATCCACTGGAGGCGCCGTCATTCAGGATACCGCATCGAGCGCGGCGCTGACTGCTGTTCTTGCCGCCCGCGAGCGCAAAACAAATTTCCAGACCAACGACTCCGGAAACCTGGGAAACCTGGTTGCATACGTTTCGGGCCAAACACACTCGTCGGTCGAAAAAGCGGTAAAAATTGCCGGAATCGGCAAAAACAACCTTCGGCTCATTGAGGTGGACGAGAACCTGGCCATGCGCGCCGATTCACTTGAATTAGCCATCAGGGAAGACCTGCAAGCCGGGCGGAGTCCATTTTTTGTTTGTGCAACGGTAGGCACCACCTCGACCAACGCCATCGATCCGCTACCCGAAATTGGTGAAATCTGCCGGAAATATGAACTCTGGATGCACATAGACGCGGCCATGTCGGGCACCGCGGCCATTTGCCCCGAATACCGGTTCATTCTGAACGGCGTTGAACTGGCCGACAGTTTCTCGTTCAACCCGCACAAATGGATGTTCACCAACTTCGACTGCAACTGCTTTTTTGTGGCCGACCGCTCGGTCCTCATTAAAACGCTCAGCATTCTTCCTGAATATTTAAAAAATAAAGCTACCGAAAGTGGCGCGGTGGTCGATTACCGCGACTGGCACATCCAGCTCGGCCGCAGGTTTCGTTCGCTGAAACTGTGGTTTGTAATCAGGCATTACGGAGTGAACGGGCTGCGGTATCACATCAAGGAACATATCCGGATTGCCCGGCAATTTGCCGAATGGATACGCTCGTCGGCTGATTACGAACTGGTTGCACCCGCGCCTTTAAACGTGATCTGTTTCGCTCATAAAAACGGGAATGATTTCAGCCGTCTGCTTCTTGAAACGATAAACAGCCGAGGCAAAATATTCCTGACCCACACCGTTATCAACGGACGGTTTATACTGCGGATGTCGATTGCCCAGACCAACACCACTGAGGAACACGTCGCCCAAGCCTGGAATATTATTCAGGAAACAGCCAACGAATTAATAAACAGGCCATAAACTCTTCCGGAGGTTTCAGGATGGTTTCTGATTTTCGTTTTCGGGCCGATACCGAACCCTAAAAACATGTTCAAGAACAATTGTTATTCCTGATTTTTTCATAAGTGTTATTTTTACGTTTATTTTAGATTGCCTACATTTACAACGTTAAAAACAGAATCATTTTAAAATTTTGATCATGATAAACTTAAAAGAATTAGAAGTATGGTTTGTAACAGGTAGCCAGGATTTGTATGGTCCTGAAGTCCTGAAAAAAGTAGCGAACAACTCAAAAGAGATTGCCGCATTTTTTAATAATTCGGCCAAAATACCGGTAAGCATTGTACATAAATCGGTCATGAGAAGCCCCGATGAAATCACCAATCTTTGCATCGATGCCAATTCATCCAGGCAGTGTATCGGTATAATTACCTGGTGCCACACCTTTTCGCCATCAAAAATGTGGATCAACGGGCTGAAAATATTGAATAAGCCCATGCTTCAACTGCACACCCAATACAACCGCGACCTTCCATGGTCCGAAATCGACATGGATTTCATGAACCTGAACCAGGCTGCACATGGCGACCGCGAACATGGCTTCATTCTGACCCGCCTTCGCAAAAACCGCAAAGTAGTGGTTGGATATTGGCAGGAAGAAGATGTTCAGGAACGAATTGGCGTATGGAGTCGTGCGACTACCGCATGGTACGACATGCAGGGAGCCAAGATTGCCCGTTTTGGCGACAATATGCGCGAAGTGGCCGTTACCGAAGGAGACAAGGTAGAAGCCCAGATTAAACTTGGACTCTCGGTCAACACTTGGCCAGTTGGCGATATTGTGAAAATTATCGACAGTGTAAGCGAAGCCCAAATCGACAAACTGATTGAGGAATACAACGCAACCTACGAATTTGACAAGGAAGCTATGCCAGGCGGAAAATACCACGAAAGTGTCCGCTATCAGGCCCGCATTGAAGCAGGTATCAAATCATTTTTGGAAGCGGGTGGATTTAAAGCGTTCACCACTACATTCGAAGACCTGCACGGTCTGAAACAACTTCCGGGCCTGGCCTCTCAGCGTTTGATGGCTGCCGGATACGGTTTTGGTGCAGAAGGCGACTGGAAACATGCAGCCATGGTACGTGCCATTAAAGTAATGGGTATCGGACTTGAAGGCGGATGCTCGTTTATGGAAGATTACACCTACCACCTCAGCCCAAGTGGTTATAAAGCGCTTGGCTCGCATATGCTCGAAATTTGTCCGTCGATTGCCGACGGCAAAGCTAAAATTGAAGTTCACCCGTTGGGCATCGGAGGTAAAGATGCACCGGCCCGCCTGGTATTCAATACCCTAACCGGCCCCGCAACCTGTACAAGTCTGATTGACATGGGTAATCGTTTCCGCATGGTTGTACACGATGTTGAATGTGTTGCCCCGGAAGCCAAACTTGAAAAATTACCGGTTGCAAGCGCATTATGGATTCCACAACCAGACCTTAAAACAGGTGCCGCGGCATGGATTTATGCCGGAGGAGCCCACCACAATGCTTTCAGTCAGGCAATTACAGCCGAATACATTGAAGACTTCTGCGACATTGCAGGCATCGAACTTATCCAGATTAACAAAGGCACCAACATTACCGATTTCAAGAAGGAATTGAAATGGAATGAGATGTATTACCTGTTGTCAAACGGATTAAGATAAATTAAAACAACAAATTTCCACAAGGGCCGCAGAACTAGTTTCTTCGGCCTTTTTTATTTCTGAAAAGGATATCTAAACAGCTTGTTCCTGAAGCTGGGCAAAGGCATCACCAAGTTTTTGCCGTGAAAAGTGAGTCTGGTGCGAAAAGTTCAGAAAGCGAAGGATCAGAAAAGCGTCGAAAAACTGGAAGAACCGTTTTCTGAAAGAATCCAGGGAAGAACTGTTTTGATTAATTTCATTCAGTTTTTCTTCAAAGTCGATGGTCAGAAGATATTCCTGAATTACTTCCGGCAGAAACGCAAGTTCTTCGCGATACTTTTCTGAACTTATCCTGAACAACCTGTCAACCCTCGCGAACAACAATTTCAAATCTGTGAAAGCTTTAAAATTATACGTCAGGGTTAAATCTTCCGCGTCACTCATCCACTTGGTCATCGAAGCTCCGGTTCCAAATGGCACGCGGTCGGAAACGCGGCAGGAAGGGAAAACCCAGGCATCGTCAATGGCTTTGATTTTTCCCAATCGGGTTAGCTTGTGCAGAAAATAAAAATCCTCGCCGGCTTTCCTTCGGTTCATCCCTCCTTGTTTCACGTAGGCATCGGCCCTGACCGCAAACGCAGATCCAATGGTATAAATCGAATTCGGGAAACCGATATAATCCAGCGATTTTTTGTAATAATGCAGGTAATCTTCGTAAAGCCGGATGCCGAGGTTTTGTTTTGCATCGTTCATTTCTTCAAAACGGTGCCTGAAATTCAGGGTAGCCGCAAAACAAGATTTATTCCCGGCAAATACCGACCCGATTCGTTCCAGATAATTTTCAGAAACCAGGCAATCAGC
>JBBIHV010000028.1:0-9925 GCA_037446835.1 Sunxiuqinia sp. | reverse complement strand
ATTTTAGGATTGGCTGGTAACAAAAAAATCCGGGTTGCTCCGGATTTTTCAGACTGTATCGTTTTTTTTTACTTTACCCTGGTCTTGGAATACCGGGCATTCATTCCGGTCAGGATTTCCTTGGTAATGTTGTGGGCTTCATCGCCGATCAAAATATCTGTCGCATTAAAAATATAGTTGTATTTTCTATCCTTATTGAATGTTTTCAGATAATTCATAATGCTGTCTAAAAGCTGTTTGTTGTTATCGGCCTGCAGTTGAGCCAGTTTTGCCGACAATTCCTGATCCAGTTTACTGATTTGCTGCTCTTCGCCAGCCAGACGGTCACGTTCCTGAATTGCCCTGTCCTGGGTAAGGAACCCTCCTCGCTGCACTTTTTCCTGAAAAGCCATCGCTGCCGATTCAAATTTGCTCCGTTTATCGCCATATTCTTTTGTAAATGCGTCCTGCTGCTTGGCAAAACCATCGTGAATTTCCTGGGCCAAGTCGTAATTCACCACCAAAGAGTCGATTTTTATGTATGCAATTTTAAAATCGGAGGAACCGCCCTCATTAGCACTGCCTTTTCTGGAACCGATTGACTTATTTCCGCTGAAATACAAAATGTAAAGACCAATTACTCCAGCAAATAAAATAATATTAAGTACTAATGATGTATTTTTCATATTCTTTAAAATCAATTAAATTTTGCCAAAAATAAAAATTAATTGGCACTATCCAGCTATTAAACCGATTATTTTTCCCCGTGTGCCACGCATCAATTCCTGAAATATAAATCCTCATAAAAGCTGCGTAAAATCATACGTTCACCTTGATAAACATCATAAAATCCAAGCCTTCGGATGAAGTATTTTTACCAAACAGGAATGATTTTGAAACACCGATAACATGCTTAATAAATTACTGGCAAACGCCCTTCCTTTCATGCCGAAAAAATTGATTTGGATATTCTCCAAACGATACATTGCCGGCGAAACCATTTACGACGGGCTGAATGCCTGTCGGGAATTAAACCGCCAGGGCATTGAGGTCACCGTCGATCTGCTTGGCGAATTCATTGCGACAGTTGAACAAGCCGAAGAAAACAAAAATAAATATTTTGAGATTATCGATCGTTTTACTTCGGAAGGCATAAAAGGTAATTTCTCAGTAAAACCAACCATGTTCGGGCTGCTCATCGACAAGGATATTTGCTTTGCTAACGTCGAGTCGATTATTAAAAAGGCAGTTGAAAAGAAATCATTTATCCGGATTGACATGGAAGATTCGCAATGTGTTGACAGCGAGCTGGAAATGTACCGGAAGCTTCAGCAAAAATACCCGGCAAATGTTGGTTTGGTCATTCAGGCTTACCTGCGCCGGACAAAAAACGACCTGACCAATCTGAGTGAGATTCACACCAATGGCACTCCGATGAATTTCAGGCTCTGCAAAGGAATTTACATTGAACCTAAAAACATCGCTTTCAAAGCATTTGAAGAAGTTCGCGAACATTATCTGGACGACCTCCGGTTCATGTTCGACCACAACATGTACGTTGGAATTGCCACTCACGACAAATTTCTGGTCGATCAGGCACTCAACCTGATCAATGAAAAGCATCTTGACAAATCAAAATATGAGTTCCAGATGCTTTTCGGAGTCACTCCCGAGCTCAGAAGCAGCATCGTAAAACAGGGCCACAAAATGCGCGTTTATGTGCCATTCGGAAAAGATTGGTTTGGTTATTCCACACGCCGCCTGAAGGAAAATCCGAAGATGGCGTCGCACATCATAAAAGCACTATTTTTTAGGGGTTAATTTTAAGGGTTTTTTATGGGGAGGTTCAGAAATGGCCTCCCTTTTTTTGCTTAAAACGCGAAACATCAGGGAATCGAAACCACCGGCATCATCTGAATAAATTCTTCTTTTTAATGCTGAAGGCATGACAGGATTGTGTCACCACTTCGTGGTTCAGAACCGCTTTCACATCCTTTTTCTACAATCATACCAACCATTCTGGTTAAAAAAAACTCCGACCTGTCCGTTTAGAAGAATGTCAAAAATTTAAATGCGTTTGCCCTGTCCCTGTGGCCCAGCGGCTTGCTTTTTAGCGAAAAAACCACTTATTTTAAATCCGGAAAGCAATTCATTCCGAATACGCTTTCGTGTTCTCCGGCTGGCTGTAAACACACACGGCACCGGGTTAACGATTGAATCCTTAAAAATGAGCCTTGTGGCCGGTAATCCAATCAGGAACTGCCGGAATGTTTCCTTAGAACAAGGCATCAAAAATTTCAAGCCAACTCCATTTTATTTGTTGCCAACAAAAATCCGTTTGTTGCCAGCAAAACGATTTTTGCTGGCAACAAACGAAAATAATGTTCTTATATCACAAACGAAATGTAGGCACAACACAAACGAGATGTGCGGATAGTTTTTCGAAGCAGTTGAAACTGCCAAAACGAATATTACCTGCTAACAATAAATCTGAATAAAATGAAATAGTCATGCATGCAAAAGCCCGCACAAACCGAAAATGAATTGATTGAAAGTAAATCCGCTAATGTTCTTTGATTATCACGATTGTTTCAGCCTGATTTCGTTGAACAACCAGTTTAAGTTCGCTTAAGTACTGAAGATCTTTGGTCGCCTGAAGCAATTGTTTGAAGTTTGCAATCTTCACATCTTCGCATTTTAAAATTACATCACCCACTTTTAGTCCTGATTTTGCCAGTACTGAGCTGACCGGTAGATTCAGTAAAACGACTCCACTTCGTTCAGACAATCCGGCAGCCGACTGTTCTCCCAAGGTTTCTATATTCCTGAATGTTGCACCATGCCAGTTATACGTTTGTCCTGACTCTTCTTTTTGATTGGTAATCAATATGGGGATTACCGGCTGTTTGGCCATCTTTTTCAGTTTTTCAGAATATACTCCAAATTCATTCATCGGGAAATTTTTGAATCCAACCCGAAGCGCCGGAGAATCGCTTTTTACCCTGAAGTCGCCATGTTCAGCATCCACAAACTTCGGATCGCCGACTACTGAATTCGAATCGCAGCCGTTTACCTGAAATTTTGCGCGATCGTTCTCGCTCGAGGCAAATAAGTTCGAATCGATCCGGGCTCCCCACTTCCCATCGTCAGCAATGGCCCGGTTCATAACCGCTGGTTTGTATGCTCCAAATACGATGTTGCAGGTAAATACATCTCCGCTGTTCGGATACCAAACATGCGGATGCAGGCTATTATTAACAATGACATTGTTGGTGACTTCACGGTCGTAACCTTCCCGTAGTTTCAGGCCTCCATTCAGCAGAACATTATTGTAAATCCTATACCAGGTTGAACCATCATCCAAATCAATATCCCAGCCATGATCGCAACGCCAGCGACTGTTTCGGATTACATTGGGACCCAACATATCCAGAAACGGAAGTTGCGGGTATTTTTCCACTTCTGCATTGGTCTCTTTTATATCGGGCGTCCAGAAGCGGTCGCGGCCCCACGAATTGAAACTTCCGTGGTCGCCTGTTTCGAGTACCGTATTAAAGACGTCGCAATATTCAATGACATGCCCGCCAAATGTGCCCTCGCTGATGTTGATACCTGCGCGGGGTACGTCGTAAATGGAGCAATGGCTTACAGTTATCGCATGTGACATGGAAATTTGTACACCGGCTGTTTGCTTTTCAACCCGACCGGTCATGGTGATCAGGCAGTCTTCCACACGGCAATCCTCCGGATAATTATCGTCTTTTGGTCCCGGAGTGCGGTCAATTTTCGCAAAGTCCTGATTTCCGTAACGGAACAATGGGCTTCTGACGGATTCCGGATCGCCGACGAATGCTATGCCATTCGCTCCTGAATGATGTATGTAACAGCTTTTAATCGTTATCCGCCGGTTGTACTTGTTGACGAAAATGCTGTTCCCGCCCAATTGATCGAACTCACAGTTGTTAATGGCGCAATCTTCTGCATTGTTAAACATTACCGCACCTCCGCGATAGGTGGTCCAATCGCTCCGAAGCAAAGGCTCTTTGTTGTCCATAAACGTGCGGGCGGCATGGCGAAACACAAAACCCTCGAAACGCACAAAACAAACCGGCTTTTCCCGGGTTCCTTTAAACTCTATCAGGTTGCGGAGCCGAACTATTTCAATCTTTGCTTTGGCCATGTCGAGCCCTGATTCAGGATAGAAATAGAGGTTTTGTGTTGCTTTGTCGAAATACCATTCACCGGGGGCATCAAGTTCTTCGAAAACATTCTCAATCATCCGGTATCGTGGATGCATGGCCGATGGGCGATTGTTTTGCCAACCGCCCTCCATGTTCAGCGTTCCATCGGGATTTTTGCCTCTGACGAGCCAGTGCATATCGCCCCAAAGGGCATTTTGCATGGCATGTACATAAGCCCCTTCGGGATGGCTCCAGGTTGCAATCCGCTTCGGATTAAGCGGATCGTTTGCCGAATCGGGAGCAGACGTGTGCACCAGATCCCAGGTGTCGAACACGTTTTTGCCTTCCACTGCGTTGGGAAAACGGGCCATGCGTTGCCTTTGTCCGTTCACATAGAGTTGGTCGAAGGTTGCATCTTCTGTTACCCTGGCCTTGTAAATTCCGTTTTTGTATGGTTCCCAATTCAAATTAAGCTGCTTCCCTCCGCTGATTATGGCTTTGCCTTCATTTTCAGCCCTGAAAATCACCGGATTCTTTTCATTTCCTGAATAGTCAGCAGTCAAAACGATGGCATCAGACAGGTAATAAATGCCATCGGCAAAAATCACCTGAACTTCTCTTTTCCCGGTTTGTAAACAAATAAGTTCCTGTGCTTTTTTTATGGATTTAACCGGGAATTCCTTCGTCCCAGAGTTGTGGTCACTTCCTGCGGGAGATAGGTAGATTTCGAATTTGGATTGAATCGCCGCGGAAGAAATTTGAATCGCGATAAAAAACAAAAGTGTAATCAACATCCTCATCATGGTATTTTCGTCTAATTGTAGTTATGGAAACTATTGGATTAATTGGCCAATGTTATTCAAATTCTTTGAATTAACTATCCTGCCATATGCGGTGTCGTTTAGAACTAATGAAATGCCCCCGCCTGAACCCAGGCAAGGGACACCCAAACTTAGGATCGAACAACTATTTTGATTGAGTTCTTGTTCACTAAATCTTGTATCGAGGATAAGTTCTTTTTTTCGTGATTCAGGATATATTTTTAGCGCTGTCACTTTCCCATTTCTAACGCTGGCCTCAACTGTTGTTTGCTGCGGGGCATGTAATTTAAAATCGACATCCCAGTCTTTGGGCCAGGCCGGTAGCAGGTAAATTTTACCATCGCTGTATGAATCGGCAGCCAGGAGCATTTCCTGAATGCCTGTCATTCCTGAGCCACCCCAGTTGTGGTCGGGAAGCCAATCGTGCCCCGGGCCGAAAAATGCAGGGAAGCGAGCCTGCGGAGCAGTAATGTTAGCCATTTTATAGATTGCGCGGGCTTTTGCCGAATCGGGCCAGGCCAAAGCAGCCATGTTCACCACATTGGCCATCCACGAATAATCCTGTTTACAAAGCCTGGCCCGATCGGCTGGAACTGTTTCCCAGGTATCGCGTGCCAGTTGCAGGGTTTCGGGTTTGGTTACACCAACCATCCGGTAAGGCCAGAAAGCATACATCTCGATGGGTTCCCACTTGTTGTAGGAACGTTCCCACGATTTGGCCGGCAACAACGAGAGACGTCCCTCCCTCGTTCCGGTCGGCAAATCGGGCAAGGTCGCTTGGATGCGTTCCAGATTTATGCGGGACTCTTTCGGAAGATCAGGCAGTGCAAGCAATCCGGCTGTTATGCGCCTGAGTCCGCTGACAACTTCTACCGGATTTGTAGCTCCGCCAGCATATTCCAGACCGCAAGCCGGATAAATCACCAGTTTACCATCCTCGCCCAGTTCCTTACCAGTGCGTTTTTTCGTCTGGCTTCGGTAAAAGGTGTCGTAAAATTTTACGGTTCCTTCAATCCAGGACAGGTCTTTGGCAATGGAAATTCCAAGCCGGTCGTGTGCCACCAGGGCCATCCACGCATGTTCGAGCATCATGGAAAAGTGATAAGTCAAGTGCTCAGCACCGCAAAGGCCATTGGGAAGCGGGGCCACTCCCTGGGCACATAATCCCCAGACATCCAATGGTTCGGGATAAACCACACCCGCTGCACCGTTTGTCCTGGCGCGGGCTGCAGCCGTTCCCGAACGGTCGCGGTAAAAACTCAGGGAAGGAGATAGAAGGTCAGAATCTCCGTTTGCCAGGGTTGGCCAGCCCAGCCAACGCTCGTTCTGCGACATGAACGAACAATACATCCATCGCCGGAAATCGGGTGTTGACGGGCCTCCCTGCGAAATCGGCAGTTCGTCATTATTATTACCGGTGATCTCCCCCGGGAAGTTATCAACGGTAAAAATACCTCCATTAAAAAGTAATGGAAATTCGCCATCGCGGTTACAGGCCAGCATGTACCGAAACAACTGGTAGTTGCGGCCAATCAGAAACCCGGGATCACTGGCGCCTTTATCAAGGTTTATAAACACATGCGAGCGTGACCAGAATTCGGCCCATCGTGTTTGCTCTTTCGCTTTTACCTCCTGCCGGAACGTTCGATCAAGCATTTTTTGGGCATCTGCCTGCCACTGTTTCGGGTCGGCGTTTAAAGCGGCTCCCAGCCGCATGGTTATCACATGCTGTTTGCTTTCCATGGTTTGTCCGGTCCATGCTTCGCCTTTCCAAAACTGCCATTGCACATCGGATTCCACAGGAGCAGAAATACCGTTTTCGACGGCAATGGCCCCGCCGAACAAACGCTGTGTGGTCACATCGTGTACCGCATCAGCCGGAATACCCTGCTTCCTGGCCAGATCCACCACGTTTACTCCAAAATCTGCATTCCGGTGAAACCAGACAAAGCCATTTTCATTTGCCGTTATGTTGTCGGGATTGACGCTATGCACGTGGAACATATCCAGCTTCAAACTGTCGCGGCGCTGATCGCGCCAACTGCCAAAAGCGACATCAAGTAGTTGAGGTTTGGCACTGGCCGATTCGAAAACAAGCGTCTCACCCGAAAACCAAAGCGTGGCTTTGAAATCGCCCTGCTGAATGGCAATAGCTCCGGAAGCCAAATCGAGTTCCTGACGAAAACCTGTTTCGCCAAGCTTAATTCCATTTGGAGTAATGCGAACGCAACCAAGTTTCAACAGTCGGGCCTGTTCGTCGTACGCACCGTTATGGGCCAGGTAAAGCCAGATGGAACCGTCCTGCACCCACACGTTGGCTCCGGCACCTTTACTTCCAGATAGCGGCATTGATCCAAGGGCATCTTTGGATGGCGTGTTCCAAACAACGTTATAGGACTTTGGCAAAAAGATTTGCGGCTTCTGGCTACAGGAAATAATAACTGAAAGGATCAGGATAAGGGCCAGTACTCTTCCGAATTTATACCAGATATTCATGTTCATGCTTATTTTATGGGTTCAACGATAATCCGGCTCAGTTTAAACAGTTCTTTCCCTTCGCTCAATGGGGAAACTTTGATGGTTTTTAACCCGGCCTCGGAAACGGTGATCATGGCCACCGACTGCTGTATAAACATCAATGGACGCCAGCTGTCGTAACTACCTGTTCCCAGTGTTTCGAAATAGAACTTTTGGTCGCCAACCTGCAAAAGTCCTTCCTGTTTGCTGTCTTCCACCGGACAACTATATTCAAGAAAGATTTTATAATCACCTGGCTCTGTAAACTGGACATTGTAGGCAATTGCATCAGCAGCCGACTTCATCTGGGTGGCGCAGGTGGTGTGTTTCCAGTCGCCAAAATAAAGACTGTAGGTGATGGGTTTTACAACGGTATTTCCCGAAGGTTTGGCTTTGATCACATCCAGGCTGCATTCCTTGTATTGAGGCGAGACTACAGCCGGAGCATCTGCGTACGAATCGCTGATTTTGCCTTCGTACTCAACCACTACAACCGTATTCACCTCGTCGGGCAAAGGGGATGGAAGGGTTATTTTCAGCATTTGCTGATCCTGTTTCCATGTCAGTGTTTTCTTCGTTGCCAGCAGACTAACTTTCTTCACTTTGGCATCCACTCCCGGAACAAGCATTTCGCGGTTTTTCGGGCATTCGGTCACATGCAGAAACAGTTTTCCCGATTTCAGGGTAGTTGCACCCCACGGCTGGGGGGCAATGGGGCCGTATGTGGTTCCATATATGGCGTCACCATTGATTTTCAGCCAGGCACCCACCTCTTTGAGGCATTTGACGGACGCCTCCGGAATGGTGCCATCGGCTTTGGGCCCGACATTCAACATCAAATTGCCACCTTTGGAAACCACATTGACCAGCAGACGAATAATCTCGGCAGGAGTTTTAAAATTCTGGTCGAATTTGGAATAGCCCCACGAATCGTTGTGGGTAAAAATGGCTTCCCACGGACCTTTTACGACCGTTGAAGGAACCTCGCCATCGCCAAAATCGCGGAAATCGCCCAACCCCTGGCCAACACGGCTACTCAGTAAACAGGTAGGCTGAATCTTTCGGGCGTCATCAATCAGCGCCTGGGTTTCTTCCTTTGAAAGTCCTCCGGGCATATCGAACCAGATGAGTCCAAGCGGGCCATAATTGGAAAGCAATTCTTTGATTTGCGGAATCGATTTGCTGGCATAATACTTTTTGTAATCTTTATCCTTCTCGTTAAAATCCCAGTCGTTTCCGCCACCGTTGGGCTCGTTCCAGTCAAGAAATTGCGAATAATAGAAACCCATTTTCACGTTTCCTTTCTTACAAGCCGCTGAAAGTTCTTTCATTGGGTCGCGGTGAAACGGGGTGTTCATGATGTTGTAATCCGACACTTTCGAATCGAACATGGCGAAACCTTCGTGGTGCTTTGCCGTGATGACCATGTATTTAATACCGGCTTCGTTAGCCAGTCTCACCCATTCTTCAGCATTAAATTTCGAAGGATTGAACACCTGCGCCTGTTTACGGTAATCGGCAACCGGGATTTTCCCCCGAAACATAACCCATTCGCTGACGCCGTAATAGCGTTTTCCGTTCCATTCACCGGCATGTTGGGCAAAAAGGCCCCAATGAACAAACAGTCCGAATTTGGCATCCTGAAACCACTGGGTTTTCTCATTGGGTTGCTGGTTCGATACGGTTTTGTCCCACATCTCGGTTATTTGGGCATAGGATTTTGTTGAAAAAACAAGTAGGAATACATAAACTAAAAATCGAATTTTACATTCCATATCTGCTATAATTTTAATTTGATTTGTTAAAGTACTGAATTGTTTCTGGTAAATTGGGTAGTGTTATTTTCTGATTATTACTATTCATCTGGACCAACGTAAATTCCGAAACTCAGGTTTTTCACCGGTCCATTCGGCTCCAAAGTCCATCTTTTGTTTTCGTAATCTATTTTCTTTATTAACGTTTCCTGAGTTCTCAGCCGCAATTCCATTTAATAAAACACCAATCACCTTACCTGCAGCAAGATCGCGGCTTCCTTTTTTCATTGATTTACTGTACAATCAGTTTTTTGGAACTGTTGAACTTGTTATTGATTAGTGATACCAAATAAATGCCGGGCCTTAAATTTGAATTTACCCGGATTTTCTTATCAGCAGGAAAGTCTTTTTCATAAAATAATCGTCCCTGCATATCAACAATTTCAACCTTGTTATTAAAGTTGTTCGGTCCTGTCATTTCAATATTGAAAGATCCGTTTTTATTTGGGTTCGGGTAAATCTTCCAACTGGAATCAGATTTTCTAACAGGAGGAATTACACTTGTAATTTCAGAGCTTTCGAATTTGAATTCTACTGTTTGCCGATCGTCATTTGGTGAATCAAGGGTTACATTGTAAGTGATATCCCAGCTATTGTTAACAGCATTGAATTC
>JBBIHV010000027.1:29219-30441 GCA_037446835.1 Sunxiuqinia sp. | reverse complement strand
ATTCAGCAAATCGTTTTTGATTTGGTTTTCGCGTTCCATCGCGTCAGTCGAATAGTTTTTTGAAGCAATCACCTGAAGGGCTTTGCGGTCGAGCTGGGCAAAACCTTCTTCGCCGATGGTTGCCAGGGCGTGTCCGCTGGCCTTGATGTAAAGGTGATTTTCGTCTTTGTACGACGTGTTGCCGCCTCCGGCAATCACAAAATCTTTCTGTTTGCCGTAGAACTGTGATATTTCGATTAATTCCTGAATTTCTGGTTTCATATATTTTGTTTTTTTTCGTAGAGACGCGATTAATCGCGTCTCTACCATCCTAATTAATAAAATGGGTTATTACAGCCTGTCCCAACTGAACGAATGAATCGTATTCATTGGTTTTGCCGGTTCCGTCGGCATTCAGATAACCTTCTTCTCCGTTGGCAACCAAATATTGGTGGGCGGCAATGATGCAGGCGCCTTCGTAACCGATCCGGTTGAGTTCTTCGTCCAGCGGAACGCCACCGCGGCAACTCACTTTGATGGGGTCGAGCTGTGGCGTGTTGTGTTCGGTTCCGAACGAAATCACAAAATTCTTCGAGCGGAAGAACTGTACAAAATCTTTCAGGATGGCAAAATCGTTTCGTCCCGGAATCAGTTCCAAACTGTATATTTTCTTTTCAACCAGCGTTTTGTACAAGGCTTCCTTGCCGCCTTCAAAATCGGTGAAAACGCCCTTCGGATCGTCGAGTAATACCGGATAACAAGGAATTCCGCCGGCACTGATAATCACCTGTTTTACCTGTTCCAGACTTAAAAATGCTTTCGGATCTTCCGGAACAAAAGCCTTTCCGCCTGTTTTTAGCAGATTTCCGCGAATTTCGTTTTCCAATCCGGCTACATCGTTTAAATCCGATTTCGGTTCTTTTCCGGAGAAAACCCGCAAGTAAAAAGCTTTCTTTTCTTCCGGAGAGCTGAATTTTTCGTCGATAGCGATGCGCAAAGCTTTGGCAATGTGGCGTTCGCGCAACATGTTTTTGGCGTATTTCGCTTTCAGGACTTCAAATTCAAAAGTGAATCCGGCTTTCAATTCAGCCAGAAAAACATTCAGTTTCTCAACCATTTCGGCGGTTTGCACATTGCTTTCGTGCTGCACCTGTTCGAGCAGAGTCCGTTCCGGTTTTCCGATCCGGAACGGGAAACTCAGGCCTTTTCCGCTCATGTAGGTTCGGCCCGGATTGGCCGGATC
>JBBIHV010000027.1:17570-29119 GCA_037446835.1 Sunxiuqinia sp. | reverse complement strand
ATTTTGTTTTAAAGAAATTTCTGAATTCCGGGTTAAATTAAGGGAATTTGAAAGTCACTTGTATCCTTTACTATCCTGTGGCTTTATTTTCCGAAGTAAACACAGAGATTGATTGGCTTACGTGTTGTCGCCTTTTTGTATGGGATGGTACGGTTTTTTCTTCGAAACCCGGCTGGGTTCTTTTACTTTGTATTTGCAGTATTTGTAGTCAAATCGTTTCTCCAAGTCCGATTTTTCGTGAATCCTGAAAAAACCAAATTTTTCAAAAAGAAAATCATGGTCCAGATGGTGGGGTTGAACGATTCAAACACAATTGTTTCGCTCAAGAGAAAAGCAGCCTGTTCCTAGAATTTCCGAAACCATTGAATCACGGGAATTGCCTGTACTTTCTCCCCTTTCTGATACGCAGCCGCGAATCCATACTGGAAGACTTTTCCCCGGCTGGTCTGTATCCGGAGGCCGGGAATGAGAAGTACAAAATTCTTATTGTTTCCCGAGCCAGGAACAATAAACGAATCAAAAGCAAGGCTGGTTTTTTTGCCTATTGTTGCCATTCCGGCAATCGAAAAAAGAACTCTCGCATCACTTCCGGTTTTCGTCCAAACAGCTCCGTAACCAGCCGAGAAATTGAGGTTGTTTCTCCGGTCACCATAGGTTAATGCGGCATAAGGCAATGCCAATCCAAATTCGGGATTCGACCAGGAGCCGGTCCCCAGTAAAATTCCGGTTGCCATGTTCGTGTTTTTACCCAGGTTAAAACTGTATTTGGCCGTCCCGATTAAAGGGACTCCCACCCATGTAGTCATAATTCCAATGCCAAAATGATCGCTAATGCTGAACTGGATGTCGGGGCCGTAAATGTTCCATAAAATATAGTTGTCGCCCTTTTGGATGGGAAGTCCGTTGGTTGTGATAAAATACCGCGAAGCAAACCGAGGTTCAGGAACATAATCTCCGCCGGATGAAATTTCCTTTCCCGAAATTTCTCTTATTTCTTTAATCTGGTACTTCGGAATGGATACTTTTCCAAGTTTTTTGGTTTCAACCACCACTTCTTTTGAATCCTGATAAAGAATTGTTCCTGAAAATTCGTTGCCTTCGGAAGTGGTGACCAGGTAGATTTTGGTGTTCACATTCTTTGTAGAATCATTTTGCGCATTGACAGTGCTCGCGTGAAAATGCAGGAATATCATTAAAATGAAAACAATGGAATTTTTTTTTAATGATAAATTGCTTAAGCCTTGAAAATTGCGAAGTTTGAATCTTGAAGTTTTCATTATTGCGCAAGTTTTTAGGTTAAAAGGAAGCATTCTGAATACTTTTTCTTGACTAAAATATATACGCAATGACAGCATTAAAGTTGTCTGAATGTTTGATTATCAATATTATATACCAGGCTTCCGGTTCATGTTTACAGACACTAAAAATCAGGAGTGGCCTTTTACCACAATCTTGAGAATTTTCAGGTTCAGAACAAAAAACCGAATCAGTTGCCAGGGAATGAAGTTCCTCCAAAACAGTGTGCTTTTGGTGGGCATTGGTGCGTAATATTCTTGCGAGTAACTTCTTTTTACGGTCTTCATATTTGTAAATTTTTAATTTCTCATTTAAAATTTGGGATTTATTCCGGAAGTAAATACCAGAACGGATAACCTTTGGCTTTGTGCAAAAACATATAGTGCATGAACAATTTCAGCCAGTGGCCGGCCAGACCGGGTTCGCCCATGGTATCGTTGATGTTGCGGCCCCAATCTGGGTATTTTTCCCAATCGGGCACAATTGGCGAAACGGTCATTGAAGCCGAATTGCCGCTAACCATACCGTAACCAGCCGAAACAATGCAGGCGGCTCCCATTTTGCCCATCGAGGCCCGGTGTTTCATTTTGGGATGCCCCGTTTTAATCCATTCGGTGATGTTCTGGGCTACAATTTTCCCCATTACTCCTGAAGGCATTCCGGTGCGTGGCGCTGTTGGAAAAATTGGGGTCCCGTTTTTGCTTTTCAAGGGTTTCGATATGCCGTGAGGTGGTGCAAAAGCGATACCTGGTGCAAAAATATTGGGGTAATCCGGGTTTTGATACGTCGATGGCCAGTCGTTGATGCTCCATTCTTCATAAGGTTTTGCGGTGTAGTCGGCGTCCACTTTCATCAGGTTGTTGGGCATAAACAGTTTCAGGGTAATGTCATCGCCGTTCTTATCAATGGCTTTAATCCCATGACCGGAAAAGGAAGGAATGAGCATGGCAAAATCGAATGTTTCTTCTTTGTATTCGCCGTCGAGTGTTTCGTAGAACACCTTGCTGGGTTCGATTTTGTAAACCCCGGCTTGTTTAATCCACTCGATGTCGCGCTCGATGAAAAACGATTCGGTGAAGATTTTCGTTGAGGTAATATAGCCGCCTTTTTTGATGAAAGCGCCACCCATGCCGAAATCGCCTAGTTCGTATTCATTCGAGATCCATTTGATTTCGGCCATGTCGCGCAATCCACGTTTCCTGATTTCATGCTCCACATTCAGGATATATTCGAAAGCGGCGCCCTGGCAGGTCGAAAGGGCGTGCCCGGTGCCAATAATAAATTTTTGTTTTTCGCCGGCTTTCATTTTTTCAAAGCATTCCTGAAGTTTTCCCCAGGTGTGGCTGGCATGGTCGTAGGTACAAACTGACAGGGAATTTTTATCCGGTCCAAGCCCGGGAGTGGCGTCAAAATTCAGTTTCGGGCCGGTGGCATTCACCAGGAAATCGTACCAAACTTCCTCCGTTTCTCCTTTCCGTTCAGCGTCGGTGTATTCGATCTGTATAAATCCTTTTGATTTAACCTGATCGCCTTCCGGATGGATGGAAGTGCACCGGGCTTGTTTGTAAATGGTTCCCCAGCGTTTGTAGAGAGGGGCGAGTTTAAACCGGACCTGATCGACCGACATTTTTCCAACCCCAATCCAGATGTTTGAGGGAACCCACTGGTAATACTGGTTTGGAGTAACCACAATGACTTCGTGCTGGTTTGACAACCACTTGCGCAGATAAGCTGATGCGGTGTGACCCGCAATTCCGGCGCCTAAAACTACAACTCTTGCCATAATTGATCTTGGTTTAAAATGGAAAATAATTGCTTTTAATGTTTTGTTAAATCTCCAGTTGCCGACAAATATTACTTGTCTATCTTACTAAATCCATCGTTTTTCCGTCTGGCGAAAGCTTCATTCCGCATATATCGTTCGTGGCTCTATAAAGTTAGTTTATTATCCTAATTTATACAAGATTGCTGGCTTTTATCTTGAATTAGGGGTAAAACAGATTATCTGGTTTGTGATTTTTGTTGATAAGATTCATAAAATGTTCACAACTTGCGAATTGAAAAGCGTCTTCGTCGCTAAAACTCTCTACTTTTGCGAAGTTTCATTGTTTAGGTAATGAAATCTTTGTTGAGCGAATTCAAGGCTATCGTTATTTAGAAACAGGAAAGGTGGGTAAGGCTTTAACGAATATATAGCAGAATTAAAATTAAGGCATTAATTTTATTGATATGAAAACTCTTTATGTTTTGTTAATTTCTGTTTTTTGTTTGTCGTTTTGCCCTACTTCAATAAAAGTTGAGAAAAATTCCAATTCCGGGTTGGCTAAAGTTGAAAAAAGCTCCAACTCCGGATTTTATATTTTTGTTGAAGACTTTACCGATCGTACCAGCCATAAATATATTGTTGAGACAAAGGATTCAGTCCAAAATATATTTAATTCTTATTTCAATTCGGAACTTGAACTTGGAAATGTTGATCGTCCGATTACTATCTACAACGGGAAACGCAACTTTTATATAGCCAGGGTTACCGTTTTTGAAGATTCGAATGGAAAAAAGAAATTCAGGCACCTGAAATATCCAAAGGTATATGCTAAACGTCCAAGATTGAAGCAAGTTGTATTTTAACTAAACCTTTAAAAATGGATTCCAGCTTTTCAGTGATTCTATCCTTTTGTCTAAATTGTACTTCCTCTAACTGACAATTCTCATTATTCATTGGATTCATTGCACCGGATTGGAGTAAGAAATCATTTGCATTAAACCAGAAACGGAATGAACATTTTACTGCGTTTCATGTATTCGGCATACTTTTCGCCAAAATACCGGATACATTCTTTTTCGTCGAACAGGGCTGTCAGATAAAGAAATGCGGTTGACCCTGAAGCGACTACGAAAAGAAAAACGGTGGTGTTTTTCAGGAAAATGCCCCAGGTTAAAAAAATCAACGACGAATAAAGTGGGTGGCGGATGTATTTAAAAATTCCGGTATCAACGAGTTCTGAAGTTTTTTCGAAATCGTAAAGCGCATCTTCATCGCGGCTACCGCCTGGCTTTCCCGCTTTTTTCAATTGTATTGTACCAGCCACAACCGGGTAAATGGAGTAAAACAGCATAATCCACGAGAAAATTTGTTTCAGGCTGAACGGATCGTCGAACCAAAACCGGTAGTTGGAAGCCAACAACCACAGGATGCACTCCCAGCTCAGGAACCGATAAAAGCCGTGACTGCGGAAGTTGAACAAGGTCCGATGCGAAAACAAAACTATCGGAATACTCAGTGCTGCGAAAATAATCAGGCGTTCCATGTCGGTTGATTTTCAGTGAATTGATACATGCTTCTATATTTACGATACGAAACGGTTTTCTTTCGGGTTTTATTTAATTTTCGTATGAATTAATTTATAAACATAATTGGGAAGCAATATTTTCAAAATGGACGATATCCCACATGCCAAACTGCTTACCGCCCGCGGCTATTGCAAGCAGGTGAGGAGTTTGATGGTGATTTAAAAAAAAGGAAAAGGGAAAAAGGAAAGGTTGAATTAAATTTTCCCAATGTATAAATCTTCGAGTGGGAATATCAGATCGTAGTTATTCCAATTCAAATTGCCATCTACGATTTCAAAAAGTTTAAACCTGTTTTCGTCTAAATATTTTCGTATTGAAGGGTGTAAAGAGTTCTCTAAGAATGGCTTAAAATCGACTAGTCGCATTATCCCATCGCTGAAGAATAACCTTATTGCAAAATCTCCAATGTAATTTGCCAACTTAATCTCAATCAGATCAACCTGAAAATCATTATATACTTCAACTATTTTCATTTGATTCGTGTATTAATTTTTTCAAATTCAACATCCTTGTGAAATACAAAATAATCTATCCATTTTTGAACAATTTGATCAGAGTAAGCTTCCAAAAAATCTTCAAAATCCCTGAGTTTTGGTCCGGTCAAAGGACTGTAGCCTTTTATGGATTTAATCTTAATTTCTATTATTTTTCCATCCACAATAAGAAATTCGGCTTTACTTTCAACTCCACAATACTTTCCATGAACATGAATCGGTTCATGCTCATTGGAATAGAAAAATATCAAGATTCCTAAATACTCAAAGATACTTGGCATTGCCTTTTTTTTTGTCAAATTTAATCTATTTTAAATTCGAAACCAAAATGCTTACCGCTCGCGGCTATTGCAAGCAGGTGAGGAGTTTGATGAAAATTTATAGTTGTGAATGAGGAATCGTGATTGTGAGAATTGGAAAAACAGGAGCCGGGGGAAAAGACGAAAAGGAGTTATGCAGCAAAATATCCTGACCTGTCGGCGTTTGAAAACCTGACAGCATCTATTCCACACAAGAAGCGCTGGCAATAACTTCAGTGTTTTTCATGATAAAATCAAAAAGCGATTTAAACAATTTCCTGAAAATTGTGTTTCTAATATTCTGAAAATCAAAAAGTCATCTAAGACTAATTTTAAGACAATTTTATCTTTTTCTTAGCAATCCGAATAAAAAAGTCTGTTTTGTTTTCATTTAAAAAAAATAGTTTCATATTTGCATCAAATTATTCAGAAATGACACGTTTTGCTAACATTTCCCTTCTAGGTCTCATTATCGGTATTCTCCTAATTTGGATGCGCGACTGAGAATGGTATGGGTAAAACTATAAAGAGCTTTTAAAGGCCATTCTCGATTCAGGGGATGGCCTTTTTTTTAATAGCCCCTCTCAATCTCCCCGAAGGGGAGACTTAAGGAAGCTGAATTAGTTAATTAGTTGTATTAAAAAACTGAAATGCCTTTTTTAAGCCCCCTCTTTTGGAGGGGGTTGGGGGAGGCCCCTAAATTTAATATTATGAGCGACAGATTGTACATTTTTGACACCACCTTACGCGACGGCGAGCAAGTGCCTGGTTGTCAGTTGAATACCGTTGAGAAAATTGAAGTGGCGCGTGCTTTGGAAGAATTGGGTGTCGATGTAATCGAAGCTGGATTCCCGATTTCAAGCCCCGGCGATTTCAATTCAGTAGTTGAAATATCGAAAGCGGTTACCTGGCCAACGATTTGTGCCCTCACCCGCGCAGTTGAAAAAGACATTGATGTTGCCGCCGAAGCTCTAAAGTTTGCCAAGAGAGGCCGTATTCACACCGGAATCGGAACTTCGTTTTACCACATCAATTACAAACTGAATTCGAACCAGGACGAAATTGTGGAACGGGCGATGGCTGCCGTCAGGTATGCCAAAAAGTATGTCGAAGATGTGGAATTTTATGCTGAAGATGCCGGTCGTACCGAAAACGAATACCTTGCCCGCGTGGTGGAGGCCGTAATCAAAGCCGGCGCAACGGTGGTAAATATTCCGGATACCACCGGCTACACGTTGCCAGTTGAGTTTGGAGCCAAAATAAAATACCTGTTCGACCATGTTCCGAATATTCACAAGGCAACCATTTCGACGCACTGCCACAACGATTTGGGAATGGCAACCGCTAATACCATCGCCGGAATTATGAATGGCGCCCGTCAGGCCGAGGTGACCATCAACGGAATTGGCGAACGTGCCGGAAACACATCGCTCGAAGAAGTGGTGATGATCCTGAAAAGCCGCTATGCCGTGCTGAACATCGATACCAACATCAACACCAAAAATATTTACAAGACCAGCCGGTTGGTTTCGAACCTGATGAACATGCCGGTTCAGCCCAATAAGGCCATCGTAGGTCGCAACGCGTTTGCTCATTCCTCCGGAATTCACCAGGATGGCGTGCTGAAAAACCGGGAAAACTACGAAATCATCGATCCAACCGATGTGGGTATCAACGAATCGAGCATTGTGCTCACCGCCCGCAGCGGTCGCGCCGCATTGAAACACCGGCTGGAAGTAATGGGCTTCGAATTGGATAAGGCAAAACTTGACGAAGTTTACGAGCAATTCCTGAAACTGGCCGATAAGAAAAAGGACATCAAAGACGACGACGTGGCTGCCTTGCTGGGCGACATGACCCAAAAGGAACGCCGTGTGAAACTGGATTTCCTTCAGGTAGTAACCGGAAAAGGACTGGTTCCGATTGCCAATGTGCGTCTGAACATTGCCGGTGAAATCCTGGATGCCACTGCCTCCGGAAACGGTCCGGTTGACGCAGCGCTGAAAGCCGTGAAGAAAATCATTCATCGAAAAGTGATTCTGGAAGAATTCCTGATTCAGGCCATTACCCGCGGCAGCGACGATTATGGGAAAGTGCACATGCAGGTGAAACATGAAGAAGCCATTTACCATGGATTTGGAGCCAATACCGACATCATCACCGCATCGGTTGAAGCTTTTCTGGACGCGATTAATAAAATTCCGGGAGGAACAAAAGCAGTTCAGGAGTAAAAAGTCGCAGTCTCAATTTTCAGGAAAAAAGATTTGAAAATTTGGGAATATGAAGATTTGAAAATTGGATTACCCTGAAAGGGTTAAAGATCAAATAGCCCGGGGCGAAACCCCGGGAAAACGAATAAAACAGACATTCCGTCCACGAGATTAAGATCAGAAAAGTGAAGACTATTTTCTGGACGGAATATCGAAGACACAATACAAATGAAGAATTAAAACTTCATGAAATGAATATGTGTTTCATGAAAGATTATGGACTTCTTTAGTCACTAAGTTTCAAGAATAAATAAATGTCGCATTTCAGTTTCGTTGTTTTATTGACTCACCCCAAGCTCGCAGCGCTCGCTTTTCCCCTCTCTACAAGTAGAGAGGGGGGACGTCCGCAAGCGGACGTGGGGTGAGTCAAGGATAAAATACGACATTAAATTGTTTCACCTACTTAAATTGAAAATAAACAGAATATTAATCAATTAATAATTAATTACCCGGTCAATTCCCCCTCCCCTCGGAGGGGGTCAGGGGGAGGCTTTTTATGAAAACTTTATTCGACAAAATTTGGGATTCGCATGTGGTGAAACAGGTTGAAGGCGGCCCAAGTGTGTTATACATCGACCAGCATTTAATTCACGAAGTAACCAGCCCGGTTGCATTTCTGGGGCTTGAAAAACGTGGATTGAAAGTGCTTCGTCCGGAGAAAACGGTGGCCACGCCCGACCACAACGTGCCAACCATCAATCAGCACCTGAGCATTAAAGACGAACTGTCGCGCAACCAGGTTGAAATGCTGAAGAAAAATTGTGCTACTCATGGCATCGTTTATCACGGATTAGGCAGTGAAGGTCACGGCGTGGTTCACATCATCGGTCCTGAAATGGGATTGACCAAACCCGGAATGACCATCGTTTGCGGCGACAGCCACACCTCAACGCACGGAGCTTTCGGAGCCATTGCTTTCGGGATTGGCACCAGCGAAGTGGAAATGGTGTTTGCCAGTCAGTGCATCATGCAGCCCAAACCGAAGAAAATGCGTATTTCGGTAAACGGAAAGCTGAACAAAGGTGTAACGGCCAAAGACATTGCGCTTTATGTGATCGCTCAGATTTCAACTTCCGGAGGAACCGGCCACTTTGTAGAGTTCGCCGGATCGGCCATCGAAAGTTTATCGATGGAAGGCCGTATGACGCTTTGCAACATGAGCATCGAATGTGGAGCCCGTGGTGGTATGATCGCTCCTGATCAAACCACGTTCGACTATGTGAAAGGTCGCCAATTTGCACCAAAAGGTGCTGATTGGGACAAAGCGCTTGCATACTGGAAAACCTTGAAATCGGATGCGGATGCCGTTTTCGATACCGAATATGTATTTGATGCCGCCAGTATTGAACCGATGATCACCTTCGGAACCAACCCCGGAATGGGTATCGGCATTTCGAAGAATGTTCCAACCAGCACCGGTTTGGTCGGAAACGACAAACTGACCTACGAGAAGTCGTTGAATTACATGGGTTATCACGAAGGCGACAAAATGGTGGGCAAACAAATCGATTATGTTTTCGTTGGAAGTTGCACCAATGGCCGCATCGAAGATTTCCGCACCTTCGCCAACTTCGTGAAAGGCAAGAAAAAAGCCGACAACGTGACGGCCTGGATTGTTCCGGGTTCTCAGGCAGTGGAGAAACAGATTCGTGCTGAAGGGTTGGTTGAAATATTGGAAGCAGCCGGATTCGAACTGCGTCAACCCGGATGTTCGGCTTGTCTGGCCATGAACGACGATAAAATTCCGGAAGGAAAATATTCGGTTTCGACCTCGAACCGCAATTTCGAAGGCCGTCAGGGACCGGGCGCCCGCACACTGCTCGCCAGTCCGCTCACTGCCGCCGCCGCTGCCGTAACCGGAAAAATTACCGATCCAAGAGAGTTTTTGGATTGATTATTTATTAATGATGATTGATTATTGAAGATGAACAAGAAGGATTTGGAAATTCGAACAAAGAAGTTTGCACATGATTGTGTGAAAATCGCTTTGGGTTTTCCGGAAAGTCCACTTGGCCGACATATTCGAGGACAACTCATTCGTTGTTCTACTTCAGTTGCAGCAAATTATCATGCAGCAAATCTGGCTCATTCAAAAGCTGCATTTGTAGCAAAATTATCGATTGTCATTGAAGAAGCTGATGAAAGTGGATTTTGGATTGAGTTTGCAACAGATGAAAATTTGCTTTCAGAAAACAATTCAGCACCTCTGATCAAAGAGTCCCGTGAACTAACATCAATTTTCATAGCATCCCGAAAATCAATTCAAACGGAAAATAATAAATAATAATTCATCAATAATAAATCATGAGTTACGATAAATTTCAAACCTTAACATCGCCGGCAGTTCCGCTGCCCATCGAAAATATTGATACCGACCAGATTATTCCGGCCCGTTTCCTGAAGGCCGTTGAACGCAAAGGTTTTGGCGATAACCTGTTTCGCGACTGGCGGTACGATAAAAGTAACCAACCAATTGCCAGCTTTCCGCTGAATCAGGCAAAATATTCGGGCCAGATTTTGGTGGGAGGTAAAAACTTCGGAAGTGGTTCGAGCCGCGAACACGCTGCATGGGCCATTTACGACTATGGTTTCCGCGTGGTGGTTTCCAGTTTCTTTGCCGATATTTTCCAGGGAAATGCTTTGAACAATGGCATCCTTCCGGTGGTTGTATCACCTGAGTTTCTGGAGAAAATATTTGCGGCCATCGAAGCCGACAACAACACACTGTTTGAGGTCGATCTTCAGAATCAGAAATTCACGATCAAAGCAACAGGCGAATCAGCTGATTTTACGATCAATCCATACAAAAAACATTGTTTGACCAACGGACTCGACGACATCGATTACCTCGTCGGTATGAAAGAAGAAATTGCCGAGTTTGAGAGCCTCCCCTAAATCCCCTCCGGAGGAGGGGACTTTAAAAGGTTCTGATCGAATGGATCACATAACTTTGAGCTTTGCTCTCTTAAGCCCCCTCCTTGGGAGGGGGTTGGGGGGAGGCTTACTTATATTAAGATTATGACAGGAAAAGTAGTGGAGGTTAAGAATCAGGTGCTCAGCATCATGGATACGACGCTGAGAGATGGTGAACAAACATCAGGCGTGTCGTTTACCGACACTGAAAAACTGAGTGTCGCCCGGATTTTGCTGGAAGATGTAAAAGTTGACCGGATTGAAATTGCCTCGGCCCGCGTTTCTGAAGGTGAATTCCTCGCGGCGAAGCGGGTGATGGAATGGGCAAAGGAAAAAGGCTACCTGCCGAACATCGAAATTCTGGGTTTTGTTGACGGCAAAGTGTCGCTCGACTGGATCAATAATGCCGGTGGAAAAGTATTGAACCTGCTTTGTAAAGGTTCATACAAACATGTTACGCAGCAACTTCGCAAAAGTCCGGAACAGCATATTGAAGACATCAAAAGATCGGTTAATTACGCTGCTGACCTGGGGATCAGGGTGAATGTTTACCTCGAAGACTGGTCGAATGGCATGCGTAATTCGCCTGATTACGTTCATTTTATGGTTTCCGAATTGCTGAAACTCAACATCGACCGCATCATGTTGCCCGACACGCTGGGCATTCTCGATCCGGACGAAACCTACGAGTTTTGCCGCGAAATGATCGAAACTTATCCGGAAGGCCGGTTCGATTTCCATGCGCATAACGATTACGATCTGGCCTGCGCCAATGTGTTCCACGCGATCAAAGCCGGAATACGTACGGTGCACACCACCGTGAACGGGCTGGGCGAGCGGGCCGGAAATGCGCCGCTTTCGAGTGTGATTGCCACAGTTAAAGATCACCTGAAAATGGAAACGCGCGTGAACGAAACGATGCTCAA
>JBBIHV010000027.1:0-17470 GCA_037446835.1 Sunxiuqinia sp. | reverse complement strand
GCCTCGTTAAAACTGGTTACCGACCGTATTATTGAATTGGGCGACCGCAAAGAAACCGTGACTATCGAAGATTTGCCCTACATTGTGGCCGACGTGCTCAATTATGAAGACGGCGAATCGGCGATCAAACTGGTGAATTACTCGCTGGCTTCGGCGATGGGATTGCGTCCTTCCGCAACAGTCAGTTTCCAGATGAAAGGCGAAAATTACGAAGCAACCGCTGCCGGCGATGGTATGTACGACGCCTTTATGAACGCGATTCAATCGGTTTACAAAGGGCTGAACAAACCATTCCCCAAATTGCTTGATTATTCGGTAACCATTCCTCCGGGAGGACAAACCGATGCGTTGGTTGAAACCCTGATTACCTGGGAATTGGGCCACGAATTCAAGACCCGTGGGCTCGATTCCGACCAGACTGCCGCGGCCATCAAGGCAACCATGCGAATGTTGAATTTAATTGAGAAATAAAATTCATTAAAATTGTGTCCGTTGGCTAAAGCCGAACGGCAAAGGATAAACTGCCCTTTATTGAAGAGATGACTATCCTTTGCCGTCACATTTATGTGACGGACATTTTAGATCATACATTACATGTCGTTTCAAAACACAAAATCTTCTCCGGAAACCATTCGCCGGAATTTTGATCAGCAGGTTGAACGATTTTCGGATATTGAAACCGGACAGACAACAGCCATCGATTCTCCGTTGTGCATGGAACTGGTGGCGCGGTCAGCCGCTTTGCTTAATCCAAATGCAAAAAGGGTCGTGGATTTGGGCTGCGGGGGTGGAAATTATGCGGTTAAAGTCACTTCTTTCCTTCCGGATGTGGATTGCACCCTGATCGATCTGAGCGCCAACATGCTGGCCAAAGCAGAGGAACGTGTTCGTGAAACTATTTCAGGAAAAGTTTTGGCCATTCAGGGCGATTACCGGGAAATTCCGCTGGAAGAAAACGTTTACGATGTGATTACTGCCGGAACAACCCTCCACCACCTGCGCGAAGATCAGGAATGGGAATCGGTTTTTACGAAAGTATTCAAAGCGCTGAAGCCGGGCGGAACTTTCTGGATAAACGACATCGTGATTGGCGAAACCGACGAAATTAACCGGATGATGCTCGATGGTTGGATTAGCAAACTCCGGAAACAGGTTTCTCCGGAAGAGGTTGAAATGTATCTCGATCGTTACGAATCGGAGGATACGCCACGAACCTTGTCGTATCAGCTCAATTTATTGAAACAAGTGGGATTCAAAGAAACTTTTGTTTTGCACAAACATTTTAATTTTGCAGCCTTCGGGGCTATGAAATAAATTGGAGATAATCATGCCCGTCAGCTGAAGCAGACGGCAAAAAATAGGATTTCAAAAATGGAGGTTCTTGCAGTTAAAAAAGAAGTATATCCATTGCCCGTTCGGCTTTAGCTAACGGACATGTTCTAAAAAGAAATAAATAAAACCAAAAATATGAAGTTAAAATTAGCTGTTCTTCCCGGCGACGGGATTGGTCCTGAAATCGTTGATCAGGCCATGAAAGTAGTTAAAGTGGTTGCTGCCAAATTCAACCACGAACTCGAATACGAATTTGCGCTGACCGGCGCTTGTGCCATCGACGAATTGGGAGCTCCGTATCCCGATTCAACCCACGAATTGTGCATGAAATCGGACGCGGTTTTGTTTGGCGCCATTGGCGACCCGAAATACGACAACAATCCGAAAGCGCCCGTGCGCCCCGAGCAGGGTTTGTTGCTGATGCGCAAAAAACTGGGATTGTACGCCAACATTCGTCCGGTGGTGACTTTCCCGTCGTTGCTGCACAAATCGCCGTTACGCCGCGAACTGATTGAAGGCGCCGATTTTGTGGCCATCCGCGAATTAACCGGTGGTATTTATTTCGGAGAAAAAGGCCGTCTCGACAACGGAAATACGGCTTTCGACACGTGTACTTACACTCGAGCCGAAGTGGAACGTATCCTGAAACTGGGCTACGAGTATGCGATGAAACGCAACAAAAAACTAACGGTTGTTGACAAAGCCAATGTGTTGGAAAGCTCGCGTCTATGGCGCGAAGTGGCTCAGGATATGGCGCCTTCGTATCCTGAAGTAACTACCGAATACATGTTTGTTGACAATGCTGCCATGCAGATTATTCAGTGGCCCAAAAACTTCGACGTAATGGTTACCGAAAACATGTTCGGCGATATTCTGACTGACGAAGCCAGCGTGATTACCGGTTCACTCGGATTATCGCCATCGGCTTCCATCGGAATTCACACTTCGGTGTTTGAGCCAATCCATGGTTCGTATCCGCAGGCTGCCGGTAAAAACATTGCCAACCCTGTTGCAACCATTCTGTCGGCTGCCATGATGTTCGAATACGCGTTTAACCTGATGGACGAAGGCGCCATTATCCGCAAAGCGGTTGATGCCTCGCTCGATGCCAAAGTGGTTACCGTTGACATCTCTACCGAAAAACCATATTCCACTTCGGAAGTGGGCGACTGGATTGCCGACTGGATTGCTAAAAACTAAAACTAAAGCCGCTAAAATCCCCCAAGGGGGACTTGCCAATACTGAAACTCGTAGCAATTGCTCTAAAAAAGATCAAGTGTTACGAGTTTCTATTATCCAAGCTCGCTTCCCTTTCGGGGAAGGGCTGGGGATGGGGCTTTTGATTAAAGCATTTGTTTGGCTTTATCGACGGTTATTTCCAGAACTCTGGTCAGGAACGAAAATTTTTCTTTCATGTTGTCGTATTCGTCTCCTGATGAAATATATCGGGCGGTTCCGTTTACCAGAAAACCAGTTCCCGGATAGTCTTTATAACCCAAAACCTCACGGGTTCCCAGCGTAAGTTTTACCTGGTTGTTAACATTCACATTCTTCTCTGTTTTCCGGAATCCGTATGCCGGAATCAGAATCCGCTCATCTTCGGTTATCACCAGAAACGAATTCCAGGTATTCACCACATGTGGCTCAACGCCCCAGGATACAATAGAAACAACTCCTTCGTGCTGCAACACTTCATGGAATTTTTCGGATAGCTTTTTATTTTCGCTCATATTCGTTATTTATTATCAGATGGTTTGTGACTACAAAACTATCCGATATACACTTCAAAAAAATTAAGCTGGTTTAAGAAATTACATTAAACCTTCTTTTTCCGGAGTTCGCTGACATATTGAGGGGTCAGTCCCAGATAAGAAGCAATCATGTATTGCGGAACACGCTGAACAAATTCGGGGAATGAAGTACTGAAATGCTGGAAAAATTCCTCCTTCGACATTTCGTACAAGTATTTATTGCGGAGCTGAGAGGCCGCCACAGCCCGCTGCATAACAATCCTGAAATAGCGCTCCATTTGCGGAAGTTCCCGGAGCATGGCTTCAAACGAATATGAATTAATTGCCAGAATTTCTGATTTTTCGATGGTTTGAATAAAGTAGGGTGACGGTTTTCTGTCCATGAAACTGAAATGATCGGCCATCCACCAATGTTCCAATGCAAATTGGGTAATCTGTTCGTTTAGCTTGTCGTCGATAAAATACATTTTTAAACACCCCTTCTCAACAAAGTACAACGAATGACAAATCTGACCTTCTTTCAGTAAAAATTCCTTTCGCTTTAATTTCAGGGGAATGACGTATTGATTTAAAAGTGCGACTGAAAGTTCATCGACTTCAACGTATTTGCGGATATGATTGATGAAATTCGGGTACATTCAGGTATCTCTTTTGGATTGAAAGGGATCAAATTAATCAATTTACTTCATTCTTTCGATCCGATAACAGAAGTTCTTTTAATTAGACATATGATTTTACTGAATTAAATTCTCCAATTGCTTCTTAAGGCTAACAAGGCTTCCGTTTATTATTTGCCAAACTTCTTCAGCATCAATTCCGAAATAATTGTGGGCAATTATATTTCGGAAGCTTTTTACTTTCGTCCAATTAATTTCATTGTCGGTTTTTGAAATCAAATTATCCGACAATTTTTCAACCATTTCTCCGATTACGATAAAATTCATCATTGTTCCATCGAATGCAAGAGAGTCCTCGAAAAACTCATCCGCATTATTAAACTTGTCCGAATATAGTTGGATTTTCTGAATCGATTCAAGCATATTATGAATGCAACTATAATCCCGATGTGAAACGTTAAGCATACTTTGCTTCGGAAATTATTTGGTTTCTGAAAATGGGTTTAATGTACTTTTCCCGACAAATGTCAACCGGCAAATTGAATTTTGTCTGAATTTCGTTTTTAAGTCGCTGCTTTATTGCATATAAATCAGGAGTATTTTCTTCAAATTCTACAATCAAATCTATATCGCTCTTCTTATTCTGTTCTCCCCTTGCCATAGAACCAAATACGCCAATCTTCTTCAAATGGTATTCTTTCTCAAGTCGCGATTTGTTGGATACGAGATACAGCAATATTTGATTCAATTCAATCATATCATTGATTTTTATTCAAAGATACAAGTTTTAATGAAACTCAATTCACCTCATGCGTTCCGTCAGGAAGGAACTTAACCATGGGCGGGACTTTTTTCCGGTTAAACAAATCGTAGCTCTTTTTGAGGTCGGCCCATAAGCTGATTTTATCTTTATTCTTGCTGTATCCTTTTGTTAAACGGGTATAATTGGTATCGTTCAACTTAGCGGGGAAAATGGTAATGTCAATTTCCTGTTGGCCGCTGTTGTAGGCTTCAATGCAATAAACAAACAGTTCTTTAATCTTTTCGTCAGTAATAGAGATGCAGCCCGACGATTCGCAATTTCCATGAATGTAGATGAGGTTGCCCAAATGGCCACGCACACCCCGGATACTGTCTGAGGCATTCGGATAGTTGATCTTCATCGACAGGAAATACCGGCTGTAAGGATTCAGTTCGGAGATGTGGTAATATCCCTCCGGAACCTGTAAATCGCTGGAACGCCTTTTCGGTCCGACTGTGCCCGATATTTCGCAGATAGAAAATTCCTTGATTAGGGTAAATGCAGAATCGCAGGTGTTTTTGGCCCACAACTCTATCTTTTTTTCGGTTTTGAAAGCCCGAAGGTAAATCTGAAGGCTGTCGTGCGAAATGCCGTGATCGGCCAGCGTTTTAGTAACGGCTTTTTCTTTATTGGAATAGGCTTCCCTGACCCGGGAGTAGCTCAGCTGTTTCTCCCGGAAGGTATCCGGAGGAGTTCCCGATGTCAGGAGAAATAAAGAAAAGAGAATGATCAGATATTTCATTGGTCATTAAAAATGTCGGGCAAAAATAGTGTAAAACCTGTAAAACGCGGGTTGCTCCTGACTTTTTCTTCCAATGTTAAAACAAGGCGATTTTTGGAGGAAGATTACTGATTTTTTAAGATTTTGATACTTTTATCCTCTCTAAATTTTACGGATTATGGATTCTGTCTTTGAACTACCTTTTAAAGTGCGCGATTACGAATGTGATCTTCAGGGTATTGTGAATAACGCGGTTTACCAGAATTACCTGGAACACACGCGTCATGAATTTCTGGAACATGTGGGACTGAACTTTGCCCAAATGCACAACGAAGGGATCGATGCCGTTGTGATACGCGTTGAAATTGACTATAAATCGCCATTAAAAAGTGGCGATCGGTTTGTGTGTAAGGTGAACGTGGTCCGCGAAGGCAATCTGAAGTTTGTCTTTTTGCAGGACATTTACCGTCTGCCCGATCAAAAATTGATTGTAAAAGGGAAAGTGACCGCGGTTACCATCAATGCTCAAACCGGACGCCCGGTGGCTCCCAAAGAGTTGGTGGAGGTTTTCGAAAGGTACCTCAGCTAAAATCGCAAAATATAGGGTTTTACTTTGATTGAAGCCTTCGATATTGTATAAATGTTTATTTTTGCAGCACTAAAACCCTTGGATGTTTAAATTTATTTCGGATCGTGTGAAGTAAATAACCTTAGAGGTGTTCAGCCCACGGTTATCCATTTGTAAACTCAGGCCTGTTCTGGTCGGAGTTATTTTCATGTTTTCACTTTATTAAAAATTTGGATGGCAAGATATGATTGTTTGTTTTGTCAGCCGTAACAATTTAAATATCATGAGTAACGATAATAAATCAATCCACGATTTCGACTTTCGTTTAATCTGCGAATATTTTTCAAGTATAGAACGTCAAGGCCCCGGCAGTCCCGAGGCAACCATTAAAGCGCTGAGTTTTATAGACCACTTAACTCCTGAATCGCGCATCGTCGATTTGGGCTGTGGAACAGGCGGACAAACCATGATTCTAGCGCAAAATGCACCCGGTCAGATCACCGGGATCGACTTGTTCCCCGATTTCATCAACAGGTTCAACCAAAATGCGACGAAGCTGAATCTTCAGGAAAGAGTAGGGGGCATCGTTGGATCAATGGACAGCCTTACATTTCAGGAGGAAGAATTAGACCTGATTTGGTCGGAAGGCGCTATTTACAACATCGGTTTTGTTCGGGGATTGACCGAATGGCGAAAGTTCCTGAAATCCGGAGGCTTCTTGGCTGTTACCGAAGCCTCCTGGTTTACGAATGAGCGTCCCGCTGAAATCGAACAGTTTTGGATGGATGCCTATCCTGAAATTGATACCATCCCGAACAAGATGACCCAAATGCAAAATGCCGGTTATGTTCCAGTGGCATCGTTTATTTTGCCCGAAAACTGCTGGACCGAGAATTTCTATGTTCCGCAAGTTTTGGCACAGGAAGTCTTCCTTAAGAAATATGCGGGCAACCAGACTGCCGAAGAACTGGTGGCCAACCAACGGCACGAAGCACAATTGTATGCCAAATACAAGGTGTTTTACGGCTATGTGTTTTATATAGGGAAGAAGATTTAAACTTTCTTTTTCAACTGATCAGATGACTTCAAGTCATCTGATCAGTAATTCCACTCCGGAACTTCATTGTTGAAGCCTGGGGATGTAATTTTGGAGCAAAAATGCGCAAACGCGTGGCAAAAAGGTACAGTAAAATACGAAAGGCCCTTCAATTGAATGAAGAGCCTCTCGGTTTGTTCGCACTGATCGATTAATTCAGAATTTTATCCGTTGACACAAACTCCGGAGCCAGTGCCATTTCCGGCGCCTTTGTTTGCACTATTTCCCTGGCCCGAATTTCCTTTCCCATTTCCTGAACCGCCATTTCCCTTTCCTTTTCCTTTGTTCTGACCGTTTTTATTTCCGTTTCCATTTTGCAAGCCATTCTGATTCCCCGATTCCATGGGTGAATTGATGATCGCATCAAAAGTTTCTGGAGTCATTATTTGGGGAACGTAAACCACATTGTAGTTTGCCAGTGTAGCCACAAATGAGCGCAAATGATTCCGTGATCCACGCAACAGGCTGCTGTAAATCTGGATGATTGCCGAATTTTCGGTGGCAGCGATCAGTTTTTCAAGATCGAGAATATCATACTCTTCGATGTACGCGCCGGTTTTCAGGGCTTCCGCAGCGGAAACGGTACCTGCAGCAACCAGTTTTGCATACAACTCGCCGATTGCAGGGTTGGTGAACGTTCCGACAACTCCGGTTGACGGATCGGTTAGTTTATACGCTGTAATCAGGGTGAGCATGGCATTGTAATGCGTTGTTTCGGCTTCCGAAATGTTTTGGAAAACTGGCAGATCCCACTTGGTATAAAAACCGGCATAAACATCGTGGGCCATTTTCTCTTCCTCACGCATTTGCAGAATTCCGGTTTCTTCTCCTGAAACCAGGTCAGGAAAAACGGTTGGTGTACTGATGGTGGCCGACTTCAGTGCTAAATCGTTTTGTGGTGCAATTGGCGATTCGCTGCACGATACAAACCCAAAAACCAGAGCTGAAATCAGCACTAACCCTGAAAAATTGTTTCTTGTTCTCATTTTCTTTGTTTTTAATTGTTGTTAGAAAAACTATAAATTTAACGACCTCTTCTTCCATTTCCCCGGCCTGTGCAATTTCCGGAGCCCCTGGCCTGATTGCCTTTTCCCTTGCCGTAGCCTTGATTTCCTCCGTTTCGTGGGAGCTGATCGAACTGTTTTTGCTGATCAGCGTTCAGGATGGCCCGGACTGCATTCCGGTGACTTTCGATTTGCGCATCCATTTGTTTCCGGATCTGGTCTTTTTGGCTCACATCGGTGGTCGATTGCCGTTTTTCGCGGAGTTTGTTCATGGCTGTTTGATGCTGCGTTGCCAGGGTTGTTATCTGGTCTTTCTGGTCCTGGCTCAGTCCGGAAATCCGGTTGATACAGTTTGCGGTTGCTGCACTGTTGCGGCCTTTTCCTTCAAAAGTGTTGCTTGAAACTGCGCTTACGGCAGTTACGGTCAGGGCCAAAAGTATCCCTGCAAACCGGTTTAACAGGCTTGTTCTCATAATTTTAATATTTAAATGGTTGTTTTATTTGTTACGCCATCGGCCTCTTCCATTACCTTGTTGAGGAAGGTTGACCTGGCTGTCTTTATTTAGCATCGATTGAAAAATGCTGTTTAGTTTTGCTTGCTGCGCTGTGTTGCAAATCTTCTTCATATTCAGGTAAAACGTGGTGGTTACCTGCTTAAGTTCACGGTGATTTTCGCCGATTTCAGTGGCTATTTTGTCCAGCCGCGTGGTGTCGGAGTGCTGGGCGCCCAGTTCATTAATGAGGTCTTCACGCAGTTGTGCCAAATTCATTTCAATGCCTCGGGCTGTACGGTTAAATGTGCGGTTGATTTCGCGGAACTGATCGAGTTGATCCGGATTGAGGTTTAATTCGTCCCTGAAAAAACGGGTGCGCTGGTCACCTGGAATGGTTGTCTGTTCATCCTGTTTTATCGCAGCGGCTTTCAATTCGGTGATCCGGTGATAATAAAACGAACCGATAGTCGAAAGGTTGGTGGCCACCAGGATAACAATGATCCAGATTAATATGCGGTGTTGGTTATCAGCATTCATAGTTTGTCGAGTAAAAAGGTTTCAATGGGTTCGTCGGCAAAGTCGTTCACAAACGGCAGAACGTTTTCGACCGGTTTGGGCGAATGGGGCGCCGAAGCCATGCTGCCTACACGCAATCCTCCGTAAATGGCCGCAATCAGGATGAGCGAAAAGAATGCCGGTTGCACCAGTCTTTCCCAGATGTTTCTTTCCTGAAATTCAGGCTTTTCATCCAGTCTTGCGCTCAACCGTGTAAAAAAGTATGGCGAAACCTGCTGATGTTTTTCTGCGTCAATTACTTCCATTTCTGCGCTCAGCATGGCAAGAAAACCGCGGCAGTCGGCACATTCATTTAAATGTTTCCTGACAGCGTCCATTCTTTCCCCCGGCAGTTCCTGGTCGAGATAAAAAATCAGGTCGTTATGGAAATTCTTGCAGTTCATCTTTTTTTTCGTTTTAAGTTTGACACCAATGAATTGTAAAACTTGCGTTTAAATGCACTTTTTTTTGTAGCAGTCATAAAGTTGCTCCTGAAGGTTCTTTTTTGCACGGTGAATCAGCGATTCGACCGAAGCCAGCGAGATTTCCATGACATCGGCAATTTGCTGATACGGTAATTCCTCATATTTATTCAATGTAAATGCTACTTTTTGCTTTTCGGGCAAGCGGTCGATGGCACGGTGGAGCAGGTCGGTGCGCTGTTGCCCCGTAATTTGGTGGTCGGGCTCATCGCCGCGATGAGCCGAAATTTCACTGCTTCGGTTTCTTCCGCCGGAAAAAGCTTCTTCCAGCGACTGGATGAATCGTTTTCGCTTGTTGTTGCGGATAAAATTCAGCGAACGGTTCGTTGCAATCCGGTACAACCAGGTTGACAATCTGGCTTCGCCCCTGAAATTTCCGGCGTTCCGGAATATCTCCAGGAAAACATCCTGAGCCAGGTCTTCTGCATCGGCTTTGCTGTGGACAATACCCAAACAGGTATTCACAACCTTGCGCTGATATTTTTCAACCAGCAGTTGAAATGCTTTGTGGTCGCCTTGTTGAATTCCTGTTATCAGTTGGGCTTCGTCCATGCGAAATTGTGAAATTTGAATATAGCTGTTTTGACACCAAAATTGTCGAAAACTTGCACATAAGTTCAAAACATTTTTTAAAGTTATGGGTTCTTTGCATAGTTGTAAATTGCACGATCTAAATTATTTTCTGACAATCAATTAATTTTATAAATATGACAAGTTTAATTCTCGTTTTTGGGTTCCTTTTCGGAGCAATTTTGCAAAGCGCCAAACTAAACAAGTACAACACCATCAGTGGGATGGCGCGACTTGAAGACTATGCCGTAGCCAAGGCCATTCTGGTGGCAATTGGTGTCGGCGCCATTCTCCTGAACATTGAAATTGGGATGGGATTGGCGACATACCACATGAAACCGCTGATTTTTGTCGGCATCAGTTTGGGCGGACTGATTTTTGGAGCTGGCATGGCTATTTTGGGTTATTGCCCCGGAACCATGGCCGTTTCGTTGGGCGAAGGTTCGCTGGATGCGGCGGTCGGAATCGTCGGTGGAATTTTTGGTGGGGTTGCCTACACCCTTGCTGAACCTTCTGTTAAAGGTTTGCTGGGCCCTAATTTGGGAGAAATTTCGCTCCACAGCGCCGTAGGAAGCGGGCCGCTGTTTTACTTCCTCCTTTTTGTTTTTGGACTGGCGCTTGTCGGAATTGCCTTGTGGTTGAATAAGCTGGAAAATAAGAAGAGCTATGGCTGGCTGTATGCCGGTATTTTACTGGCCATTCTGGATGCTATCGTGTTCTTGACTTCGGTATTCAACCGCCCGATTGGCGCTTCAACCAGCTATCCGTATGTAGGTGATTTAATGGCTGGCCTCACCCAAAACGATTATTTTGCCTCCGTTCAGAAACCCGGAAACTGGGAAATGATTTTCCTGATTGGCGCCTTTCTTGCCGGACTGGTAATTTCTTTACTCCGGAAGGATTTTAAAATTCAATTGATTTATTCCGGATGGTCGAAAACCGAAGGGAATTCGCCTGCCAAACGAATTATCTGGGCCTTTGTCGGTGGTTTTATTCTGCTTTTCGGGGCAAGAATGGCGGGCGGTTGCACCAGCGGGCACATCATTTCCGGAGGAATGCAGGTTGCCTTGAGCAGTTTGCTGTTCGGTGTGTTTGTATTCACCGGGTTGCTGATTACCGGAAAGTATTTTTACCGAAAACATTAATGGATCATTCGTTCTGATAAAATATTTGCAAATAACGGTTGAAAATCCGGCTCCCAAAGAACCAGATTTTTTTTTCCGGAGTATCATTTTCGTTAAAAATTCAAAGGTAGAAGTTACGGAGGAGGCGACAGAACAGGCATCGGAATGCGTGGCGGTGGAATTTCGGGTGGTGGAGGCCGCATGGGTGGCGGAATGGGGGGATTCAGTGGAGGTCGGTCGGGTGGTGGTATGCGGGGTGGCGGTTTCAACGGAGGCGAAGGTTTGGGCGACCGGGCAAGCCTGTTTGAAAAGGCATCCTTCAGGCAAAAATTTAGACTGGTTGACCATTAATCGGCGATATAGCTAAATTTGGGAATGGTGATCCTATTTCAATTTTCCCCTCAATTCTTCGAGCAACTGGTTTTTGTCCGATGAGTTGCTGCCAGACAGTATTTCCCAATCTTCAGCGGCTTCGATAGAGTCTCCGGGGGCAATTTTTTCGTAGGCAAACTGCATTTCGAGTTCCTGCAAATCGTTGGCCGGTTTTGCCGAATTCTCAACATAAAGTTCAACACGAGCCTGCTCCGGATGGATCAATTCGGTGTCGATGCCCTTGCTTCGGATTATGAGCCATTGTTTCTGATGGTGCCCGGCAATCAAGGGTGTTCCAACGGCAAAAAACGATTTCGATTTGTAAGCGGTCTGTGGCCCGGGCATTGTGGCATCGTAGGTGTAAAAATCGCTGGTATAGCGAAGTTCCGGTTTACGTATGTTCGGGATTGCGTTGTATTCGGTGCGCAGCAATTCGGTAGGTAGGGCCTGCACAAAAACGGCGTCCCAGCCATTCATGCGTGTGTTTTGCCACAAGCCCCAGCTCACCGTATCGCGGCTGATGTTGCGTGCCACAGTTGATAAATAAACTTTATTTCCGGCTATCCTGAACGTTTTAGTAAACTGCACCTTCGAAAACGGACTTTTCGGCCCCAATAATTTTATTTCGTTGCCCTTTTGGCTGATGACCCGATAGGGTGCGAGGTCCAGGTACGGATCGGGTGGCCAGGCCGAACGTGAATTTTTTAGTTGTGGAAAAGAATCCTGTTTGGTCCACCATTCCGATTGCGGGTTTAGCCAGGTGGTATGCCCGTTGTAGGCTTTGAAAGGGGCCGTTGGGTTCAGTGAAGGCCGTTTGTCGGGGCTTTCGTTCCATTGTGTTGAATCTGACTGAAGGATGTTTGCGGCCCCAACCAACGATGCCCTTACCATACGTCCACCAACGGCAGGTAAAATGCCGATTTCAATTGTTCCGTTTGCTAAAGTAATGACTTGTGAGGCTGGTTTTTTTTCTGAAGTGCATCCGAAAAGCAACGTAATCAGGGCAAGTACGGATGTGACAGTTTTCATTTTCATTTTGGTCGTGGTTATTTTGAAATGCTAAAGTTCAGAAAAAATCTGACCAATTGGTGCGGGCGATTATTCCAAATTGAAAAATTGATGCGATTTACCTGTTCGATAAGTTTCTCCGGACATTAAAAACCGGTTACCGGCTCGAAAGGTTCAGGAAACGTTTATTCCCTGAAACTCGACAGCAATATTGAATGAGCCGACGGCCCTTCGTTGAACAGCAAATCGAGGATGCTTAAATCGGCGACAAACCCGAACTTTTCGGCGAAAACCTGCGTGTATTTTTGAGGGGCAAAATCTGGGTCTCCGGCCATCCTGTTCGCTTTCGGGCTGATTTGTTCCCTGAAATTCAGACAGTTTTCAGGAACTTTTTCAAAATCTTCCGTCAGGTTTAATCTGACCTGAATTTCCAGGATTTCAAGAATCGTTTCGGTGATTTGCCGATTGAAATCGAACAGGAAGCCAAATTTCTTCCGGAAGAAAGGTTCCAGATCGTCGGCATAATATTCGAAGAAAGGGGAGGAGTTGTAGGCCGAAAAGATGGTGCGCCAGTGGTTTCGCTGCCAGGCTTCGTCGTAGGCAATGCGCAAATCATTTATTTTAATTTTTTTCTGCCCGCGGCCTTTTTCAACCGGCACAATTAGTGGGATTGGGCCGTTCGCGCCTAAAATAACAGCCCGGTTCCGATAGGTCTGTTTGATGAAATTTTCGTGCTGCTCGATGTAAATTTCAGGATAAACAGCCAGTTTCGAAAAATAACGGATTGGCGCAAAATAGGCTGCGCTGAGTAGGATGCCTGTATGTTGTGTCATTGTCTTTCGTTAAAAAATCCACCTTCGTAATCGCTTCCCATGCTCACTCCTTCCGAAGTTACTTCCTCATCTTTGTCGGCCACAATTTTTTCGCTTTTTTCAAGTTCGCGCACTACTTTTTTCAATTCCCGCCTCAGCTTGATAATTCTTGGAAGTTGCAACATCAGGGCCAGTAAAAAGCCAAAAACCAGTCCGAAAATCAGGACAGCAACCAGCGGGACACCGGTCAGTTCCCAATGGAGAAATTTAAGGTTGATGAGCAACTGGTTCTGGATGGTGAAAATTACCAGCAGAACAGCAAGAACAGTAAAAACTATTGTTTTCCAGGACATGGACGTATTTGTTTTTTTTCGGCGAAAGTAGCCAAAAGACTGTAATTGAGCAAATGAAAGGATTTGCCGCTAAGCCTTTCAGCCTTTTTCCTGCCTCCTGAAAATCCAAAAAGGGCAGCAATTTCTGTTGCCTTTTTTTGATTGAAATATTTCCCGGGTTTTTCCTTTCCCTTTCAATGAACCGAAAAAAGCCAATGGTCATTGGAAAAGGATAAATACTATTTTTTGAATGACACCGCCTGCTTCAGGTCGGTGATGACTGGTTCCCGTTTTATAAGAATTTCAAACTGTTTTCTATGCAGAAGTTTCACAAACAAATTCCGGATTGCTTACTCATTTCCCATTTAGTACGTCCACTTTGCAATCCAGTCCTGTCCAATCTTTAATTTTTCCAACGAATTCCTGCTTCATCGCTTCAGGCAAATTTTTTATCCGGGCAGTTCCGTGATTAGCGCCCGGAATCAGAAACGATTTGGAGTTTACCTGACTGGAAACCAGCACCCGCGCTGCCGACCAGGTATCTTTGCCGCCATAAATGTATAAGATGTTGTTGCCGTTCGTTTTCAGCCATTCCTGAAGTTTTTCGTTCAACGCGCAGGTTGCCGGTGTAAATTTCACACCTTTTGGCGGGAAAATGGCCGACGGGTTCGAGGTGAAATAATGCAGCTGTTTTCTGAATGGTTCGATGTTGTAACTGTAATAACCGGTTTCGGTGGCCGACTGGTAATAATGTGGCGCATACTGATTCATTTCGGCATCCGAGAAAAAGGCAATGTTCGAGGTTTTCAGCAGTTCGTTCAGGTAGGTATCAAGCGATTTGTTTACCGGAATGCTGTCGCACGAACGGCCCCACTGCCAAAACGAAAAGGAATATTCCAGTACCGCGTATTCAAATGATTTACCAATATTTCCGGTGTATTTGAATTTCAAACCGGCGCCTTTGGCGTACCATTTCAGTTTTTCAACTGCTTTGTCTTCATTTTTAAGCAAAAAATTCTGGAAGTCGAGTATTTTCCGGCGACATTCCGGCGTTCCGATCGTATCGAGAAACGTGTAAATGCGGGTGTCTTCCAGGTTGTTATCAATGGGCGCAACATACGGAATGGCCACGTCCACATCTTCAGGATAAAAATATTTGTAGAAAAGTGTGGTTTGACCGCCTTTGCTGATTCCGGTGCTGATCCATTTTCCTTTATAAATTTGCCTGAACAACTGGTTGATGGCATGAAGGTCGGCCGCTTCCTGTTCAATCGTCAAATATTGCCATTGCATCGAATCGGGAACCGACTTGCCAAAAAAACGGTATTCAACGCCAATATCGTTGGCATTCAGAATTTGTTCCACTTCATTTTTATTCTTATACAACTGATAGCCATGCGTTTCGATGACGGTTGGCCGGTTGAAGCCGCGGTGGCGCAACTGAACATACTGATAAAAATGTCCTTTCTCCGGATGCTGGTGGTCGATGGGCTGTTTTACCATCAAGTCATAAGTCAGGAAAGGGTCGCCGGGTTTTGAAACATCGGAAAATGAAACGTTGGGCAGATTGAACAATTCGCGTTCGAGGCGTTGTTTATCAGCTTGCCCAAAGGAATTCATCACGATCAGGCAAAAAATCAGGATTGGAAACGACTTCATGGATTTTGATTTGAATTTTGGTTTTGACTGCAAAATACGGAAATGCCAGGTCATTCCAAACAGATTCTGCCAAATTCAAAATTGTTGCCCTTGCCAGATGCCCGGTTTATTGCTGTTCCTTTCGAATCAGCAAAAGCGCTTCCTTAACCGTTTCAACCGGCAACATGCAGCTTTTATCCTGACAGATGTAAATCAGCGTTTTCCCCGGAACAAACCGGTTTTGAAGCAGTGGCAAATTGTTTTCAACAGTTCCGGCGCAAAAAACAACCTGCGGCAAATGGTATTTTTGCAATTCCTGAAGTCGTTTCGCGGCTTCAGTACCAGCAATCGCGATTTCAAAATGAGAACCGGTCAAGTTCAGCAATAATTGGCTCCAATTACTGTATCCAGAAGGGTATTCGCCGATATTTCCGCTGATCATTTCGAGCATTTTTCGGGCAGTTTCCAGGTATTCCGGGTTGTCGAGCAAATACGACAGCCGGAATAAATTTTTGGCCATCACAGAGTTGGACGCCGGAATGACGTTGTCGTGAATTTCAATCGTTCGGGTAATCAGGTTGGTCTGATTCTTCGCGGTAAAATAAAAAATTGATTTCTGCTCATCGAAAAATTCCTCAAAGGCAATTTCGGTTAGTTGTCGAGCTGAACCGAGCCATTCTTTTTGTCCGGTGGCTTCGAAAATGGCGGTAAAAGCTTCAATCGTGAACGCATAATCCTCAAGGAATCCAGCTATTTTAGCCTGATTGTTTTTGTAGGAATGGAACATTCCGCCGGTTTCATCCGTCAACTTTTGCTTCAGAAAGTGGGCATTCTCAAGCGCCAGCCCGAGATATTCCTGATTTCCGAAAGCCGTGTAAGCGCTGATTAAACCCGTGACGGTCATGGCGTTCCACGAAGCGAGTATTTTGTCATCCAGTCCGGGCCGAACGCGCTTGCTTCGTGCTTCAAGCAGCTTCGATTTCCAGTTTGCGATTCGCTTTTCCAGAACTTCAGGCGAAAGTTGATGCCGGTCAGCAAATGCCCGGTCATCTTCAGTCCGCATCAAAATGTATTGATTGTCTTCCCAGAATTCGAGTTGGTTTACGTTAAAATAATCGCTGAAAAGTTTGAAACCTGTTCCTAAAATCTGCTCCAGTTCCGGTTTTTCCCACAGGTAGAATTTGCCTTCTTCGCCTTCGCTGTCGGCATCCAGCGCCGAATAAAACCCGTTTTCAGGAGAATGCAGTTCGCGCTTTAGAAAATCGACTGTTTCGGAAACCACCTGTTTGTACAGCGGATTCGGGTTGGTTTTATATGCTTCAGAATAAAGCGTGAGGAGTTGCGCGTTGTCGTAAAGCATTTTCTCGAAGTGCGGCACTTTCCAGGTTTCGTCGGTCGAGTAGCGGGCGAAACCGCCACCCACCTGATCGTAAATTCCTCCGAAAGCCATTTTCTGAAGCGTCAGTTTTACCTGGGCCAATACAGTTTTATCCTGAAGTTGGGTTCCGGCCTGAAGCAGGAATTGCCAATTGTTCGGAAGCATGAATTTTGGCGCGCCTTTCGTTCCGCCGTTTTGCGTGTCGAACGAATTTTTCCAGCTCTTTATCATGCCGCTAATCAATTCCGGGTCCGTCTTCAGGCGTTCTCCGGAAATGGGAATCAGCGAATTCTGCTCAATTCCGTTTTGTAATTTATCGGCATATTCATTCGTCTTCTGAGGGTTCTCCGCATAAAATTTTGACACGGTTTCCAATGCTTCAATCCAATTTTCTTTCGGGAAATAGGTTCCGCCCCAAATTGGCTGTCCATCGGGCAAAGCAATGCAATTGAGCGGCCAGCCGCCTCGTCCGGTCAGCAGTTGCACGGCTGTCATGTAAATGTGGTCAATATCAGGCCGTTCCTCACGATCGACTTTGATGCACACAAAATAATCGTTCATGATTCGGGCAACCTCCTGATCTTCAAATGATTCGTGCTCCATCACGTGGCACCAGTGGCAGGCCGAATAGCCAATGCTGATCAGCAATAATTTGTTTTCGGATTTGGCCCGATTCAGGGCCGCTTCGCCCCAGGGCTGCCAGTTCACCGGATTGTGCGCGTGTTGCAGCAGATACGGCGAAGTTTCGTGAATAAGAGCGTTTGTATAAATCGATTGTTCCATGTTTCTCTTTCTGAAGTTGATAAGGGAAACA